>DASTWW010000213.1:0-10842 GCA_035765755.1 Nocardioidaceae bacterium
CCACGGCCTCCTCCACCACGGGAGCGCCGTGCTTGCCGGGGATCTTGGCGGTGCCGGCCACCCCGCGACCGAGCACCGTGGCGATCTTGTCGCGGTCGCCCTCGTGCAGGGCGTCCAGCAGGACGTCCACGTCGTTGCGGACGTCGCGCAGCAGCGCGTAGAGCGCCTCGGTGTTCGCCGCGACGATCTGCTGCCAGAGGGCAGGGTCGCCGGCGGCGATCCGGGTGACGTCGCGCACACCCTGCCCGGACAGCGCCAGGTGCTCCGGCGGCGCGTCGGCGAGCCGGCCCGCGACGAGGGCAGCGAGCAGGTGCGGCAGGTGCGACGTGCGGGCCACCGCCTCGTCGTGCTCGACCGGGTCGAGGGTGACCGGGGTCGCCCCGCAGGCACGGGCCAGGGCGGCCACCGCCTCGACGGCGTCCGGGGCAGACCGCTCGTGCGGGGTGAGCGCCCACGGCCGCCCGTCGAACAGCGCGGCCGAGGCCGCGAACGGCCCGGAGCGCTCGCTGCCGGCCAGCGGGTGGCCGCCGACGTAGCGGCGCAGCGCGTCGTCGCCGACCAGTGCCGCCGCGGCGGCCAGCGGCGCGGACTTCACGCTGCCCACGTCGGTGACCACCGGGGCCCCACGCCGCAGCTGCTCGGCGATCACGGCGCCGAGGTGGTCCGGCGGGACCGCGACCACGACGACGGCGGGCTCGCAGTCCGCGCCCACGTTGGCCGCACCCAGCGCGGTTGCGATCCGGGCGTTCTCGGCGCGTACGTCGGACACGGCGACGTCCACGTCGCGGCGCCGCAACGCCAGCCCGATCGACGTGCCGAGGAGCCCGGCACCGACCACCAGCACCGGACCGGGCACCGCCTCGCTCGGGCTCACGAGCCCGCCGGCGGGTCGGGGACCTCGCGGACGTGGGTGAGGTCACGGCGCAGCCCGGCGGCACCGTGCAGGTAGGCGTGGGTGATCTCCGCGCGAGTCAGTTCGGTCTCCACGTGCGCGAGCATCCGCACCACCCGCGGCATCGAGCCCTCGATCTCCAGCTCCCGGGTGCAGATCAGGGGCACCTCCCCGAAGCCCAGCTTGCGGGCGGCGTACGCCGGGAACTCCGAGACCAGGTCCGACGTCGCGGTGAAGATCACGCTGATGAAGTCGTCGACGGTCAGCCCGTTGACCTCCATCACCGTCTCCACCATCTCGGCCACGCGCGCGAGCATGTGCTCGCGCACGTCGTCCTCGAGCTGGGTCGCTCCGCGGACCGCCCGCACCGCCACCGGTGACCACCTCCTGACGGGGCCACCCTAATGGGACTACAGCTCGGCGAGGTCGAGCAGGGCTCCGAGCTCCTCGCGGGTGAGCTCGCGAAGCTGGCCGGTGCGCAGCTCGCGCTGCTGCACCGGGCCGATCTCGGTGCGGGTCAGCCGCACCACCGGGTGCCCCACCTGGTCGAGCAGCCGGCGCACGATGCGGTTGCGGCCCTCGTGGATGACCAGCTCGACGATGGACCGGTCCTGATGGGTGGACAGCACCTTGGTGCGGTGCACCGCGACGGGACCGTCCTCGAGGGTCACCCCGCCGGTCAGCCGGGCCAGCGTCGGGCGGCGGACCACGCCGCGCACCTCGGCGACGTAGGTCTTCTCCAGCTCGTACGACGGGTGGGCGACCCGCTGGGCGAACTGGCCGTCGTTGGTGAGCAGGATCAGTCCCTCGGTGTCGGTGTCCAGCCGGCCCACGTGGAAGAGCCGCTCCGGCCGGTCGGCGACGTACTTCGAGAGGGTCGGCCGGCCCTCCGGGTCCGACATCGTGGAGACCACGCCGCGAGGCTTGTTCAGCACCAGGTACACGTGCGGGCTCGCGGGCGGCAGCCGTCGTCCCGAGACCCGGATCACCGCGGTGGCCGGGTCGACCTTCGTGCCGAGCCTGGTGACCACCTGCCCGTCGACCTCCACCTCGCCGGCGAGCATCAGCTCCTCGCACTTGCGACGGCTGGCCACCCCGGACTGGGCCAGCAGCTTCTGGAGCCGCACCAGCCCGTCGTCGGACTCGCTCATGCCGAATCCTGCGCGGCGGCCTCCTCTGGGCGCGCGTCGGGATCGTCCACGTCGGCCATCTCGGGCAGGAACGGCGCGAGCTCGGGCAGCTCGTCGATCGACGAGACCCCGATCCGCTCCAGGAAGTAGCCGGTCGTGCGGTAGAGCAGCGCGCTGGTCTGCGCGTCGGTGCCGCACTCCTCGACCAGGCCCCGGGTGACCAGGGTGCGCATCACCCCGTCGACATTCACGCCACGGATCGCCGAGACCCGCGCCCGGCTCACCGGCTGCTTGTAGGCCACCACGGCCAGCGTCTCGAGGGCGGCCTGGGTGAGCCGGGCCTGCTGCCCGTCGCGGACGAACTTCTCCACCACCGGGGCGAGCTCGTCGCGGGTGTAGTAGCGCCAGCCGCCGGCCACGTTGCGCAGGTCGAAGCCGCGCTCCTGGTCGGCGTACTCCTCGGCCAGCCCGGTGAGCGCCATGGCGACCTGGTCCGGCGGGTAGCCGACCACCGCGGCCAGGGTCAGGTGGTCCAGCGGCTGGTCGGCCACCATCAGCACCGCCTCCAGCGCCGGGCGCAGCGGCGCGAGGGGCACCTCGAGGGTGGGCTCGGCCGTGGCCTGGTCCTGCGGCTCGCTCACGGCGCCTCCTCCTGGTTCGGCTCGCTCTCCGGCGGCCCGTCGGTGTGTTGCTCGGGGGCGGTGCCGTCGAACTCGTCGGTGATCGCGACCTCGCCCTCCGCGGCCCCCGTCCAGCGGACGGTCAGCTCGCCGAGCGGGCTGACCTGGTCGAAGGCCACCACGCCCTCCCGGAACAGCTCGAGCAGGGACAGGAATCGGGCCACCGTGGTGAGCGTATCCGGGGAGTCCGCAGCCAGCGCCCGGAAGGTCATGGCTCCGTTGCGGCGCAGCCGGGAGACGACCACCGCGGCCTGCTCGCGGACACTGACGGTGGGCGCATGCAGGTGGGTCAGCGACAGCTCGACGGCCGGCTTCGGCTCCAGCGCTCGGGCGGCCAGCGCGGCGAACTCCTCCAGCCCCAGGCCGATCAGCACGTCCGGCAGCAGGGTGGCGAACCGCTCCTCCAGCCCGACGGCGCGCGGGTAGCGCCGCGACTCCTGGTCCAGCCGCCGCTCCAGGACGCCGGCGACCTGCTTGAACGCGCGGTACTGCAGCAGCCGGGCGAACAGCAGGTCGCGGGCCTCCAGCAGCGCCAGGTCCTCCTCGTCCTCCACGTCGCCCTTCGGCAGCAGCCGAGCGGCCTTGAGGTCCAGCAGCGTGGATGCGACGAGCAGGAACGACGACGTCTGCTCCAGGTCCCAGCCGCCGGCGGCGCCGGCGCCGGCCTTGATGTGGGCGATGAACTCGTCGGTGACCTTCGACAGGGCCACCTCGGTGATGTCCAGCTTGTGCTTGGAGATCAACGAGAGCAGCAGGTCGAACGGACCCTCGAAGTTGTCCAGGCGTACGGCGAAGCCGCCGGCCGCCCCGGGCTCCTCCCCGGCCTCCGGAGCCGCCATCATGTCGGTGCTCACGAGCCGGTCAGCCGCCGGACGATCAGACTGTCCTCACCACGCGCCTCGAGATCCGAGAGGGCGATCGCGACCGCTTCCCGGACCAGGCGACCGCGGTCCACGGCCAGCCCGTGCGCACGGCGCAACGCCAGCCGCGCGTGCTCGAGGTCCAGCAGCTCGTCCGCGGTCACGTAGACCGTCATCTTCTCGTCGTGCCTGACGCGTCCGCTGGAACGCTCCTTCGCCGGCTCCGGCTCCGACTCCTGCTCGGCCTCGGTGACCTGGAGGCGCGCAGGCGGCGCGGCCGGTGGCTGCTCGGGCTGCTCGGGAGCGGGTTCGAGGTCCTCGGGCGCGGCGGTGGGGCGGAACAGGTCGTCTGCGGACGGCAGGCTCACCCGTCGAGGCAACGGGCCAGCACCTCCTTGGCCAGCTGCCGGTAGGCGTTCGCCCCGGCGGACGAGCTGGCGTAGCTGGTGATCGGCTCCCCGGCGACGGTGGAGTCGGAGAACTTCACGGTGCGCCGGATCACGGTGTGGAAGACGGTGTCGCCCCAGGCCTGCACGAGACGCTCCATGACCTCGCGGCCATGGAGGGTGCGCCCGTCGTACATGGTGCCGAGGACGCCCTCGATGGTCAGCTTGGGGTTCAGCCGCTCGCGGACCTTGTCGATGGTGGTCTTGAGCAGCGCGACACCGCGCAGCGCGAAGTACTCGCACTCCAGCGGCACGATCACCCCGTCGGACGCGGTGAGCGCGTTGACGGTGAGCAGCCCGAGCGACGGCTGGCAGTCGATGAGGATCACGTCGTAGTCGGCGAGCGCGGGCGCCAGCACCCGCTGCAGGGTCTGCTCGCGGGCCACCTCGTGGACCAGCTGCACCTCCGCCGCGGACAGGTCGATGTTCGACGGCAGCAGGTCCATGCCCGGCACGCCGGAGGGCACCACCACCTCGGCGAGCTCGACGTCGCGCTCCATGAGCAGGTTGTAGATGGACAGCTCCATCTCGTGCGGGTTCAGCCCGAGCCCGACCGACAGCGAGCCCTGCGGGTCGAAGTCGACAAGCAGCACCTTGCGGCCGAACTCCGCGAGCGCAGCGCCGAGGTTGATGGTCGTGGTGGTCTTGCCGACGCCGCCCTTCTGGTTGCACATCGAGATCACCCGGGCGCCACCGTGGGAGGCCACCGGCCGCGGCTCGGGGAGGTCCGGCATCGGCCGTCCGGTGGGGCCGAGCACCGGCTCGGCCGGCTCCGGCTGCGCGTCGGGGAACGGGATGGGCTCGCTCACGCGTTCGGTGTCTCCTGTGCGACCGTCGAAAGGTATCGGGGAAGAGGGGGTCTGCGCCGAGCCGGGATGGGCCCGTCGTGGGTCGACCAGCGGCGGGATCACGGATGCGCTGGTGCCAACCGAACCTGCTCCGAAGTCGTTCACGCGCACTTCGCCTCTCGTCGTGGCCGCGCTGCACGTGCCGACTCGCCGACACCTCGGTCCGTCGCGCGCGCAACGCGGCGACTCTATGTGGTGCGTGTTGCGACCGACAAGCCGACTGACCGGTCGACCGCGCCACGCGAGTACGGCCCCAGTAAATCCGGGCGAGGGGTGTGCATGTGGCAGGCGCGCCGGTGAGGATCAGGCGAGGGCGCGGGGGTGGCTGCTGGCGTAGACCTCGCGCAGGCTGTCCACGGTGACCAGCGTGTACACCTGGGTGGTGGTCACCGACGCGTGGCCGAGCAGTTCCTGGACCACGCGGACGTCCGCGCCGCCGTCGAGCAGGTGGGTGGCGAAGGAGTGCCGCAGCGTGTGCGGGGATACCTCCGCGGTGACCCCTGCGCGCTCTGCGGCCTTCACCAGCACCGTCCACGCGCTCTGCCGTGACAGCCGCCCGCCGCGGGCGTTCAGGAACAGGGCGGGGGTCGCCTGTCCCGCCGAGGAGAGCGTCGGCCGGGCCCGCACCAGGTAGGCCTGCACCGCCGCCCTGGCGTAGGAGCCGATGGGCACGACGCGCTGCTTGCCACCCTTGCCGCGCAGCAGCACGGTGCCCTGCCCGTCCGGAGCGTCTGCGGCGCGGTCGGCGGGTGCGAGGTCCACGTCGTCGACGTCCAGGCCGACCGCCTCGGAGATGCGGGCGCCGGTGGCATAGAGCAGCTCGAGCAGTGCCCGGTCGCGCAGCGCCAGCACGGTGCCGGGCGCGCCCGCGGCGTCCAGGATCGCCTCGATGTCGCCGAGCGGCAGCGCCTTCGGCAGCCGCTTGGCGGGGGCCGGCGGGTGCACACCGGCCGAGGGGTCCGCGCTAGCCAGACCCTCACGCACGGCGAAGCGATGGAACCCGCGCACCGCCACGACGGTGCGGGCGGCCGAGCCGGCGCTCAGCGGCGGGTGCTCGGCGTCCCCCTCACGCAGCGCCATCAGGAACCCGGACACGGTCTGCTCGTCGATGGCCGCCGGGTCGGCCACCCCCCGCTGCCCCAGGTAGCCGAGGTAGCGCCGCAGGTCGCGGCGGTAGGACTTCAGCGTGTTGTCGGCCAGCCCTCGCTCCACGGTGAGGTGGTCGAGGTAGGTGCGCACCGCCCGGGTCAGCGCCGAGCCGGCCGGCCCCGCGGAGGCACCGGCCGACGTGTCGTCGCGGCCAGGAGCGCTCAGCCGAGCACCCCGTCCAGCGAGGTGCAGTCCATCCCGTGCGCCTCCGCGACCGGCGCGTAGGTGAGCTGGCCGTCGTGGGTGTTCAGCCCGAGCGCGAGCGAGTGGTCGTCACGCAGCGCCTGCTGCCAGCCCTTGTTGGCCAGTGCCACGGCGTACGGGAGCGTCACGTTGGTGAGCGCGTACGTCGAGGTGTGCGGGACCGCCCCGGGCATGTTCGCCACGCAGTAGAAGATCGAGTCGTGCACGGTGTACGTCGGCGACGCGTGCGTGGTCGGGCGGGAGTCCTCGAAGCAGCCGCCCTGGTCGATGGCGATGTCGACGAGCACCGAGCCCTTCTTCATCCGGCTGACCAGGTCGTTGGAGATCAGCGTGGGCGCCTTCGCGCCGGGCACCAGCACCGCGCCGATGACCAGGTCGGCGTCGATGACCGCCCGCTCGACCTCGTAAGCGTTGGAGGCCACGGTCTGCAGGTGCCCCTGGTAGATACGGTCCGCCTGGCGCAGCTTGTCGATGTTCTTGTCCAGCAGCAGCACCTCTGCCTGCATGCCCAGCGCGATCGCGGCGGCGTTCATGCCCGAGACGCCGGCGCCGATCACGACCACTTTGCCGGCGTACACGCCCGAGACGCCGCCGATCAGCAGCCCGCGCCCGCCTCCGGAGCGCATCAGGTGGTAGGCGCCGGCCTGCGGGGCGAGCCGGCCGGCGACCTCGCTCATCGGCGCGAGCAGCGGCAGCGCCCCGTCCGGGGTCTGCACGGTCTCGTAGGCGATGCCGGTCACCCCGCGCTCGAGGAGCGCGTCGGTGCAGGGCTTGGACGCGGCCAGGTGCAGGTAGGTGAACAGCACCTGGCCCTTGCGCATGCGCGGGAACTCGACCTCGATCGGCTCCTTGACCTTGAGGATCAGGTCACCGGTCCCCCAGACCTCGTCGGCGGAGCCGAGGATGCGTGCTCCGGCGGCCTGGAACTCCTCGTCGGTGATCGACGAGCCCTCGCCGGCCGTCGCCTCCACGAACACCTCGTGGCCGTGCTGGACCAGCTCGTGCACACCCGCAGGGGTGATGGCCACGCGGTACTCGTGGTTCTTGACTTCCTTGGGTACGCCGACCTTCATCGTTGCTGTCCAGCCTCTCGTTGAGCGTCGGGCGCCATTGCCGCGACGCCGCGAAGTCTATTCCGGCCGAACGCCCCCGGCCGGGTGTGGGGCACGTCGCAGTGCGTAACGCATCACAGCCAGCGCGAGGGGGCCGTCGGTGACCCGGCCCGCGAGCACCGCCTCCAGCAGGTCGTCGAACCGGACCCAGGAGACGGTCATGTCGGCCTCCTCGTGCTCGAGCACGAAGTCACCACGGTCGGCCGCTGCCAGGTCGCGGGCCAGGAAGAACTCCATCCGCTCCGAGGTGATGCCCGGGGAGGAGTACGCCGTCAGCAGGTGCTCCCAGGAGCCCGCCTGCACCGCTGCCTCCTCGACCAGCTCCCGCTTCGCGGTGGCCAGCGGGTCCTCGTGCTCGGCGTCGCACAGACCGGCCGGCAGCTCGACAAAACGCACGCCGGCCGGGTGCCGGTACTGGTCCAGCACGAGCACCCGATCCTGGTCGTCGATCGCCAGCACCATCACAGCGCCCGGGTGCTCCAGCACCAGCCGGGAGAACTGCTCGCCGGGCCGGTCCGGTCGGTGGATGAGGTCCCGGCGCAGCGCCATCACCCAGTCGTCGCGGTAGAGGTCCTCGCTCGAGACGACAGGCCAGGACTCCGGACGGTCCGCAGGCAGGTGGGCGGGGTCGCTCACCGGGCCAGGCCGGCCGGCTCGCTCGACTCCTCGGCTGCCTCGTCGGTCTCGCGCGCGGCGGGCGGCCGGCGCAGGCCGGACTCGTCGATCGGGAACCGCAGCTCGCGCTGGCGCTCCAGGGCGGCGCCGACCAGGCCGACGAACAGCGGGTGCGGCCGGGTCGGCCGCGAGCGCAGCTCCGGGTGCGCCTGGGTGGCCACGTAGTACGGGTGCGCCTCGCGGGGCAGCTCGACGTACTCGACCAGGTTGTTGTCCGGCGACAGGCCGGAGAAGACCAGCCCGGCGGCCTCCAGCCGCTCCCGGTAGGCGTTGTTGACCTCGTACCGGTGCCGGTGCCGTTCCTCGACCTTCGCCTCGCCGTACACCTCGCGGACCAGGCTGCCCTCCTTGAGGGCGGCCGGGTACAGCCCGAGCCGCATGGTGCCGCCGAGGTCACCGGCTCCCGAGACGTAGGCCTTCTGCTCGGCCATGGTGGCGATCACCGGCTCGTCGCAGTGCTCGTCGAACTCCGAGGAGTTGGCGCCCTCGATGCTCGCGACGTGGCGGGCGTACTCGATGACCATGCACTGCAGCCCCAGGCACAGGCCCAGCGTGGGGATCTTGTGCTCGCGGGCGTACTCGAGCGCCCCGAGCTTGCCCTCGATGCCCCGGATCCCGAACCCGCCGGGCACGCACACCGCGTCCACCTCGGCCAGGTGCTTGGCCGCACCCTCGTCGGTCTGGCACTCGTCGGAGGGCACCCAGCTCAGGTTCACCCGGGTCTCGTGGGCGAAGCCGCCGGCACGCAGCGCCTCCACCACGGACAGGTATGCGTCGGGCAGGTCGACGTACTTGCCCACCAGCGCGACGCTGATCTCCTCCACCGGGTGGTGCACCCGCCGGAGCAGGTCGTCCCAGCGGGTCCAGTCCACGTCCCGGAACGGCAGGTTCAACCGGCGTACGACGTACGCGTCGAGCCCCTCGCCGTGCAGCACCTTCGGGATGTCGTAGATCGACGAGGCGTCGCTGGCGTTGACCACGGCCTCGTCGTCCACGTCGCACATCAGCGAGATCTTGCGCTTCACCGACTCCGGGATCGGCCGGTCCGAGCGGCACACGATGGCATCGGGCTGGATGCCGATCGACCGCAGCGCGGCCACCGAGTGCTGGGTCGGCTTGGTCTTCAGCTCACCGGACGGCCCGATGTAGGGCACCAGGGACACGTGCAGGAAGAAGCAGTTGTCCCGGCCGACGTCGTGGCGCAGCTGCCGGGCGGCCTCCAGGAACGGCAGCGACTCGATGTCACCGACGGTGCCGCCGATCTCGGTGATCACCACGTCCACGTCGGGACCAGCCATCGCCCGGACCCGCTCCTTGATCTCGTTGGTGATGTGCGGGATCACCTGCACGGTGTCCCCGAGGTAGTCGCCGCGCCGCTCCTTCGCGATCACCTCGGAGTAGACCTGGCCGGTGGTGACGTTGGCCGTCTGGGACAGGTCGGTGTCCAGGAACCGCTCGTAGTGGCCGACGTCGAGGTCGGTCTCCGCGCCGTCGTTGGTGACGAACACCTCCCCGTGCTGGAACGGGTTCATGGTGCCGGGGTCGACGTTGAGGTAGGGGTCGAGCTTCTGCATGGTGACCCGCAGGCCGCGCGACTTCAGCAGGCTCCCCAGCGACGAGGCGGTCAGGCCCTTCCCGAGTGAGGAGGCGACTCCGCCGGTGACGAAGACATGACGTGTCGGCTGGGGTGCGGCCAAGGAGACTCCCGTGGTTGCGGCGGTTACGGCTGCGGCTGCGGCGGATTCACACCCACCGTCCACGGGGTTCTAGGCTACCAAGCCCTGGCCGGGCGTGGCCACGACGCGCCGAGTTGTCAGGAGGTGACCCGGCTGGAACCGGCTGGAGCCGGGTGACCCCTGACAAGTCGCTCAGCCGCCCGCAGGAGCGGCGCCGGGCATCGCGCCGTCGGCCGCGTTCACCGCGCCGTACGCTCCGGTCCTGCCCTGCGCCTGGTCGGCCAGCGCCATCACCGTGACCACCCGGCCGGCGGCCCGGTCGACCACGTCGACGGTGGACACGTCACGAGCCGCCACCACGTCCGCGCGGATCGCCGCGATCGGGCCGTTGGTGCGGGCCGCCGTCACCGGGCCGGTGACCACCACCCCGTCGGTGTCGGCGTCGATCTCCTCCGCGAGGGTGGCCAGGATGGTGCTGGACCCCTGCTGGGTCTGGCTGCCGGCCTGGGACGGGCCGGCCACGATGAGCACGAGGCTGCCGCGCCGGTTCACGTCTCCCTCGGAGGTCATCAGCCCGGCGGTGCTCAGCCCGGCCAGGATGCTGTTGGCGGTGTCGTCGATGGCCGCGCCGCCGTCCTCGGTGGTGCCGATGGCGCGGGCGATCAGCGCCCCCATCTGCTGGTAGCCGCTGGCCCCCTTCGGCACGTTCACGTCGGAGGCGCTGGCCCGCAGCTGGCTGCCCAGCTCGTCGACGAGCTGCTTGTTGGCCACGTCCAGGAGCTTCTGGCCCATCCGCAGGGTGCCGCCTACCGTGCCGCCGGCCTGCCCGATCAGGGTGGACAGGTCCGTGACCGTCGACTGCCGGGCGTCCGGGAGTACGACGAGGGTGACCACCCGGCCCTTGAGACTGCCGGACAGCAGCCCGGGCGCCACGGTGGAGGCGAAGGAGTCCTCGAAGTGGCTGGTCTGGCGCAGCGCGGTGATCTGCGCGCGCATGTCGGCCCGCTGTTTCCGGTCGGCCTTGACCTGGTTCACCAGAGTGTGGTCCACCTCGCCCTTGAGCGGGCCACCGCCCAGCGCCACCCCGATCGCGAGCGCGAGGAACACCGAGACGATGGAGACGATGTGGTAGCGGAAAGAGATCACGAGAAGAGTCCTTGGAACCAGTCG
>DASTWW010000214.1:0-10883 GCA_035765755.1 Nocardioidaceae bacterium
GCACGAGTTCGTCGTGCTCAAGCTGCCCAACGGCAAGACCGCCGACGACGTGGTGGCGGACGCGAAGAAGAAGGGCGACAAGGGCGAGGACGACTGGGTCCACGTCGGTGACAGCGGCGACGTGACCACCGGCGGCTCCACCGTGCTCACCCTCGACCTGCCACCGGGCAACTACGTGGCCACCTGCTGGCAGACCGGCAAGGCCGGCGGCGGCGAGGGCCCACCCCACGTGGCGATCGGGATGCACACCGAGTTCACCGCCAGCACGTCTGCATCCGTGCCGAGCAGCCCTGAGTCCCCGAGCTACGACGTGTCGGTGAAGAGCTTCACCTACCACGGCATGCCCAGCACCGTTCCCGCCAACTCGCCGTTCACGGTGAGCTTCACCAACGACGAGTCCTTCCAGATCACGCACGAGTTCGTCGTGCTCAAGCTGCCCAACGGCAAGACCGCCGACGACGTGGTGGCCGACGCGAAGCAGAAGGGCGACAAGGGCGAGGACGACTGGATCCACGTCGGTGACAGCGGCGACGTGACCACCGGCGGCTCCACCGTGCTCACCCTCGACCTGCCACCGGGCAACTACGTGGCTACCTGCTGGCAGACCGGCAAGGCCGGCGGCGGCGAGGGCCCACCCCACGTGGCCATCGGCATGCACACCGAGTTCACCGCCCAGTGAGAAAGCCCAGTGAGATAGCCCAGTGAGATAGCCCAGTGAGGTAGACCGTGCCGAACATGACCACGAAGGGCCGTGCCGGGCGCCGCGAGGCGCCCGGCACCGGGTCGTCCCGGTTGCTCCGGCTGGCCGGGCTGCTGGTGCCCGTGCTGCTGACCTCCGGCTGCGTCAAGGAGGGCATCTCGCCGAAGGCGCACGAGGTGCACAATCTCTTCTACATCATCTTGTGGCTGGCCCTGCCGGTGTTCGTGTTCGTCGAGGGCATGCTGCTGATCTCCGTCGTACGCTTCCGCAAGCGCCGCGGCGACGACGCGGAGCCACCGCAGTACGGCGGACGCACGCGGGTGCTCTACGCCTTCTTCGCCGGCCCGCTGGTCATCGTGATCATCCTGCTCGCCTTCGGGGAGGCCACCTTGGGCAAGGTGGACAAGGTGGCCGCCCACCCGGCCGAGCACCTCGTGGTGACCGGCTTCCAGTGGGCGTGGCAGGCGGAGTACACCAACGAGAAGTTCACGGTGGCCGGCAAGACGCTCGGCACGCCGATGCTCATGGAGCTGCCGGTCGACCAGCAGACCGAGATCACCTTGAAGTCCCAGGACGTGATCCACGAGTTCTACGTGCCGGACCTGCTGTTCATGCGCAACGCGGTGCCCGGCCACCCGAACACGTTCACGGTCAAGCCGACGACGGTCGGCACCTACAAGGCCCAGTGCGCGCAGTACTGCGGCCTGTGGCACGCCCAGATGAAGTTCACCGTCAAGGTGGTTCCGCAATCGGAGTTCAAGACCTGGGTGCACAAGCAGCAGGCCGTCGCGAAGGCGAAGGCCACGAAGAAGGCGTGTGCCCCGACCGGTTCCGCGGTCACGCTGACCGCCCACAACATCTCCTGGAACACCAACTGCATCGGCGTGCTCGCCGGCAAGCCGTTCACGATCACGGTCGTGAACAAGGACGACGGTGTCGACCACAACTTCGCGATCTGGCAGAGCTCCTCGCTCAAGAAGCAGCTGTTCGCCACGCCGAACGTCACCGGCCCGTCGACCAAGACGTTCACCGTGCCCGCGCTGCCGGCCGGCAAGTACTACTTCCAGTGCAACGTCCACGGCCCGGCGATGTCGGGGACGTTGGTCGTCGGGACAGCCCACTAGCCAGGACCAGGGAGAACGATGACGAGCACCGAAACCGCGGCCCCGCAGGTCGCGCCAGAGCCACAGCGGTCACGTCTGCTCGACTGGTTGATGACCACCGATCACAAGAAGATCGGGATCATGTACCTGTTCAACTCGTTCGCGTTCTTCGCGATCGCGGGCGTGATGGCGATGCTGATCCGGACGCAGCTGATGAGACCGAACAACACGTTCTTGTCGCCGCAGGACTACAACCAGACGTTCACGATCCACGGGACGTTGATGATCTTCCTGGTCATCCTGCCGTTGTTCTCCGGTTTCGGTAACTACTTCGTGCCGTTGCAGATCGGCGCGCTGGACATGGCCTTCCCGCGGGTGAACGCGCTGTCGTTCTGGCTGCTTCCCGTGGGTGGGCTGACCATCCTCGCCGGCTACCTGACCAAGGGCGGTGCGGCGGCGGCCGGCTGGACCAACTACGTGCCGCTGGCCCTGCAGGGCGGCACCGGCCAGGACCTCTGGATCCTCGGCCTGATGGTGGTCGGCACCAGCTCGCTGCTCGGCGCGATCAACTTCGTGGTCACCGTGCTCCGGCTACGGGCGCCGGGGATGACCATGGCCCGGGTGCCGATCTTCACCTGGGCGACCCTGACCACCTCCATCCTGGTGATCCTGGCGGTGCCCTCCCTGACCGCTGCCCTGATGATGCTGTTCGCCGACCGGCACCTCGGGACGGTGTTCTTCGACCCGGCGCACGGCGGCGCGATCGCCAACTACCTGAACACGTTCTGGTTCTTCGGTCACCCCGAGGTCTACATGCTGATCATGGGCGCCTGGGGCATCACGTCGGAGATCCTGCCGGTGTTCAGCGGCCGTCCGCTCTACGGCTACCGCGGCGTGATCTTGTCGCTGATGCTGGTGATGGCGCTGTCCTTCACGGTGTGGGGGCACCACCTCTACACCACCGGCCTGGTCGACGACTCGTTCTTCTCGATCACCACCGAGCTGATCTCGGTGCCGACCGGAGTGCTGTTCTTCAACTGGCTCTTCACGCTGTGGAACGGGAAGCTGCGCTTCGAGCCGGCGATGCTGTTCGCGCTCGGGTTCGTCTCCCTGTTCGTGGTCGGCGGCATCGACGGCGTCTGGATGGCCTCCCCGGCGATGGACTTCGCCGTGCACGACACCTACTTCGTCGTCGCGCACATCCACTACGTCCTGTTCGGCGGCAGCATCTTCGCGATCATGGCCGCGATGTACTACTGGTTCCCGAAGATGACCGGGCGGACCCTGAACCGCAAGCTCGGCTACTGGCACTTCTGGCTGCAGTTCATCGGCTTCAACGTGACGTTCTTCCCGATGCACTTCCTGGGCCTGGAGGGCATGCCCCGGCGGGTCTCGTTCTACACCGCGGACACCGGGTGGGGCACGCTCAACTTCATCGAGACGATGGGCGCCTACCTGATCGGCGTGAGCATGCTGGTGGCCCTGGCCAACCTCATCGTCACGCTGCGGCGGCCCCGTGACGCGGTCGACGACCCGTGGCTCGGCAACACCCTGGAGTGGGCCACCTCCTCGCCGCCGCCGCCGCACAACTTCGACAGTCTGCCGGAGATCCGTTCCGAGCGTCCGGTCCGCGACCTGCGTCTGCGGGCCGCCGAGGTCAAGGAGACGACGTCATGACCACAGCCGGCACCCCGGCGGAGTCCGCCGAGCTCACCGACCGCCGCGCGGTGCTGAGCGCCAGCAGCACGGTGACCGGGATGACGCTGTTCGTCGCCTCCGAGGCGGTGTTCTTCGCCGCGTTCTTCGGGGTGTACGCCTCGTCCTACACCGCCTCCTCCAACTGGCCGCCGGCGCGGGTGGCGGCGCCGTCCCTGCTGGTGCCGACCATCGCGGTGGCGGTGCTGCTGGCGTCCGCGGTGTGCATGGCCGTCGGGCTGCGCACCCTGCACCGGCCCGGCTACCCGCGCACCCTTGGCCCCTGGCTCGCGGCGACCGGGGCCGGCGCCGCGGTGTTCACCGCGCTGACCGCGATCGGCCTGGTGCAGCTGAACATGAGCATCGGGGCCGGGATCTACGAGACGCTGTTCTACACGCTGCTGGGGCTCGAGCTCGCGCACGCGGTCGGCGGGATGGCGCTGCTCGGCCTGGTCGGCGTGCGCGCCTGGACCGGGGAGCTCGCGCTGCGCCGCGACCCCGTGCAGGCAGCGGCCATCTACTGGTACTTCGTGGTGGGGCTCGGCGCTGTCATGTACGCCGTGCTCTACCTCGGGGCACTGCGGTGAGGCGGGAGGAGGTACGACGATGAGGCTGCTGGCGAACATCTTCCGGGGGCTGGGGATCTTCCTGATCATCGACGGCGTGCTCTACGGGCTGCACTCGCGGGACATCGACGGGGGGGTGCTGATCCTGACCGTGGCCGGCGGCGCGCTGGTGATCGGCTCCTACCTGATCCGCGGCGTCCACCGGGCGTCGGTGGTGCAGGAGGCGAAGCCCGGTGAGGGTGTCACGGAGACCGAGCCGCACGTGGAGCCGACCATCTGGCCGCTGGTCTTCGCCGTGTCGATGATCGGCCTGGTGGTCGGCGCGCTCGGCGCGACCTGGGCGCTGGTCGAGGGCGGCATCCTGCTGGTCGTGGCGCTGGTCGGTTGGGCGCTCGACGTACGACGGCAGTGGCAGCACCACCACACCGCCTCCGCCCACGTGAAGGACGTAGCATGAACACCGGACCCGGCGGCAACACTGAGGTGGATGTCTCCCCGAGGAGAGGGCCGGCCCTGATGCGGCACTCCTACGACCAGTGCGTGCGGTGTGGCAAGGCCACCGCGTGGGGCAAGTCCGTGTGCAAGGACTGCAACCCCGCCGGGCTGCCCGAGCCGAGTCCCGCGCAGTACCACGCCACCGTCTTCATCACCGTGCTCGTGGCGCTGGCCGTGCTCGTGGTGCTCGCCATGCTGCTGCGCTGAAGGGGCCGGACGTGCCGGACCCGGTCAGCGATCCCGCCTCTCGGCCCCGGCCGCCGTGGCCGGCGACCCTGCTCGCGCTGCTGCTGCTCGCTTTGGCCCCCGCGCTGCTGGGTGCCGCCCCGGCCCAGGCGCACGCCCTGCTGGTGTCCTCCAACCCGCCCGCCGGGGCGCGGCTGGCCTCCACACCCGACGAGATCACCCTGGTCTTCGACGAGCCGCTGGTGCCGCACCTGTCCCGGGCCACCGTGGTCTGGCCGAGCGGCCGGCGCACCGAGGCGGCCGTGTCCGGGGAGAAGATGCACGCCCGGCTGGCCGGCAACGCCACGGGCGTGTACCGGGTGGAGTGGAAGACGGTCAGCCGCATCGATGGGCACATCATCACCGGGTCCTTCCGGTTCGGGGTCGCGGTGCCGGTGCCCGGCGCCGCGACGAGCGCCCCGGTCCCGGAGGCCCGGGACATGACCATCGCGGTGTTCCGCACCGTGGAGTACGTCCTGCTGCTGCTCATGTGCGGCATCGCGCTGGTCGAGCACCTCGGCGGCGACCTGCGGCTGCGGTTCCCGGTGCGGACCGTGGCAGCGGCCCTGCTGGCCAGCGGGGTGCTGGTGGTGGGCAGCGAGATCGTGGCGGCCTCGGGGGGCCTGTCGGCGGCCGGCGCGGCCACCTACCTCACCAACGAGGTGACCGGGTGGGCCAGGACCGTCCGGCTCGCGCTGGAAGCCGGCCTGGTCGGCGTCGCCGTGTGGCGCGGCCGGTCCTCCGCGGTGCTGCTGGTCGGCGTGTGTGCCGCGATGGCGCTGGCCGGGCACGGCGCCGACGTCGAGCCCGCCTGGCAGGGGCTGGCGGTCAACGCCGGCCACCTGGCCT
The DNA here is from genome assembly GCA_035765755.1 of Nocardioidaceae bacterium. Lineage (GTDB taxonomy): Bacteria > Actinomycetota > Actinomycetes > Propionibacteriales > Nocardioidaceae > DASSKA01. The sequence continues at coordinate 5,634 of DASTWW010000214.1, forward strand.
CCGCGGGAATCTGGGCCGGCGGGATCATGGCGCTCGCGCTGCTTCGGGTGCGCGGCGAGTGGCCGCGGGTCGGCTCCCGGCTGCTGCCCCGGTTCTCACGCGTGGCGCCGTGGGCGTTCGCGGCGTCGGTCCTGCTGGGCGCGGTCCAGGCCGCGCAGCTGCTCGGCGGGCCGGCCGCGCTGGTCACCACCGACTACGGCCTGGTGCTGATCGCCAAGGCGGCGGTCATCGCGGTGATGGTGCCGCTGTCGGTGCTCGCCTGGCGGCGCCGGAAGCTCAGCCTGGGCACCGAGGCGCTCCTCGCGGTCGTCGTGGTGGCCGCCGCCGCGGCGCTCGCCGCGTTCCCGGTGGTGCCGAAGGAGGCCAGCGAGGCCGCGGCCGTGGCGACCCCGACCGCTCCCCCGGCGTTCCCGGCCGCCGGCGACCTGACCCTGGGTGGTCGTGCCGGCTCGGTGATGGTCGGGCTGACGCTGTCCCCGGGACAGCCGGGCGCCAACCAGGCCCGGGTCTACCTCGCGAACCCGGCCACCGCCGCGGCCCGGGCCCAGGTGAAGGTCGCCGGCCGGTGGACCGCGATGACCCGCTGCGGCGCCGTCTGCCGCACCGCCCCGGTCCGGCTCCGCGGGCACGACACGCTCCTGGTCCGGGTCTCGGGCGCGAAGGGGGGTACGGCGCAGTTCAGCCTGCCCGCGCTGCCGGCTCAGGACGGCACCGGCCTGGTCCGGGCCGCGCTCGCCCGGATGGACGCGCTGTCGACGTACCGGGTCAGGGAGAACCTGTCCGGCATCCGCAGCGACTACCGCTACGCGGTGCCGCACCAGATGCTGGTCCGCACCTGGTGGGGCGCCGGGCCGCAGGACACCCTGTGGCGGGGGCGCGCGGTCTACCGGAGGAGCCCGCCGGGCCCGTGGAAGAGGAGGGCGAACGGGGTGCTGGCGCCGGTGCCGTACTTCGCCTGGAACCCGTTCCGGCCGCTCGGCAACGTGCGGGTGATCGGCCAGGGCCGGGTCGGCGGGCATCCGGTGACGCTCGTGTCGGTGTTCGGCGGCCACGGCACCGATCCGGAGCCGGTGTGGTTCACGTTGTACGTCGACGCGACGAGCGGCCAGGTGCTGGAGTCGCGGATGTGGGCGCCCAACCACTTCATGAAGGACCGGTACTACGACTTCGACCGGCCGGTGAGCATCCCGGACCCGACGAAGCGCTGAGCCGGTGCCGCGGGCAGCTGCAGCTCGAACCGGCTGCCGGCCGGCCCGCTGGCGACCGTCACGTCCCCGTGGTGCGCCTCGGCGACCGCCTTCACGATGGCCAGGCCGAGGCCGGCGCCGCGGTGGTGGCCGTCGGACCGGCCCTGCGTCCAGCGGTCGAAGAGCGTGTCGGTGTCCTCCTCGGAGATGCCGGGCCCCTCGTCGGCGACGGAGAACACCTGGACGCCGTCCTGGTGCCAGGTGGACAGCTCGGTGGCGGTGCCCGCGTGGGCGGCCGCGTTGGCGACCAGCTCGTCGAGCGCCTCGGTGAGCCGGTCCGGATCCACGCGGACGGTGCCGTCCTCGACCCGGCCGAGCCGGGCCGGGGTGGGCGTCGCGGCCCAGCGCCGGTGCACCTGCTCGACGAGCTCCCGGGCGGAGGTCTCCTCGAGGCGCAGGAAGTCCACCTGCTCGGTCCTGGCCAGGGTGAGCAGCCGGTCGGTGATCCGGCGCAGCCGGTGCAGCTCGTCGACCACGACCTGCAGGTCGGCCACCGTGCCGGGATCGGTGCTGCCGCGCTGCAGCACCTCGGTGTAGCCGAGCGCGACGGTCAGCGGGGTGCGCAGCATGTGGGAGGCGTCCTGGAGGAACCGCTGCTCCCGGTGCAGCAGCAGCAGGTTCCGTTCCGAGACGAGCGCGGTCTCCTGCTGCGCCGCGCGCGCCCGTCGTACGAACCAGACCATGGCCAAGAACACCGCGGACATCAGCGGGATCTCGGTGAGCTCGTCGGCGGCCTGCTTCTGGCCGAGCACCGCCACCCACAGCGCTCCCCCGGTGGTCACGATGACCACGCCGAGCACGACCGCGGTGGCGCGCAGGCTCCAGGCCCGCCAGCCGTAGACGAGGGCGAGCGAGATCCAGATGAAGTGGAACGGCACGGTCGCCCACTCGCCGACCCACAGGATCCCGGCCAGGTTGAGGGCCACGAACGCCCACCAGGCCAGCTCCACGTCGTGCCGGCGCACGGCGGTGCCGACGTCAGTCAAGGTCGATCCCGTAGCCGACCCCGCGCACGGTGGCGATCGAGTCCGCGCCCAGCTTGCCCCGGAGCCGGCGGACGTACACGTCCAGGACGTTCGTGGTGGGCGTGAAGTAGTAGCCCCAGACCGTGGACAGCAGCCGCTGCTTGGACACCGGCATCCCGGCGTGCTCGACGAGCTCGGCGAGCAGCATCGACTCCCGACGGGTCAGCGGCACCAGCCGGCTGCCGATCCGGGCCTCCTGGCGCACCGGGTCGAGGGCCACCTTGCGGGCGCGGAGCGGGTACCGGTCGGCGGGGGCCCGGTCGCGGATCCGCGCGTTCACCCGGGCGAGCAGCTCCTCGAGCGCGAACGGCTTGCCGAGGAAGTCCACCGCCCCCATCTCCAGGCAGCGCACCTTCGAGGCGGTGTCGGCCAGGCAGGACAGCACGATCACGGCGAGGCCGGGCTTGCGGTGCACCAGCCGGTCGAGTACGTGCAGCCCGTCCAGGCCGGGCATCAGCAGGTCGAGGATCACCACGTCGTAGGACCCGCCGAGCGCCATCCGCAGCCCCTCCGGACCGTCGGAGGCCACGTCGACGCGCATGCCCTCGGCGCGTAGCGCGCGCGAGAGGAACCCCAAGATGCCCTGCTCGTCGTCCACGACGAGCACCCGGTTTCCGGTCATGCCACGCCCCCACGGCTGGGCGTAGGGCCACGCGGACCGGCCCCGAGGCCGCAGGCGCGGCGATACGCTGGTCCCCCTTGGCCGGGATACTAGCAGCGAGGTGGCCCGGATGGTGATCTGGATCACACGCCTGCTGGGCGTCGGCCTGGTCGCCGCGCTGCTGGCCGGGTGTGGCGGCTCCCCCGCTCCCACGGCGTCCGTCGCCTGTCCGATCGCTGCGGGCCGCGCGATCGAGGGCCTTCCCCACCTCGGTCTGCCCTGTCTGGCCCGGCCGGCGCGCACGGTGACGGTCTCGGCCACCCGCGGCCGTCCCGAGGTGATCAACCTCTGGGCGTCGTGGTGCGGCCCCTGCCGGCGCGAGCTGCCGCTGCTGGAGCAGGCGCACCGGACGGTCGGTGACCGGGTGCTGTTCCTCGGCGTCGACGTGCGCGACTCCCGGTCACGGGCGCTGGCGTTCCTCGGCGACCACGGGGTCAGCTACCCGCAGGTGTACGACGAGGCGGGTGCCGTCGCGAGGGCGCTCCGGTTCGCCGGTGTGCCGGACACGGTGGTCGTCGATGCCGGGGGGCACGTGGTCTACCGGCACGCCGGGGAGCTGGACCGGGCCACCCTCGAGGCAGCGCTCGCCAAGCTCGGGCTGGACGTCCGGCTCTGAGCCCTGTCTCTCGGGCGGCCCTGTTCTCGAGCGCTGGTCAGCTGGCGAGCAGCGCGGGCAGCGCCGGCGTCTCGGCCCGGGCCGGGAGCGCGAGCACCGGGCGGGTCCGCAGGACGCGGGGCACCCGGATCACGATGCGGCGGGCGAGCACGCTCGTCCTCAGGAACTGGCAGCTCCGGCACGGGCGCAGCGCGTCACAGCACCGTGCGTTGCGTACCTTGGCGGCCAGACAGTCGGCCTCAACAGCCAGATCGAACAGATCCGGCCCGATCTTCTCAAGCATCTTCGCTCCTCCCAGGCGACATGCTCAGTCCCGAGAGATGTGAAGTTGTGCTGAGACCAGTATCGGTCCCCCGGCCGGCGTTCTGAAGCGAAAATCGCCGGCCTTTTGTCCGTTTTAGGAGTTTTTACCGTGGCAGGTCCAGCCCCCGGACGAGGAACGGCGGCCGTGGCTGCTCCGGGTGCAGAACCTGCCCGCACACGACGAGCAGCCGGTCCCCGTCGTCGGCGATCGTGGTCGGCACGTCGTACTCCTCGGCGGGCAGCGGCAGCTCCGCCACGAGCTCGGCGCTGCGCCGGTCCTCGGCGAGCCGGAGCACGGTGACCGCGAAGGTCAGGCTCTCCCGGCTCTCGCCGCGGTTAGTGACGCCGAGCAGCAGCGTGCCCTCCGGGACCGCGCGCAGCAGGAGACCGTCGGCGCCGAGCTCGAGCCCACCGAGGTCGACCCCGGTCGCGGTGCCCGTCTCCGGCTCGACCCGCCACAGCACGCCGCCGCCCTGCGCGGCCACCAGCAGCGCGCCGTCGTCGAGCACGATGCCGTTGAGGAAGCTGTCCTCGTCAGCGCCGGCGTCGGCCAGGTCAGCCAGCAGCTCGGGCTCCCCCACCGCACCCGCGCCGTCGGTGTCGAGCGGCAGCCGCCACAGCACCGGGCGGGCCGAGTCCGTCACGTAGGCGGATCCGGCGTCGGTGACGACGTCGTTGAGGAGCGCCCGGTCGGCGGGCACGGTACGACGTGCGACGAGTGCGCCGGTCGCCGCGTCGTACACGAACAACGAGCCGGTCGACCCGCCACAGGCGACCAGCCGACCGCGAGGGTCGACGTGCAGGCCGAGCAGCTCGGTGCGGCCGTCCCGGCCGCCGGGCGACCACACCTCGGCCTCCGGTCGGTCGGGGCGGATCCGGAAGAGCGTGCCGTCGGTGGTGCTTCCCACGAAGAACGTGTGGTCCGGCCCCTCGGTGATGCCCTCCGGGAAGACCCGGTCGCCGGGCAGCACGTAGCGGTCGAAGAGGGGCGCAGTCACGGCCGCGAACGATACAGCGCGACGCCGCTGGTCCCGGAAACTCGGTGGGCGCAGCAGGGATCGAACCTGCGACCGCTTGCTTGTAAGGCAAGAGCTCTACCGCTGAGCTATACGCCCCTGGGGCCGGGAGCCCGGCGCCGGACGCACAGCCTACGCGAGCCGCGCGCAGCGGTGGAATTGGTCCGGAAAGGCCTACGACCGCCGGCGTCTCGGGTCACCGGCGGTCGTAGCAACAACTATTCAACCCGGCGTGGCCATCGCTGTCACCGAAATCGGCCGAAAACCCCGTGGTTGCTACCGAATCTTTACCTTTCAAGCGCCCCGGCGACCGGATGTTCACCGGCGCGGCCGCACCGCGAGCTCACAGCTCGCGCAGCACCCGGATGTACTCCTCGAGGTC
>DASTWW010000215.1:0-15828 GCA_035765755.1 Nocardioidaceae bacterium
GCGCCTGACCGTGTAGGGGACCGGGTAGGTGGTCGCTGCCCGTGCGCGGGTTGACGCCGAGCCAGGCGGTGTGCAGGTCGGCGACGGGCCGGGTCGCGGTGGTGATCACCGCGGCTGGGACCGGCCCCGGCGCACGTCCGACGGCCATGCTGCGTGTTGAGCGGGTGAGCCGCCTCGAAATCCGGTAGCGGATTGGGGCTGGGAGTGGGCGATCCCCACCGGCTCGCGTCTTGGCGGTCGCTGGTCCTGCCACGCCTGTCCCTCAAGGGCACAGGCCTAGGCTTCATTGATCCGACGATTGGCGGCGTGGTCCCACATGCGCAGAGAGTTGCCCGCTCAAAGCCGAAGGCAGTCGACGCTGAGCATTCTCAATGCCAGCGCGCGGGATCGGACCGAAACGGTGATCCGAGCTGGAGCTCGCGGCCAGTTTCATCGGCTGGCGCGGATGCCACTCGCTGTCAGGACAAGGGCGGCAGACCCGCCCATAGGGCCAGACCAACGCCTAGGACCGCAGTCACCGGAATTGAACGCCTGTTGAACTTGGCCCTTAGCGCTATCAGCCTTGTGCTGACAGAGCCCATAGCACCGTTGGACTCCATATAGTTCGCAAGCGCCGCGACCGCACCAAGTCGCACAAATGCATAACTCCCCCAGATCAAGGCTCCAAGCAGAGGAGAAGCGAAAGCAAAACTTCCGGTCGGGACGAGATAGAAGATCCAGAAGCCAATACGACTCGTGACTCCCAAACCGAGCAAAGCGCCGTTTGCGGTTGCCCAAGCAGTAGGCCCATGCCTGAGGAGGCCTTGGCGCGTCTCTTGTCAAACTGAATAGGTGGTACTGGCTTCAATGCTGGACCTACCACTAACGTAAAGCCCATGCTCATCAGGATGACGCACCTGGCCCCAGGCGAGACAGAGCCCCCGGCGGCACCGGCCAGAGCTCCAGCCAAACCTCCAACCAGCGTCCCACAAGTCATAGTTGTAAGAGAAAGCCAGAAAGCCAGATCGGACTAGCAGTTCTCCCGTTGCGACTTCGGTGACCACCGAATCCCGCAATCCAGGTCGCGGCATTCGGCGTTCAAGGCAAGGTCGTCTGCAAGAGCGCGGCGATTATTGCGCTCAGCACACAGATAGACACGCCTATCCACATGACCGACACCTCACTACCGAATAGTTGTCACTTAGCTAGCTCGCAGACTCCGAGTTCCATAAACTACGACGGCCAGCCGTCCAGAAGCACAATCCACTCGTCCTTTTCCTAACACGTCACGCGAGGTTACATCATCAACCAAATTCCCGGATAAATGAAAAATGAACCAGCCGCCGCCCGACGAACGGAACTCCGTTACACGTAAATGAGTGCCTCGGCTGCGCAACCTCCGAAGGTGCTCGGCGAGATCTCTTCGCGATGTGATGAGTACCCCGCTCTTCATGGTGGGATCCCACCAACGTTCGAAGGCGGTCGATTGAGCAAAGTAGGCACGCGCGACGTTAGCGCGCCCATCGTCGAAATCTCGAAAGAAGGCGTCAATCGCTCTCTGGCCATCCGGTGCACAACCGCTTGTATTGGCAGATGACTCCACTGTAGGCCGGCCCCCAGCCACCGTATCCGAGGTACACGAAGTGATGGCGATCGATCCGAGGCTGGTAGCCACGGTGACGATAAGTGCCCGCCTCAGCAACAGTGGCAGATGAGAAATGCGCATATGCAAAAATCCCCACCGCAAGCGCGAAGCCGATCCTCGACGATTGCACTCGTGGAGGGCAATTGCCCGGCCGTCAGCACGATCGTTCCGGCATTGGTTACGGCGACCGTGCAGTCATCATCCAACGCCTCGACACGTCCCTCAAACGCAGTGAAGACGCTCCCAATGGCTTCGGCACTAAATCCAGAAGAGTCAGTCCGCCCTTGGGCTGCGACTCTATCCCCTATGCAGAATCGAGATATGTTTTCGATCTCGCCAAACGCACCGCTGTACATCCTTGCATCCGGCAGTGGGGTGACCAGTAGGTGAGGCTCGGCGGTTGTCGTCAGGACAAGGTTGTCGTCTCCGACATCAGCAATCGTGCCGACAATCGCACCCTCTGCATACCCAGCGCTCGCTGGATCGGCGAAGCCGACGATCGGGATAGTCGCGCTCGTAGAGAGGAATATGGCCTTCAGAACCGAACGTCGCCCGACGTTCCCCTGTTGCCCGCCAAGGTTCGACATCGCTCCCCCGTGTCATCTACGGCAATGTGGCATTCGTCACACTGTCCCCGGTATCCCGCTTTTGTCAACAGGCGACACGAGAGCAACGTGGCTGCGCGGGAGCCCCCGGTGCCGCAACGTTCATGGCACTGTCAAGCGTTGCGGTTCACGCGACGGGCTATCACAAGCCCGTGTCTCTGGGCCTAACGCCCACGTATCGAACGAGGTCAGATGAGCGTCGACGACGGCCGACCTTGAGTGCGATGCGACAGCCCCCACCTCTGTCGGGCCGCTGATCGCCACGCACCGCGACACCGTTCGCAGGTCGCACCCTCATCATGGTCACTGTCTCCACGCATCCCCGCCCGCCCTAGATCGGCGTGCAGCCCCGGTTCACCACGCCATTCCCCGCACACCTCTTTCATGGGGCCGCCCGTCCTGGCCACTCGTTGGCCGGCCGTGGCCTTGGGGGGTGTGACGATGACGTTGCACAAGCTGTCGGCGGGGTCGGGGTATGAGTACCTGACTCGGCAGGTGGCGGCACTGGACTCCACGGAGAGGGGCGCCACAACCCTGGCGGACTACTACGCGGCCAAGGGCGAGGCTCCCGGCCGGTGGGTGGGTTCCGGGCTGGTGGGGATCGACGGCATCGGGGCGGGCGCGGTGGTGACGGCCGAGCAGATGCAGCACCTGTTCGGGGCCGGCGCGGACCCGGTCACTGGGCGGCCGCTGGGGTCGCCGTACCGGGTCTACGGCCGCGAGGGGATCGACGGGTTCAACGTCGAGGTCGTCCGCCGCATCGAGCAACTGAACGCCGTGGCGGGGCGACCGGCCAAGTCCCCGACGCCACCGGCGGAGGCGGCGCGGGTGCGATCGGAGGTGGCGCGGGAGTGGTTCGCCCGTGAGCACGGCCGGGAGCCGGCCACCGCGCGGGAGCTGTCCGCAGCGCTGGCCCGCTACTCCCGGCCGCGGCAGACCACGGTTGCCGGCTATGACCTGACGTTCAGCCCGGTGAAGTCGGTGTCCGCACTGTGGGCGGTCGCCCCGCCGCATGTCGCGAAGTTGATCGAGCGGGCGCACGAGGCGGCGGTCGCGGACGTGCTGGCCTATTTGGAGCGCGAGGCGCTGTTCACCCGGGAGGGCGCCGACGGCGCCCGACAGGTGGAGACCCGGGGCCTGGTGGCGACCGCGTTCGTCCACCGTGACTCCCGGGCCGGTGACCCGGACCTGCACACCCATGTCGCGGTCGCGAACAAGGTGCAGACCAAACAGGGTGGCAGGTGGCTGTCGGTCTACGGGCGGGTGCTGCACCAGCACGTGGTGGCCGCCTCGGAGACCTACAACACCGCCCTCGAACACCACCTGCACGCCCTGCTGGGGGTCCGGTTCGCGCCCCGCCCGGGCGCAGCGCGGGACAAGCGGCCGGTGCGGGAAATCGTGGGCGTCGACGCGGCGCTGTGTGAAAGGTGGTCGTCCCGTCGGCGTGACATTGTGGCCCGGCAGCGGCAGCTGGCCGCCGAGTTCACCCGGGCGCAAGGTCGTCCGCCCACCCCGGTGGAGGCGGTGGCGCTGGCCCAGCAGGCCAACCTGGAGACCCGGCAGGCCAAGCACGAGCCCCGTGCGGAGGCCGACCAGCGAGTTACCTGGCGGGCTGAGGCCGCGCAGACCCTCCGCTCACCTGGGGCGGTCGAGCAGATGATCGCCGCGGCGCTGCACCCGACCGTGCCGGAACCGGCGCCGGTGTCGACCGGCTGGGTGCGGCAGGCGGCACGGGCGGCGCTGGCCGAGTTGGAGGCGCACCGGGCCACCTGGCAGTCCTGGCACGTGCACGCCGAGGCCCAGCGTCAGGTCCGCGACGTCGCCGTCCCGCCCGGACGGGTCAGCGAGGTGGTGGCGTGGGTCGTCGACGCCGCTGAACAGCTGTGCGTGAACCTGACCCACGATCGGGACCCGGTCACCGAGCCGTCCGCGCTGCGGCGGACGGACGGCACATCCGTCTACCGGCACACCGGTGCCGACCACTTCACCAGCGCCCGGATCCTGCAGGCCGAACAACGCCTGGTCGCCGCCGCCGGACTGGACGGTGCGTGCGCGGTCCAGCCCGATGAAGTCGAGATCGCCATCGCCGCCTGCGCGGTCGACGGCATCCGGCTCAACCGCGGCCAACGCGACCTGGTGCTGGCGATGGCCAGCAGCCACCGGCGGGTCCGTCTCGCGCTGGCCCCGGCCGGCACCGGCAAGACCACCGCGATGCGGGTGCTGGCCCGGGTCTGGGCCGAGCACGGACATGCGGCGGTCGGGATGGCGCCGTCGGCGGCAGCCGCTGCGGTGCTCGCCGAGTCCACCGGGATGGCCTGCGAGACGCTGGCCAAGCTCGACCACCAGATCACCCACGACGTCGTCCACGAGCCTGGCCACGGAGACGGGGCGCGGTTCGCCGGGCGCATCGGTCCCGGCACCCTGGTCGTGATCGACGAGGCCGGGATGGCCGACACACCCACCCTGGACCGGGTAGTCGAGCACTGCCTGGCCGCCGGAGCCACGGTCCGGCTGATCGGCGACGACCGGCAGCTGGCCGCGGTCGGCGCCGGCGGGGTGCTGCGCGACATCGCGCACCAGCACGGTGCGGACCGGCTCGACGAGGTGGTCCGGTTCACCGACCCCGCCGAAGCCGCCGCCTCCCTCGACCTGCGCGAGGGAGACCCAGCCGCGCTCGGCTTCTACCTCGACCACGACCGGGTGCACGTCGGGGACACCGACACCTGCCTGCAGGCCGTCCTCGACGCCTGGAGCGCCGAGACCGCCGCCGGCCGGGACTGCCTGATGCTCGCCCCCACCCGCGAACTGGTCGCCCAGCTCAACGCCCACGCCCGCACCACCCGCCTGGCCGACACCACCCCGGGTAGCGAGGTGGCGCTGCGCGACGGCAACCACGCCTCGACCGGCGACCTGGTGGTCACCCGGCACAACGACCGCCGGCTCGGGATCAGTGGCACCGACTGGGTCAAGAACGGCGACCGCTGGATCGTCACCGCCGTCGTCGACGGCGGCGCCCTGACGGTGCGGCACACTGCCTCGGGCCTGACCACCACGTTGCCGGCCGACTACGTGACCGCACACGTCGACCTCGGCTACGCCTGCACCGTGCACACCGCCCAAGGCGTCACCGCGGACACGGTGCACGGCATCCTCACCGGCCAGGAGTGCCGGCAACTGCTCTACACGATGCTTACCCGCGGCCGGGACGAGAACCACGCCCACCTGCTGCTCGCCTCGCCGGATGATCCGGACCAGCTCCCGCTGCCCGGCCTCGGCGACCAGCTCACCGCCACCGAGACACTCGAAGGCATCCTGGCCCGCGACGACGCCACAGTCTCCGCGACCACCACCGCGGTCGAGGCCGGCCGTCCCGAGGCGCAGCTGCACCAGTCGGTCGCCCGGTACACCGACGCGGTCGCGCTCGCCGCCCAGCGGATCCTCGGGTCGGGATGGCAGGACGAGCTGGACGGCGCTGCGCAAACCGTGCCGCTGCCCTGGCTGCCCGGCATCCCATCTGACCTCGCGGCGCACGAGACCTGGGGTCCGTACCTCGGCGCCCGTGCCCGCCGGGTCCGCAGCCTGGCCGACCAGGTCCGCGCGCGGGCCAGCGACACTCGCCGGACCGGGTGGGCGCAGCGGTACGCCGACATCCTCGACAGGTCGCTCCGGGTCGACCTCGCCGTCTGGCGGGCCGGCACCGGCATCCCCGACCACGACCGTCGCCTCGCCGGCCCAGCACCCGACGACCCGGCGGGCGCGGCCTACCACCGCCACCTCGTCACTCGGATCAACCGGCGCTACAGCGAGGTCGTCCGAGCCTGGGAGGACAAGGTGGTCGACTACGTCGGGCACCGCGACGAGCAGACGCTCCGGCTCGCCCAACACCTCGACCGACTCCAACGCGACGGGCACAACGCCGCGCAGCTCGTAGCACATGCCGCCGCGCGCAAGCCGCTGCCCGACGATCATGCGGCTGCCGCGCTGGCCTACCGGATCCAGCGGCAGCTCAGGCCGACGCGCCGAACCACACAACCGCCTGCACCGCGTCGGGTCGAATCACCAAGCCAGACGCCCAGCCTCGGCGTGTGAGGTATCCAGCTCCGGCGGCGAGCACCTGCACTGGCGACCCAACGCCTATGGAACATGCAGTTGAACGATCACGGGCGTCGATTCGAACGCTCGCCAAAGGACGCCGGAAAGTACCGCTCACTTACCGCCACGAGATCGGAAGGCGATCCATACGTTAAGCCCAAATGCGATCACAAATGCTATCGACCCCATAGCGATTCCGGTCGGGACCGGGGGTGCATCGAACGCCGTCAGCGCCACGATCAAAGATATTGTCAAAAGAATGAACGTGACGAAAATAATTACTAATCCGTACGCAAATTCTTTCCCGAACACGGATTTCCTATCATCCACATTCATTAGCCACCTCAATTCCGCCTCCTACGGCCAGCGCGATTCCACCCGCGATGAGGATGCCGCCGGAGAATATGCCGGCCGCAGTGGCTGCGGCGCCTTCCAACCCGACAATCCCCGCGCGCAGCGCTACTAGGCCAACGCTTGCGCCGCCCAGTCCGCCCAGGATCAAGTCACCGCCGCCAACACCGGGGAAGAAGGACTTGACGAAACAGCTGATCGAAAACCGCCCGCTAGGGTCGACGTTGTTGCAGGGGTTGGCGTCGGCGTATTGGTAAAGGTTTCCGTTGGTGGGGTCGGCGAGCCGGTTGAGGGAATCGGGTTGGGTGAATTTGGTGGTGGTGGGGTCGTAGTAGCGGGCGCCGAGGTGGGTGTAGCCGCTGAATCGGTCGTATTCGCCGCCGGTGTAGCGCAGTCGGTTGGTGTAGCCCATGCCGGAGGTGCCGCCGGTGATGAGGCCGCCGTAGGGGTCGTAGGTGTAGGAGGCGGCCACGTCTTGGTCGTTGGCGGAGACCAGGGCGATGATCGAGCCGAGGCCGTCGCGGACGTAGTAGTAGCTGGTGCCGGTGAAGGTGAGCTCGATCGGCACGCCGTCGGGGTCGCGGTCGATCCAGGCGGGTCCGTTGCTGGTGATCCAGTCCGCGGCCAGGGGCTGGCCTTGCAGGGGGCCGCTGGTGGGGGCGCGGCCGTAGACCCAGTCAAGGCCGTCGAAGGTGTGGGTGCGTTCGACCTGGTCGGGGCCGGCGTAGTCGGCGTGTGAGCCGTTGTACTTGGTGGTCTGGTTCGCGCCGTTGTAGAGCAGCGGCGCGGTGGGGGTGGCGGTCAGGTTGCCGGCGCCATCGTAGCTGTACCCGGCCTTGGCGATCTGGTTGGCGGGGTTGGCGGGGTAGCTGGTGGTGGTGCCGTCGACGGTGACGCTGGTGGTGTTGCCGTTGGCGTCGTAGCCGTAGGCGTAGTGGTGCCCGGCCACCGGATTCGCATCTGTGAGCCGGTTGGACTTGTCGTAGCAGTACTTGGTGGTGGTCGGGTTGGCCGGGTCGGTGGCGTCGGTGACCGCCCACCGGGTGTTGGTGTCCTTGCCGGCGGCCGGCGACCCGGCGCACACCGTCGGGCCGGGGGCGGTGTAGGAGTAGGTCAGATCGGAAACGATGTCGCCGGCGCTGGTGTCCGAGGAGTCCCGGGTGGTCTTGATCTCCTGGAGTCGGCCGGCGTTGTCGAAGGTGAGGTGGGTGTGCGCGGTCCAGCTGGTGTGCGCGGTGTTGGTGGCGAACCAGGTGTCGGTGCGCTGCCTGTTCTTGTCGTTGACAAAGTCGGTGACGTGCCCGAACGCGTCGCTCATCGAGACCAGCCGCTCGGCCGGGTCGTAGTCGTAGTCGGTGTCACCGCGCCCGTCGACGGTCTCCACGAGGTTGCCGGCCTGGTCGTAGTAGTAGTCCAGGGTGCCACCGCCGCCGCTGGTGACCACCGAGGTTTGGCGCCCGAGCGCGTCGTAGTCGTAGGTGGTGGTCACCGAGCCGACGGTGCGGGTCGCGACCTGCCCGTCGTCGGTGTAGGTGTAGGAGACCGTCGCGGTGCCGTCGGAGTACGAGATCGAGGCGACCCGGTCCAGCCGACCGATCCCACCCGAAGGGGCCTGGTCGTAGCTGTAGGTGAGGGTGATCTCGTGCCCGCCCGAGTCCAGCGCGCCGGTGGTGGCGGTGGCGATCCGGCCGAAACCGTCGTAGGTGAACGACCGGGCCCGCAGGCTGGAGCCGGTGACCGGGGTCAGCCCGGTCAGCTGGTGGGTGCTGGTGTTCTCGGTGTAGGTGGTGGCGTTGCTGCCGTTGCCCGGGTCCGTCGAGGACGCGACGGTGCCGTCGGTGTGGTAGGTGACCTGTGCCTTGTTCGAGGAGGCGTCTTGGACGAAGGCCACCGACCCGTAGGTGTCGTAGCTGTAGGTCTTGGTGTGCCCGTCCGGGTCCGTGCTCGAGGACGGCTCATACAGCGCGGTCGGGTTGGTGGCGGTGTTCACGTTCGCATACGCGTTGGAGGACACCGCGCCGGTGGCCAGCGTCGTGGAGGACAGCGACTCACTGGAGTTGGTCCACGCGTTGCTGGTCTGGTGGCCGTAGGCGTCGGTGATGGTGGCGTAGTCCCCGAACGGCGTGTAGGTGTAGGCGCGGGTCGGGTTCGCCAGGTCGGTGTTGTCCGCGTCCAGATACCGGCGGGTCCTGCCCATGTGGTCCATGCTGCCATCGGCGCCGGTCAGCCAGTACTGCGCGTGCGGCACCGCCGAGACCGGCTGCCCGGAGTCGGTGTTCGCGTCCGCGACCAGGGTGTGGGTGCCGTCGGTGTAGTCCAGCCGGGTCGTCGAGTCACCGGGCCAGCTGGAGTTGCGCTGGGTGAACGAGGTCACCCGGTGCTTGGCGTCGTAGGTGAAGGTGGTCTGCGAGCCGCCGGCGGTGGTGATCGAGGTCAGGTCGTCGCCGGTGTAGCCGAAGTCGGTCTGCTGCCCGGCCGGGTCGGTGATCGAGGCCAGATGATTCCCCGCGTCGTAGCCGTAGGTCCAGGTCCGCGACGTCGCCGGACCGGTCGCGGTGGACTGGGTGACCGAGCCGATCAGGCCCGGGTTGCTGGCCGAGTAGGTGAAGGTGGCGGTGTTCGCGCCCGCCCCGCCCCGGCTGGAGACCACCTGGGTGAGGTGGCCGTTGGCGTCGTAGCTGTAGCTGGTCTTCTGCTGGTGCCGGTCGTACGCGGCGACCAGCTGCAGCGCGGTGTTGAAGTAGTAGCGCATCCCCGAGGCGTGCTCGGTCAACCGGTACGACGCCGACGGTGAGCCGGGCACGTTCGGGTCCGGGCCGCCCAAGTAGTCCAGGGTGTGCTTCTGCCCATCCACGCTCGTGTAATTCGTGGATCCCGGCGCGGTCGGCCGGAACAGGTCCACCTGCCCGGATGGGCCGAACAGGCTCACCGACCCGGTCGGGTTCTTGACCAGCTGGAAGTCCGGACCGGCGTTCGGCAGCCGCCAGCCCTTCCCCGTCGACCCGGTCGTCTGCCGGGCACCCGGGGCGAGGTAGGCGCTGTTGAACGCGTTCGACATCTGCAGATCCCCGCTGACGCCGGGCAGGGCCAGCTCGTGGGTCTCCACCAGCAGGTTGCCGGTGCCCACGTTGACCTTGACGCCCACCACATCCGACAGGCTGCGGGACAGGAAGGTGGCCCCGTTGATATCGCCGGCGCCGACCGCCGGGGAAGCGTAGCCGGTCTGCAGAGCGCTGGTGGTGCACACACTGGTCGAGGTGCAGGTCTGCGCCTGCCACTCGATCCCATCCCCGGGTGAGAGCTGGTTGGCCGGGATCTGCACGAACACCAGCTGCCCCGCGACGCCGGTCTTGGTGGCGTTGTTGACCAGCGTCCACGAGGAGTCGCCGACCCGGCGGGCGTAGAAGTGCGTGGTCAACGTCCCCGACGCACCCGTCGGGGTCGCGGTCAACGCCGGCGTCAACGACTCCTGATCGCTCAACGCCGGATTCACCACCGGCCCCGCCACCGTCATCGGCTGGCCCGTGGCAGGCAGGGTGCCGGCCAGGCCGGCCGAACGCACCGGCCGGGAGCTCGCCAGCCACACGCTGGACGCCGGCGGCGCCTGTCGCGGCACCGCGCCGATCTTGGACTGTGCGGCGGCCCACGCCGTGACCGGGACCATGGCCAGTGTCATCGAGCCGGCGGTCACGCCGGCGAGCAGAGAGAGGGAACCGAGACCGAATCGACTACGCACCATCGCGAGCCCCCGTCACCGCAGTCGCGGCCTTCGGCGACGGTGAACCGCCGCAGCCAACGAAGCCACCACCGGGCAGCCGTCACTCAAGCACACCTTTCGCCCGGGTGTGACGGAAATCACCACAACGCCTGTAGGCGGCAGTTCGGGTGAAGCCGCAGTTTTGTCGCAGGCGGTGTTCGCAGACGACCTGGCCCTGTGGCGAGCGCCCACGAGCATGCCTGACGACCAGCGTCGCCTGGCCGTTCCATTGCCTGAGGATCCGGCGGAGGAGGAACATCGCCTCCGCCTGGTCATCGGGATCGAACCTGTGCCATGGCCGGGTCGCTGGCCTGAGAGGAGGGGGTGGTCGCCCATGTCGGGCACCGCGACCAGCAGACCCCTCGCCCAGCCATTGCACCGGCTCCAGCGCCACGGACCCGCCGCCGGTCGGCTGGCACAAGGCGTCGCCGCGGGCCGCTGCCCGCCGACCACCCGGCCGCCGCGCTGGCCTACCGGATCCAGTGGCAGCTCAGGCCGGGTCGCCGAACCACGCAGCCGCCGGCACCGCGGCGGGTCGAATCGCCAAGCCAGACTCCCGATCTTGGTCTGTGACGTACTCGGCCTCGGCGGCCAATGCCGCCATCTCGTCCTTCCAGGTGACCGGCCGCCACGGGTGTTGTGGCCGCCACCGCGCCATGCTCTCCTCATCCGATCGAATGACCACGTAGGCGGCCAGCCCCTCGAGGGCCTTGCTGGCGCGACGGCGCAGCGTGCGGGGTGCCTCCGGGCGGCGCCGGGCCACCTGATCGACGACCGCCGGGGTCGTGAGCCCGCAGCGTCCGCGGCGCAGCGGAGCCGCCTCGGCCGTCGCCACGGTGGCCAGCTCGTGCAGCAGCCAGATGTCGAACCCCTCGATCGCGTTATCACGCAACGCGGCGTCGAAGACCTCGATCAGCTCCTCGGAGGCATCCGGCTCGGCCGGCTCGACGAGGACCGCACGGTCTTCGAACCGATCCAGCAACAGAGTCTGGCTCCACACCTTGTCGCGCAGTCGTCCGTGGTGGCCGACGCCCAGTTCGGCCAGAACCTCACGCCGGGTGCAGTTCAAGATCCCCTGCGCAACCCCGTGCGAGGGCAACCGGTGGCTCCTGGAGACCTCGAGCCACAGCTGCCCGGCGACCAGGCCGTCGATGTCCACAGACAGGTCCCGCAGCCGGTCGGCCAGGGCGATCGCGCCGGGGAGAAGGAGCCACGCCAGCGTGATCGCGGCCGCCTGATCGTCGCGGGCGAGCGCCGCGATGCGGCCCAGGACACGATCCTTGTCCTGAGTGGCCGCTCGGCGCGTCCAGGCTCGCAGGTCCCCGACATCGTCCACGACGGCCAACTCGGGTTCGGTGGCGCACCACCGCACCCAGCCGGCCCGCGCCGCGGCCATCAACACCGACCCCGGATCGTCGAGTCCCAAGCGGTCAGCCACGCTCATCTCCGGCTCCTTCCGGTCAGCAACCACCTCTGCAAGACAGGTGTGCGGGCCAACCGCAATCACGCGGCGTGTCAGATCCGGAAAGATATACTTTAGTCGTGAAGAAGCGCTCGCTTCTGGAAGCCGCCCGCGTCGCCCGGGGGCTGACCCAAGACGCCGTCGCCCGCCGCTCGGGAACCTCCCAACCCACGCTGTCGGCCTACGAGCGAGGCACCAAGTCACCCACCCTGGTCGTCATCGAGCGGATCCTGCACACCCTCGGCTACCAGCTCGCACTCCAGCCGCGCGTCACCTTCCGCGAGGTGCCGGACAGCCGCGGGCGCACCTGCCTGGTCCCCGACCAGCTGTGGCGGGTCGACCCGCCCGATTGCTTCGCCCCGCTCACGGTGCGCGACCGCGGCGGCAGCCGTCGTACGTTCGATCTCCAGGACCGAGAAGGCCGTGTCGAGGCGTATGCATGGCTGCTCCAGCAGGCGACGAGAAGCATCTGTTCGCCCACCTGGACGGCGCCCTGCTGGTCGACGCCTGGCCCCACATCGCGCCACGGCTGACCCAGACGCTCCAACGCCACTGGCAACCCCTCGTCGACGCCGCCAGGGAAGGCTGGCTCGGCCAGCACCTGACCACACACCTTCGGCAAGCTCCTCCGAAGCCGGCCAGCGCCAGGGCCCGAGCCCGAGCCATCCAACGGCTGGCGGACCGGGGCCTCACCGCCGAAGAGATCCGCCGCGTGCTCCGGCGGCGAGAGTCACGGGGGTGACCAGACCGTCGCTATCGCCACGGGGCTACGTGGACGCCGCACTTCACCTACTGACTGATCCCCCGGGTGGCAGAAGCACTGACTTCGGTCAGCGCCGAAACAGGCCCAGTGGCGCGGAGCGAGCCATCTCTCCAGAGCGTCGTGTTGCACGTATGTTGCACGCCAGGCCACCATGCTCTCGGAAAACGGCCTCTGACCTGCAGTTTTATCGGTGGGCGATACTGGGTTCGAACCAGTGACCTCTTCGGTGTGAACGAAGCGCGCTACCACTGCGCCAATCGCCCCGGCGACCTCGTTGGGTGCGCGGACAGGTTAGCGCATCCGGGCCGTCGTAATCACATCGAGGCGTCAGGTCAGCACCGTGGCGTGGAACCACAGCGCCAGCACCACGCCGCAGGCCAGGACGAGCGCCACAGCCACCGCACCGAGGAGGGTGCGCCGCCGCCGGGTCGCCGGGTCGACGGCCATCGCCTTCTCCTTGGCGCGCTCCGCGGCCCGGCGAGCGTGCACCAGCAGCCGCCGGGCCCAGCGCCACTCGGTGGCCAGGATGGCCAGCCCCAGCGGGATCATCACGAACGCCGGTCCCGGCGTGACGAGCATGATCACGCCGGCGATCAGCACTGCCCCGCCGATGAGCGTGACGACCACCTTGGTGACCAGGCTGAGCGCCGGGTGCGCGTGCAGCCGACGATAGAGCGCGGTGCGGTGGAAGGGGTGCTCGTGGTGCTGGGTGTCGGTCGGGTCGGTCACGGCTCGCTCACCCGTCGTCGGGACATCGGTACGACGCATCGACGCCGGCGTCAGTGGTACCGAATCGTCGGTGTGGCGCCGAGCATAGTGCGGATTCAGCGACGGATCCGGCGATCGACGACGTCGTACCGGCACAAATCCGGACACTTTGCACAGTGCGACCGCTGATCTCGAAAAAACTTCGAGTTCTGAGGTTCTTTTCGCGTCATGCCGCCAACTGATCACCGTCTCCACATCGAACCACTTGGGAGGAAGGCGGGACCATGGACCACTCCATGAACGCGGCATCGGTGTGCGTCACGCAGTCGGTGCGGCTGGAACTGATCGATCCGAACGGGGCGGCGACGCCGATCGAGGCTCAGCTGAGCTACGACCCGCAGGACCCGTACGCGGTGACCGCGATCTTCCAGACCGGGCGCGCCGAGGTGGCCTGGACCTTCGGCCGCGAGCTGCTCTGCCAGGGCATCTACGAGCCCTCCGGTGACGGCGACGTGCACGTGTGGCCGTGCCTGGACGCCGACGGGCACGCCGTGGTGATCATCGAGCTCTCCTCCCCCGACGGCGAGGCCCTGGTGCAGACCCGGACCGGCGACGTGCGCGCCTTCGTGGACCGGATGTGTCGGGCCGTCGAGCCCGGGACCGAGTCCGCGCACCTGGACGTCGACGCGACGATCGCAGCGATCCTCGAGGCGGACGCGGCCTGAGCCGAGGCTGGACACGGCCCGCTGGCGTGCTGGGGGAAGTGGGCCGGGAATGGTTGACTGAGCCCCGGAGCCGACGTGGAGCCCCAGGAGGCGAGGAATGCCGTTCAGCCACGACACCGAGCGATCGCTGGCCGGCGTCGTCGACCTGGTGAACTCGGCGCCGATCTCGGACACTGTGGAGACGTTGTCCGACCTCGACGCCCTCAGCGACTTCGTCGCCCGCCACGCGATCAGCGAGGTGTCCCGGCTCACCGTCCGTGACCTGCGTGAGGTGCACGAGCTGCGCGAGGCGATCCGGCCGGTCTTCGACTGTGAGACCGACCAGGAGGCCTGCGCGATCGTGAACCGGCTGGTCTCCCAAGCAGCCGTCACCCCGCGGATGACCGACCACGACGGGTACTCCTGGCACATCCACTACTTCTCCCCCGGCGCCTCGTTGGCCGACCACCTCGCCGTCGACTGCGGGATGGCGCTCGCGCAGGTGATCTCCTCCGGGGAACGGGAGCGGCTGCGGCGCTGCGAGGCCCCGGACTGCGAGCAGGTCCTCGTGGACCTGTCCCGGAACCGGTCCAAGCGCTACTGCGACGCCCGCACCTGCGGCAACCGGCTGCACGTGGCGGCCTACCGCGAGCGCCAGCGCGCCGCCACCTAGGGATCGCTGGACTCGGCGGCCCTGCTGGCCCATACGTCCATGCAGCGCGCGGTGACCGGCCCGGGCGTCGCGAGTTCGCGGCCGTCGACCGCGCTCACCGGCTGGACGTCGCGGGTGGTGCCGGCGAGGAACATCTCCTCGCAGCTGCGCAGCACCTCGAACGGCTCGTCGACCTCGCGACCGCCGCACCACTCCCGGACCAGCGCCCGGCTGACCCCGGCCAGGCAGCCGGAGCCGAGCGACGGGGTGCGCAGCTCACCGTCGACCACGTAGAAGATGTTGGAACCGGTGCCTTCGCAGAGGTTGCCGCGCGTGTTGGCGAACAGCGCCTCCGACGCGCCGCGCTCGGCGGCGAAGGCGAGCGCGACGACATTCTCGGCGTACGACGTGGTCTTCAGCCCGGCCAGCGCGCCCCGCTCGTTGCGGACCCAGGGCACGGTCACCACCCGGACCTCGGCCGCCGGCGGCTCGAGATCGTCGGCCACCACTACCAGGGTCGGTGATGCGGTGCCCCGTCCAGAGCCCATCGGCCCGTCCCCTGCGGTGAAGGTGATCCGCACCTTCTGCAGCGCGGCGGCGCTGCCGCCCAGCACGTCGCGGACCGCCCGCCGTACCCGCTGCTCGTCGGGGGCCTCCAGCCCGATCCCCTTGGCCGAGTGGGCCAACCGGGTCAGGTGCCGGGTCAGCGCGAAGGGCTCACCGTCGACCACCTTGACGGTCTCGAAGACCGCGTCCCCCACCGTCAGGCCGTGGTCGGTGACCGGGAGCGCGGCGGCGCGCGCGTCATCGAAGAGGCTGCCGTTAACCCAGGCCCGCATACCCCGACCCTAGCCACCCGGAGCCGCCGAGAGCAGGGCTCCAACACGCGGTCGCTTGCCCGAATTTGTCATCGTGGCGATGTCGGCTAAAGTTCTCTCGCACCTTCGGTAGGGCGCTTGCCGCCCGGCTGTCGTGTCGCGCGGACGTAGCTCAGTTGGTAGAGCGCAACCTTGCCAAGGTTGAGGTCGCGAGTTCGAGCCTCGTCGTCCGCTCGGAGAGGTCGAAGCCTCCTTGGTGGAGTGGCCGAGAGGCGAGGCAACGGACTGCAAA
>DASTWW010000216.1:0-2090 GCA_035765755.1 Nocardioidaceae bacterium
GGCTCGCCGGCCGGTCGCTCGACCAGCCGCAGGACGTCGGGGTCGCCGGTCGTGGAGTACTCGATCACGCGCGCCATGAGCCGACGCTATCGAGGCCCGCAAGACCCGCCGGGCTCAGCAGGCACGTCCGCGGCCGCGCACCCACAGCGCCAGCAGCGGGTCGACGTACCGCCACGGCCCGGCCCCGTCCCGGGTGACGTGCTGACCCTCGCGGGCCAGGTCGCGCAGCGCGCTCTGCAGGGTGGCCCGGGAGGTGTCGTAGCGCCGCGCGGTGGTGGTCCCGGTCGGTGAGTCCCCGTCCGCGAGCGCGGCGAGCACCGCCTTCTTGCCGGCGGACAGGTTGTCCCAGACGGCCTGGTGCGCCTCGGTCGTCATCGCCAGCGCCCGTCGTACGACGGAGTCGGCCAGCGCGATGCCGTCCACCTCCCCGCCCTCGGGCAGCGTGGTCGAGCCGAGCGCCCGCGCGGACAGCTCGCGGTGCAGCAGGTGGGCCAGCAGCATGGTGCGCTGGGGATGTCCGGCGCCCACAACGACCAGCGGCGCCAGCGCGCCGCCCGGGTCCTCACCGAGCGCGGCGAACCGCTCCCCCAGCTCCTCGATCACCTCCGGCACCGGCAGGGTGCCGAGGGTGAGCGGCTCGGCCTGCCCGTACAGCGGCCGCTCCCGGTCCTCGAACAGCCGCCGCATCAGCGACGGCTGCGACCCGGAGTAGACGTAGACCGCAGCCTCGCCGTGGTACTGCACGTGCGAGCGCAACAGCCCGTCCAGCGACGAGCCGGCGCTGAGCAGGTCCTGGAACTCGTCGAAGACCACCAGGGTAGGGATCTTGTCCCGGTCGAACAGCCGGCGCGGCAGGTCCAGCAGCTCGGCGGCCGCGGTCTGAGTGGCCTCCGGCGCCGGCGTCGCCTGCCGCGGCCCCAGCGTGATGCCCGGCCCGGCCGGTGTCAGCGACAGCCCGAGCCGCGCGCCGAGCGAGTCCAGGTGGGCGCGCAGCCACGAGTCCTTCAGCCGGGAGTACGACGCGGCGATGCGCACGCACACCTCGGCCAGCGAGGTCACGCCGTACATGTCCACGTGCACGGTGCGCCACCCGGTCTCGGACAGGACGGCCGCATGCGCGAGCAGCAGCGAGGTCTTGCCGAACCGCCGGGGCCCGGCCAGCCGCACGTGCACCCGCTCGGCGGCCGCCTGGTGCAGCGCGTCGAGCTCGGCGCGCCGGTCGATCAGCGCATCGGGCGCGATCGGGGTCTCGAACGGGAACGGCCGCAGCGGGGTGCTCATCCGAGCAGGCTAGCGTATTCCGCTAGCCATACGAAAGCGTATGGCTCTAGGAACTGTGCAGGCTCATCGGCCCGTACACCAGCCGGTCCCCCTCGAACAGGGTCACCGCGTCCACGCCCTGCTCCAGCAGGTCGCGCCAGGACTCGCCGACCCAGGACTCCGCGTCGCCCTGGGACGGGAACTGCTGCTCGTCCAGGCGACCCACGGACACCTCGCCACCGGCGGAGTCCTCGAAGCGCCAGTGCCACGCCGGCCGACCGGCCGGATCGCGCAGGTTCGACGGTTCCAGCGAGTTGGTCATGTCACAGAGGGTAGCCAGCCCGGGGCTTTGACCGCAGCGCCCGCCCCGTGGGAGCGTGAGAACCAGAAACACCTGTCCCTCGTCGGGGAAGCCGGTCGAAATCCGGCGCTGACCCGCAACCGTAGGCCGAGCCCAGGCTCGGTGAGCCGGAGCACCGGGGAAGGACAGCGGCTCCACCATCCGTCGAGGTCTACGGGACGGAGCCGGATCGCCTCGGCCCTCCCGTTGGTGGCCCTTCACGGTCCGGTCTCGTCTGCGAACCGCCGCACCAGAAAGGGCCCCTGATGGCCGTCACCACTCACCCCACGCGCCGGCGCCTGCTCGCTTCGCTGTTCGCCGGCCTCCTCGCCGCGCTGATCGTCGGCGCCAGCGCCGGCGCGGCGAACGCCGCCACCGGCTACCGGTACTGGAACTACTTCCACGTCCAGAACGGGCAGTACGCCTTCGCCAAGACCGGCGCCGGCGACTACACCCCGAAGAACGGGGCCGTCGAGGCCTACCGCTACGG
>DASTWW010000217.1:0-2421 GCA_035765755.1 Nocardioidaceae bacterium
GCAGCCGGGCCTGGTCGATGGCGATGCGGGCCTGGGCGATGCGCTCCTTGTTGCCGCCGAGCTCGGCCAGCGGCTTGCCGAACGCGACCCGTTCGGTGGCCCGCTTGCAAGCCCGCTCCAGGGCCATCTCGGCGAGCCCGATGAGCCGCATGCAGTGGTGCACCCGTCCCGGCCCGAGCCGGCCCTGGGCGATCTCGAAGGCCCGACCGGGTCCGGCGATGACATTCGACAGCGGCACGCGCACGTCGGTGAAGGACACCTCGCCGTGCCCGAACGGCTCGTCGTACATCCCGGCCACCGGAAGCAGCCTTTCCACCTTGACCCCGGGTGCGTCCCGGGGCACCAGCACCATCGAGTGCCGGTGGTGCTTGTCGGCGTCCGGGTCGCTGAGCCCCATGAAGATCAGGATCTTGCAGTCCGGGTGGCCGATCCCGGTGGACCACCACTTGCGTCCGTTGACCACCACCTCGTCGCCGTCGACGATCGCGGTGGCCCGCATGTTGGTGGCGTCGGAGGAGGCGACGTCGGGCTCGGTCATGCTGAACGCGCTACGGATCCGCCCGTCCAGCAACGGCTCGAGCCACTGCTCGCGCTGCGCGTCGGTGCCGTAACGCAGCAGTACCTCCATGTTGCCGGTGTCGGGCGCATTGCAGTTGAAGACGTACGGCGCGATGGCGGACCGGCCCATGAGCTCGGCCAGCGGCGCGTAGTCCACGTTGGACAGCCCCTGCTCACCGTGCACCTCGTCTGCGTACCGGCCGGCGTGCTCCACGGGCAGGAAAAGGTTCCACAGACCCCGAGCACGGGCCTTCGCGCGCAGGTCGTCGAGCACCGGAAGCGGCTGCCACGGGTCGCCTTCCGCCCGGAGCCGGGCCAGCTCGGCGTGGTAGGAAGGTTCGACGGGCTCGATCTCGTTGGCGAGGAAGTCGGCCACCAGGTCGGTGAGCTCGGCGGCGCGCGCGGATGGTGCGAAGTCCATGGACAGACCCTAGGAGCCCCCGCGCCGATGTCCAGAGGGTGGTGACGCATTCTGAGCGATCCCGACGCGGTCGTGATCGGCGGCGGGCCGAACGGCCTGGTCGCGGCGAACCTGCTCGCCGAGGCCGGCTGGGACGTGCTGGTGGTCGAGGCGCAGGACGCCGTGGGCGGCGCGGTGCGCAGCGCCCGGGACGTCCATCCGGACTACGTGCACGACACGTTCAGCTCCTTCCACCCGCTGGCGGTCGCCTCACCGGCGATGCAGGCACTGGGCCTGGAGCGGTTCGGGCTGGAGTGGACCCAGGCACCGGCGGTGGTCGGCACCCCGTTCCAGGACGGCGGCTGGGCGCTGCTGCACCCGGACCGGCTGGACACCGCCGCCGCACTCGGCCCGGACGGGGACGCCTGGCTGCGGCTGTGCTCCCGGTGGGACGAGGTCGGGTCGCAGGTGGTGGACGCGCTGCTGTCCCCGTTCCCGCCCGTGCATGCGGGCCTCTCCACGGTGGGCCGGCTCCCGGACGCCGGAGGCCTCGGCATGGTGCGCGACCTGCTCGCCCCGGCGCGCTCGCTGGCCCGGCGCTGGTTCACCGGCCGCTACGGCCCTGCGCTGATCGCCGGCAATGCCGCGCACGCGGACATCCCGCTGCACCAGCCCGGATCGGCCCTGTTCGGGCTGCTGTTGTCCATGCTCGGTCAGCAGGTCGGCTTCCCGGCGCCGCGTGGCGGGGCGGGGATGCTCACCGAGGCGTTGGTGCGGCGCCTCTCGTCGTACGGCGGACGCATCCGGACCGGCACCCGCGCCTGGGAGGTGCTCGTCTCCGACGGCCGGGCGATCGGCGTGCGTACGTCCACAGGCGAGGTGATCCGGGCCCAGCGAGCCGTGCTCGCCGACGTGCCGGCTCCGGTTCTCTACGGCGGGCTGCTGCCCTGGTCCCGGCTGCCGCGACGGGTCCGGCTGGGCATGCGGCGGTTCCGCTGGGACCCGGGCACGGTCAAGGTGGACTGGGCGCTGTCAGGGCCGGTGCCGTGGGCCGCTCCTCCGTCCCGGGACCCCGGAACCGTGCACCTCGGCGGCACCGTTCCGGAGGTGCAGAGGACGTACGCCCAGATCGGTGCGCACGCAGTCCCCGACCGGCCGTTCCTGCTGCTCGGCCAGATGGCCGCCACCGACCCGACGCGGGCGCCGTCGGGTTGTGAGTCGGTGTGGGCCTACGCGCACGTGCCGCAACGGATCCGCTTCGACGCCGGGGACTCCGGCATCCGTGGGGTCTGGGACGAGCCGGACCGGCAACGGATGGCCGACCGGATGCAGGCGCTGGTCGAGGAGCACGCGCCCGGGTTCTCCTCGCGCGTGGTCTCGCGGCGGGTGCTCGGGCCGCGGGAGCTGGAGGCCCGCGACGAGAACCTGGTGGGTGGGGCGATCAACGGCGGCACCGCGCGGCT
>DASTWW010000218.1:0-3336 GCA_035765755.1 Nocardioidaceae bacterium
GGCCGCGGCCGGCTTGTCCCAGGTCGGCAGCCCCCACTGCCGCGAGGCCAGCCGCACCTGCGCCTTGGTCAGCCCGGCGTCCAGCAGCGGGGTGATCGCGCCGCGCTCGGCCGCCGCCCGGATGCCCGGCCGGAAGCCGGCGACCGCGTCGTCGGCGTTGGTGCCGGTCGCCACGTGCGCGAAGCCGTGCTCGCGGGCCAGCGGGCCGAGCACGTCGAGGAGCTCGGCCTTGCAGAAGTAGCAGCGCTGCCCCGAGTTGGCCCGGTAGCCCTCCCTGTCCATCTCCCGGGTCCGCGGGGTGAGCACCCGGACGCCCAGGTCGCGGGCGAAGTCCAGCGCGGGTCCGCGCTCGCTGCGCGGCAGGGAGTCGGAGTACGCCGTGGCGGCGCCCACCTGCTCGGCTCCGAGCGCCCGGACCGCCGCCGCCAGCAGCAGCGCGCTGTCCGCGCCACCGCTGAACGCGACCAGCAACGACCCGCGGCCGAGGAGGTCCGCCTCGAGCGCGGCGAGACGTTGCGGGAGGGTCCGCTGGGGGTCCTCGGGAGGCTCAGGGGTTGTCCACACCCGGCTAGCGTATGTCCCAGTTTGCGTTGCGGCGAACCTGTGAGCCTGCAACCATGTGGGGGTCCGTGGGGGCAGGAAGGGCAGGAGGCACACCTTGGGCTCGCGCGCGCAGCTGGGCCGTGCGGCAGCCGCGGTCACCGCCGCGGTGCTCTCGTTGGGTGTCTCAGGGCCGGCTCTGGCGCGTCCTGCGCCGATCGTGCACCCGCCGAAGACCCAGGTCGGGTCCCCGTTCCCCACCCGCGCCACCGGCCCGGGCCTCTACCTCGTCACGCTCGCCCAGGCTCCGGCCGCGGCGTACGACGGAGGGGTGAGCGGCTACCCGGCCACCAGCCCCGGTGACGGGGCCCGGTTCGACCGGACCCGGCCGGCCGTCGCGTCGTACCGCAAGCACCTCGTCGACGGGCAGGACCACATCCTCGACTCCATCGGCAACCCTCCGGTGCTCTACCGCTACACCACCGCGCTGGACGGGTTCGCCGCCGACCTGACCCCCACCCAGGTGAAGCGGCTGCGCGCCACCCCGGGTGTGGTGCTGGTCGAGAAGAGCACCCGGCAGCCCACCGAGACGACGCCCGGTCCGGCCGGGCTGGACGGCGCCGCGCTCGGCTTCGCCGACCAGGACGTCCCCGACCACGCCGGCAAGGGCGTGGTGATCGGGTTCGTCGACAGCGGCATCTGGCCGGAGAACCCCAGCTTCGCCGGCCTCCCGCAGCGCTCCCCGGGGCTGTCCCCGACGGTGCCCGGGTTCCACGGCGCCTGCCAGGCCGGTGAGGACTGGACGGCGACCGACTGCAACACCAAGGTCATCTCGGCGCGGTACTTCGTCAAGGGGTTCGGCGCCGGCAACGTCGCAGAGGCGGAGTTCGTCTCCCCGCGCGACGGCAGCGGGCACGGCTCGCACACCGCCTCGGTGGCCGCCGGGGACGGCGGCGTGCCTATGAGCATCGACGGCCAGGGCTTCGGGCGCGGCTCCGGGGTCGCCCCGGGGGCCCGCATCGCGGTGTACAAGGCGTGCTGGATCGCCCCGAACCCGACCGGTGACGGCTGCACCACCGCGGACACGGTGGCCGCCATCGACCACGCGGTCGCCGATGGCGTGGACGTCATTGACTACCCGATCGCCGGCCCCCAGGAGCCGCGCACCGACTCGGTCGAGCTGGCCTTTTTGAACGCCGCGGCGGCCGGTGTGTTCGTGTCCACGGCGGCCGGCAACGACGGGCCCGAGGCGGGCAGCGTCAGCCACCCGAGCCCGTGGGTCACCACGGTCGGCGCCAGCGTGGACCGGCTGTTCCAGGGCGCGGTTGTGCTCGGCAACGGCGAGGAGTACGCCGGGGCGATGGTCTCCGACCAGGCTGTGCCGACCACGCGGATCGTGCTCTCCTCCGACGTAGCGGCCCCCGGAGCGAGCACCGAGGACGCCCGACTGTGCCGGATCGGCTCCCTGGAGGCCCAGCAGGTCCAGGGCAAGATCGTGGTCTGCGACCGTGGCGTGATCGCCCGGGTGGACAAGTCCACGGCGGTGGCCCGCGCCGGCGGGGCCGGGATGGTGCTGGCCAACGTCGAGCCGGACAGCATCGACGCCGACGTGCACGCGGTGCCCACGGTGCACGTGGACGTGACCGCGGCGCAGGCGATCAAGGACTACGTTCGCACCCACGGGGACACCGCGACCGCCGAGCTGGACCCCAACGCGGCCAACCCGATCCCGCTGCCGCAGCTGGCCGGGTTCTCCTCCCGCGGGCCGGCCCTCGCCGGGCACGGCGACGTGCTCAAGCCGGACCTGACCGCGCCCGGCGTCAACGTGGTGTCCGCCGCCGCGCCTCCGTCCGACTCCGGCCGGCTCTGGGACCTGTCCTCCGGCACGTCGATGAGCGCCGCCCAGGTCGCCGGGCTCGCCGCGGTGGTGGTCGGCGCCCACCCGGACTGGACGCCCGCGCAGGTCAAGTCGGCGATGATGACCACCGCCCACGGCGTTGAAGGCACCTCCGGCCCGTTCTCGCAGGGCGCCGGGTACGTCGACCCCAAGCGGGTGCTCGACCCCGGTCTCGCCTTCGACGCCGGGTTGCCCGAGTGGCGCGGCTTCCTCGCCGGTCAGGGGCTGCGCTACGACCGGGACGCCGGACCGGCGCCGGACCCGCTGCGTGCCACCGACCTCAACCTGCCCTCCATCGCGGTCGGTGACCTGGTCGGGCAGGCGAAGGTACGACGGACGGTCACCAACCTGTCCTCGCACCCGGAGAGCTACGACGCCTCGGTCACCGGCCTGGACGGCCTCGACGTCGCGGTGCACCCGTCCACGATCACGCTCGCCCCCGGCCAGTCGGCCAGCTTCACCGTCTCGTTCTCCTCGCTGTGGAACGCGCCCATCGACAGCTGGGCGAAGGGCTACCTGACCTGGACCGGGCTCATCCACCAGGTGCGGATCCCGGTCGCCGTGGCGCCGCACCTGGTCTCGGTGCCCTCCTCGGTGACCGGCACCGGCGCCTCCGGCTCGGTCACGGTGCCCGGCCGGTCCGGCACCGACACTCCGGTGCACGTGACCTCGACCGGCCTGGTGCCGGCCTCACCGACCGACCTGACCCTGGTGCCCGGCAGGTTCGACCCGGCCAGCCCGTCCGTGCACGGGGACGCCTTCTCGACCCGGCTGGACGTGCCGACGGGCACGGAGGTGGCCCGGGTGCAGGTGGCGGCGGGCAGCCCGGGCGACGACCTGGACCTGTACCTGTATCACGAGGGGGTGCTGGTCGCCCAGGCGTCCAGCGCCTCGGCCGA
>DASTWW010000219.1:0-8359 GCA_035765755.1 Nocardioidaceae bacterium
CGCGAACACCCTGCTGTCGGTGATGGACCACTGCCTGCGCAGCCGCAACTACGTCAACGTGGTGGTGGCAGGCAAGCAGCCGGCCCTGCAGTACCTCGGCATGGACGACGCGATCGTGCACGCCACCAAGGGCATCGGCATTTGGGACTGGGCGGGCACCAAGCACGGCGGCGAGCCCGACGTGGTGATGGGATGCGCGGGGGACATTCCCACCATGGAGACCCTGGCCGCCGTCGAGCTGCTCGCCGGACACTTCCCCGACCTGCGGATCCGGGTCGTCAACGTCGTCGACCTGATGCGGCTGCAGGACCACCGAGAGCACTCGCACGGCCTGCCGGACGTTGACTTCGACGCGCTGTTCACCAAGGACAAGCCGGTGATCTTCGCCTACCACGGCTACCCGTGGCTGATCCACCGGCTGACCTACCGCCGCAGCAACCACGACAACTTCCACGTGCGCGGGTACGTCGAGGAGGGCACCACCACCACCCCGTTCGACATGACGGTGCTGAACCGCCTGGACCGGTTCAACCTCGCGATGGACGTCATCGACCGGGTGCCGCGCATCCAGGACGCGGCGGGCTCGATCCGGGAGAGCCTGAAGAACCGGCTCATCGCGCACCGGATCTACACCCGGACGCACGGCGAGGACATGCCGGAGGTCCTCAACTGGGAGCTGGCCCCGAGACCGGAGTCGGGCTGAGGCGTGCGCGTCCTTGTCGTCAACGCCGGCTCCAGCAGCCTCAAGCTGTCCCTGCTCGACGGCGACCACCGGGTCGCGTCGACCACGGTGGAGCGGTGGGACGGTGAGGGGCACCTGGAGCCGGTCCGCGGCTTCGTCGCGCCGCTGCGCGACGTCGACGCGGTCGGCCACCGCGTCGTGCACGGCGGGCAGCGGTACGACGGGCCGGTGCTCGTCGACGACGAGGCGCTCGGCTACCTGGACTCGCTCGCCCAGCTCGCGCCGCTGCACAACCCACGCTGCGTGGCCGGCATCCGCGAGGTCCGCCGGCTGTTGCCGGACCTGCCGACCGTGGCCTGCTTCGACACCGCCTTCCACGCCGCCATGCCGCCGGAGGCGAGGACGTACGCGCTGCCGCGGGACTGGAACCGGCGCTGGGCGCTTCGCCGCTACGGCTTCCACGGGCTGTCCCACGCCTACGCGGTGCGCCGGGCCGCCGAGATCGTGGGGCGTCCATTGGAACGGCTGCGGGTGGTGTCCTGCCACCTGGGCGCCGGCGCGTCGCTGGCCGCCGTGCGGTACGGCGCACCCGTGGACACCACGATGGGCTTCACCCCGCTCGCCGGGCTGGTGATGGCCACCCGGAGCGGCTCGCTCGACCCCGGACTGCTGCTGTGGCTGCTGCAGACCGGCCGGGTCGACGTGCCCACCCTCGCGGACGTGCTGGAGCACGACGCGGGCCTCAAGGGGCTGTCGGGGACCACCGGTGACCTCCGCGACGTGCTCCAGCAGCGCGGCGAGGGCGACGCGGACGCGGCGTTGGCGTACGACGTGTTCACGCACCGGCTGCGTCGCGAGATCGGTGCGATGGCCGCGAGCGCGCAGGGTCTGGACCTGCTGGTGATGACCGGAGGCATCGGCGAGCACTCCCCGGAGGTCCGCGCCTCGGTGTGTGCCCACCTCGGCCACCTCGGTCTCGGGATCGACGACGAGGCCAACGCGGCCGCCCACGGCGACGCCGATCTGACGGCCGGGAGCGCGGCGGCCCGAACCGTGGTGGTCACCGCGGCCGAGGACGTGGAGATCGCCCGGGAGGTGGGCCGGCTCGTCGGCTGAGGACGAAGGTCACCCCGACTCGGGCTGGCCGTCTCTGACCGGCACCTTTTGTTCGGGCCACCGTGGTCTCATGAGGCCATCAGTGACGTCCGGCCACGTGGTCGTGGTCGGCGTCGACGGCACGGACGACGACCGGCGGGCCCTGCGCTACGGCCTCTCGGAGGCACGCCGCAAGGGCCAGCAGCTGCGGCTGGTGCACGTTTGGCGGGACCCCGGCTTCGCGGCCCCGCGGAGGCCCTACACACCGTCGGTGCTTGTCCACGGGCAGACGGTCACCGGGCTGCTCGCGCACCAGCTGGACGCGAGCCGCCTGGTGCTGGGTGGCAGGCGGCACCGGCCGCCCCGCCGGTTCGGCGGGTCGGCCCGCCGACCAGGTCCTCGACGACGACTCTGCAGTGGCGGCGACGGCATGAGGGAGGAGAGCCCGATGAAAGCACTGGTCGTGTACGAGTCGATGTTCGGGAACACCGAGGAGGTGGCGCGGGCGGTCGCCCACGGCCTCGCGGACCGGCTGGAGGTGGAGCTGCGCGACGTGTCCGAGGCGCCGTACCCGGTCAGCGAGTTCCTGGACCTGATCGTGGTCGGTGGTCCCACGCACGCGTTCTCGATGACCAAGCCCGCCACCCGGACCGAGGCGATCCGGCAGGGGGCGGAGCACGGGCACGAGGAGGTCGGTCTCCGGGAGTGGCTGGCCGGCCTGCCGCGTGGACCGCACTCGGAGATGGTCGCCACCTTCGACACCCGCGCGGAGCAGGTCAAGCACCTGCCCGGGTCGGCGGCGAGGCGGGCTTCGCGACTGTTCGACCGGCTCGGTTACGAGCTGATCGGCCGGGAGAGCTTCTACGTGTCGGGCAGCAGCGGGCCGCTCGAGCCCGGGGAGCTCGGCAGGGCCGAGGCCTGGGGCCGGCACCTGGCCATGGAGATGGCGCTGCGCTCGGTGGGGGAGACGCCCGCGCGACGGGCCGGCCGGCGCCGCTAGCTCCGCCGCGCCTTTACCAGGGTCCCCTGGTATGGGGAACCTCCCCATGGTGAATTCACCGAGGACGGCTTCCCTTTTCCATGGGGAGTGGCGACTGGCACCCGGCCGGGGTGTCGGTGCGGCGTGCCATGCTGCACCCCGTGACCCTGCTCATCCACCGCGCCGAACGCAGCGACCGGCTGGCGGACGGGCTCGGTGACCTGCTCACCGACCCGCTGCCCGACCCGTTCGCCGAGGAGGTCGTGGTGGTCCCCGCGAGAGGCGTGGAGCGTTGGCTCACGCAGCGGCTCTCGCAGCGGCTCGGGGTCGGGGAGCGCGGCGGGGACGGCGTGTGCGCCGGGGTGCGTTTCCTCAGCCCGCGCTCTCTGGTGTCCCTGTTGCTCGGCCGGGAGCGTGACGACCCCTGGGACCCCGACCGGCTGGTGTGGCCACTGCTCGAGGTCATCGACGCGGCGCTGGGCGAGCCGTGGTGCCGCACGCTGGCGGTGCACCTCGGCTTCGGCCTCGACGGCGAGGATGGGGTGCTGCGCAGGAGCCGTCGCTACGCGGTCGCCCGCCGGCTGGCCGGCCTGTTCGCGTCGTACGCCGTGCAGCGCCCGCAGCTGGTCGGCGACTGGCGTCTCGGCAGGGACACCGACGGCGCCGGCCGGCCCCTCGACGAGGACCTGCGGTGGCAGGCCGAGCTGTGGCGCCGGGTGGTCGACCGGGTAGGCACACCCCCGGACCAGCGGCACGCCGACACCGTCGACCGGCTGCGGCGCGGCGCCGAGGACGGCCTGGACCTGCCCGCCCGGCTGTCCCTGTTCGGCCACACCCGGCTGCCGGTCACCGAGGCCGAGCTGCTCGGCGCGCTGTCCGGGCTGAGGGACGTGCACCTGTGGCTGCCGCAGGTGTCGGGGCGGCTGTGGGACGCGCTGGCCGGCTCGGCCGCCGCCGGCCCGGTGCCGCGCCGGTCGGACCGGTCCGCGGAGCAGGTCGAGCACCCCCTGCTCGGGTCGCTCGGCCGGGACGCCCGCGAGCTGCAGCGCACCCTGGCGCTGGCCGGCCCCGCCCAGTCCGGGCTGGTGCCGGAGGCCGCCGGCGAGCCGGACACCCTGCTCGGCTGGCTGCAGCACGACCTGCGCGCGAACCGCGAGCCCGGCGAGGCGGATCGGGCCGGCCGGCGCCACCAGCCCGGGGACCGGTCGGTGCAGGTGCACGCCTGCCACGGCGTGACCCGTCAGGTGGACGTGCTGCGCGAGGTGCTGGTCGGGCTGCTCGCCGACGACCCGACGCTGGAGCCACGCGACATCCTGGTCATGTGCCCGGACATCGAGGCCTACGCGCCGCTGATCCAGGCCGGGTTCGGGCTCGCCGACGTGGCCCCGGACGGCCATCCGGCGCACCGGCTGCGGGTCCGGCTGGCCGACCGGGCGCCCACCAGCACCAACCCGCTGCTGGCGCTCGCCGCCACGCTGGTGGAGCTCGCCGGCGGCCGGGCCACCGCGACGCAGGTGCTCGACCTCGCCGGGGAGCCCGCGGTCCGACGACGGTTCGGGTTCGACGACGACGATCTCGCCCAGCTGGCCCGGTGGGCCGACCAGGCGGGGATCCGCTGGGGCTTCGACGTCGAGCACCGCGCCCGCTACGACCTGGCCCTCGCCGACAACACCTGGCGCTTCGGCCTGGACCGTGTCCTGCTCGGTGTCGCCATGGCCGAGCACGACGGCCCCGGCTTTCGTGCGGCGCTGCCGGTCGACGACCTAGCCAGCGTGGACATCGACCTGGCCGGCAGGTTCGGGGAGTACGTCGACCGGCTGCACGCGTTCGTCGACGAGGCGGGCCGGGCCTCGGCCGTCGGGCAGTGGACTCGCGCCTTGGGCACCGCGGTGGCCCGGCTGGCGGCCGTGGCCCCGGATGACGTGTGGCAGGAGGCCCAGCTGGACCGTGAGCTCGCCGTCGTCGCCGACGCGGCGCGTGACGCCGGCGGCGACGGGTCCGAGACACCCCTGCTGCTCGCGGACCTGCGCAACCTGCTGGCCCACCGGCTCGGTGGACGGCCCACCCGCTCGAACTTCCGCACCGGGAACCTCACCGTCTGCACCATGGTCCCGATGCGCTCCGTCCCGCACCGGGTGGTGTGCCTGCTCGGCCTCGACGACGGAGTGTTCCCGCGCAGCAGCGCCGTGGACGGGGACGACGTCCTGGCCCGTGATCCGCGCACCGGCGAGCGCGACGTGCGCAGCGAGGACCGCCAACTGATGCTGGACGCCATCCTCGCCACCACGCAGACCCTCGTCGTCACCTACACCGGCGCGAATGAACACACCGGCGCGGAGCGGCCGCCCGCCGTACCTCTTGGCGAGCTCCTCGACACCCTGGACCGCACCGCCGCTTCGCCGGTCCGCGACGCGGTGCTGGTCCGGCACCCGTTGCAGCCCTTCGACGTCCGCAACCACACGCCCGGGGCACTCGGCGAGCCTGGACCGTTCAGCTTCGACACCGCCTCGCTCGCGGGTGCGCTGGCCGCCCGGGGCCAGCGGGCGCCGACCGGGCCGCTGCTCGCCGGCCCGCTGCCAGCGCGGCCGGCGGCCGACGTCTCGCTGGCGGACCTGCAGGCGCTCCTGGCCCATCCGGTGCGCGCGTTCCTGCGCCGCCGGCTGGAAGTGACCGGGCCGGAGGAGGCCGACCAGCTCCAGGACTCCATCCCTACCGAGCTGGACGGGCTGCAGAAGTGGCAGATGGGCGAGCGGCTGCTCGACGACCTGCTGCGGGGCCTCGACCCGGCCGACTGCCTGCGCGCGGAACGGCTGCGGGGCTTGCTGCCACCCGGCGTGCTGGGCGAGCAGGTGCTCACCGAGGTCGCCGACCAGGTGCGGCCGCTCGCGGAGCAGGCAGCTCGGCTTCGTCAGGGCACCGCCCGGGCCGTCGACGTCGCGGTCGACCTCGGTGACGGCCGTCGGCTCACCGGCACGGTCAGCCCAGTCTTCGGCCACCGGGTGGTGCGGGTCAGCTACTCGCGGCTGGCCGCCAAGCACCGCCTGCGGGCCTGGGTCGACCTGCTCGCGCTCAGCGCGGGACACCCCGACCGGAACTGGACGGCACACACCGTCGGCCGATCCCGCGCCGGCGCCACTCTTGCTCTGTGTGGGCCGGTGGACAACCGGGCGCTCACCTGGCTCCGGGAGCTGGTCGACGTCTATGACCGCGGGATGCGCGAGCCTCTGCCGCTTCCGGTGAAGACCGCCTGCGCGTATGCCGAGACGGCCGCCCGGCTGCACCGCGGCGACACCGTCGACCCGGTCAGGGAGGCCGCCAAGGTCTGGCAGAGCGACCGGTTCGCCGGGGCCGTCGTGCCCGGGGAGGACGCCGACCCCGCGCACGTGCGGGTGTTCGGGGAGCAGGCCCCGGTCGAGGCGCTGCTCGGGCCGCCGCGCCCGGACGAGAACTGGGGCTCCGAGCCGCACCGGCTGGGCCGGCTGGCGTGGCGCGTGTGGGGGCCCCTGCTCGAGCGGGAGCAGGTGGGCCCGCTGTGAGCGTGACCCCGGCCGCTTCGGCGCACTTCGACATCACCGGCCCGCTGCCGACCGGGACCACGCTGCTGGAGGCGAGCGCGGGCACCGGCAAGACCTGGACGATCGGCGCCCTGGTGGCGAGATACGTCGCGGAGGGCCGGGTCACCCTCGACCAGATGCTCGTGGTCACCTTCGGCCGGGCCGCCAGCCAGGAGCTGCGCGAGCGGGTCCGCGCCCAGCTCGTCGAGGCCGAGCAGACGCTGGCCGAGCCGGAGGGCTGCCACCCGCGCAGCGACCTGCTCGAGGTGCTGCTCGACGCGGACGAGAGTGAGCGAGCCCTGCGCCGGCGACGGCTGCGCGAGGCGCTGGCCGGCTTCGACGCGGCCACCATCGCGACCACTCACCAGTTCTGCCAGCTGGTGCTGCGCGGGCTCGGCGTCGCCGGGGACACCGACGCGCAGGCCACGATGGTCGATGACCTGGACGACTTGGTCCGGGAGGTAGTCGACGACGTGTACCTCCGCACCGTTGCCGGGCAGGACGAGCTGCCGTTCGCGCCGGCGGACGCGCTGCGACTGGCCCGGGCGGCGGTCGGCGACCCGCAGGCCCGGCTGGAACCCGAGGACGCCGACCCGGAGACTCTGCCCGGCCGTCGTCTCGCCTTCGCAGCCGCGGTGCGCGCCGAGCTCGACCGGCGCAAGCGCCGCCTGGGAATCCTCGGCTACGACGACCTGCTCTCCCAGCTCGCGGCCGCGCTGCGCGAGGAGGACGCACCGGCACGGCAACGGATGCGGCAGCGCTGGAAGGTGGTGCTCGTCGACGAGTTCCAGGACACCGACCCGGTGCAGTGGGAGGTCCTGGACCGGGCGTTCACCGGGCACGCCACCCTGGTGCTCATCGGCGACCCCAAGCAGGCGATCTACGCCTTCCGGGGCGGCGACGTGACCGCCTACCTGCACGCGGCGACCACCGCCACCACCGCACAGACGCTCGGCACCAACTGGCGCAGCGACCAGGCGCTGGTCGACTCTCTCCAAACCGTGCTGGGCGGCGCCGCTCTCGGGGATCGGGAGATCGTGGTCCGCGACGTGGTGGCCGCCAACGAGGGCAGCCGGCTGACCGGCGCCGGAGCCCCGTTCCGGCTGCGGGTGGTCCGCAAGCACCTGCTCGGCCGGAAGCCGGGCAGCAAGCTGGCGGTGAAGGCGATCCGGGAGCACGTGGTCGCGGACGTGGCCCGCGACATCAAGCGGCTGCTCGGTTCCGGGGCCACGTTCGACGGCCGCGCGATCCGGCCCCGTGACGTCGCGGTGGTGGCCTACCGCAACGCCGACCTGCAGACCATCCAGCAGGCCCTGCTCGCCCTCGATGTCCCTGCCGTGGTCGCCGGCAGCGGCAGCGTGTTCGCCACCCCGGCGGCGACCGAGTGGGTGCGGCTGCTCGAGGCCCTGGAGCAACCCCACCGGTCGGCGCGGGTGCGCAGCGCGGCGCTCACCTGCTTCGTCGGGCGCTCCGCGGCGGAGCTGGACGCCGGGGGAGACGCGCTCACCGACCGCGTGGCGGAGACCATGCGCGACTGGGCCGAGCTGCTCACCACGCGGGGGGTGGCCGCGGTGCTGGAGGCGGCGACCTCCGCCGGCCTGACCGAGCGGGTCCTGTCCCGCGCCGACGGCGAGCGGCTGCTGACCGACCTGCGCCACGTCGGCCAGTCGCTGCACGAGGTGGCCGTCGAGGAGCGGCTCGGCCTGGTGGCGCTGCTGACCTGGCTGCGCGGCCAGATGGCCGAGGACAAGGTGGAGGTGGCCAGCGACCGCACCCGCCGCCTCGACAGCGACGCGGCGGCCGTGCAGCTGGTCACCATCCACGGCAGCAAGGGGCTGGAGTACCCAGTCGTCTACGTGCCGACCCTGTGGGACCGCTTCCCGCCGAAGCCGGAGGTGCCGCTGTTCCACGCGGCCGGGAGCGACGGTGAGCCCGGCCGGCGGTGCATCGACGTCGGTGGCGCCGGACCGCAGTGGTCGGCCGACGTGGCCCGGGCGGTGGCCGAGGACGACGGGGAGTCGCTGCGCCTGCTCTACGTCGCGCTCACCC
>DASTWW010000220.1:0-5835 GCA_035765755.1 Nocardioidaceae bacterium
CAGCGCCGGCGCGGCGAACGCCGCCACCGGCTACCGGTACTGGAACTACTTCCACGTCCAGAACGGGCAGTACGCCTTCGCCAAGACCGGCGCCGGCGACTACACCCCGAAGAACGGGGCCGTCGAGGCCTACCGCTACGGCACCTCCACCACCAGCAAGGGCATCCCGCCGCGCGCGGACCTGTCGAAGTACGACTTCGCCGCCATCTGCAAGGGCACCAAGGCCGCGTCCGGGCAGAAGCGGGTCGCGGTGATCATCGACTACGGCACCAAGGCCGACGCGCCCTCCGGCGAGACCCCGCCCGCCCCCCGCACCGCCTGCGCGGCGGTGCCCAGCGACGCGAACGGCCAGCAGGTCCTGGACGCGGTCGCCCAGGTGCGGCAGCACCCCTACACCTGCGGCATCGACGGCTACCCGGCCTCTGGCTGCTCGGTGACGGTCAAGAACGCCACCGAGTCCACCGGCCAGCCGGTGTCCTTCGCGCTGCCCAAGGCGGCCTCCGGAAACAGCAGCGCCGGCAGCGCGACGGGTGGGTCCGGTGCCGGCCCGTGGCCGTGGGTCGCGCTGGCGGTGATCTGCCTGGCGCTGGCCTGGGGCGCCTACGCCATGAACAAGCGCCGCTCCCGCTAGCCACAGCCATGCGCGCCGCGAACCTGCCCAGCGTCCCCCGGCCTCTGCACCCGGGGGCCTGGTGGGTGTGGGCGATCGGGCTCGCCGCGGCGGCCAGCCGCACCACGAACCCGGCCCCGCTGCTGCTCATCGTGGCGGTCACCGCGCTGGTCGTCGCCGGCCGGCGCAGCGACGCGCCGTGGTCCGCGTCGTACGGCGCGTTCCTGCGGCTCGCCCTGGTGGTGATCGTCATCCGGGTGGTGCTGCAGGCGCTGCTGTCCGCCGACTCGCAGGGACCCACCGTGCTGATCACCCTGCCCCAGGTGCCGCTGCCGTCCGGCACCGGCATCCAGCTCGGTGGCCCGATCAGTCTGGAGGCGGTGCTGGCCGCGCTGTACCAGGGCCTGCAGCTGGCCACCATCCTGGTCTGCGTGGGCGCCGCGAACGCGCTGGGCAGCGCCCGCCGGCTGCTGCGCTCGGTGCCCGGCGCGCTCTACGAGGTCGGCGTGTCCTGCGTCATCGCGCTCACCTTCGCCCCGCAGCTGGTCACCGACGCGCGCCGGGTGCGCGAGGCGCACCGGCTGCGCGGCCGGCGGCGCCGGGGGCTGCGGGCCTGGGCGCGGCTGGCGATGCCCGTCGTCGAGGGCGCCCTGGAGCGGTCGGTGGAGCTGGCCGCGGCGATGGACTCCCGCGGCTACGGGCGTACGACGGACGTGGCCCGCGTGTCCCGAAGGGTGACGGCCGGACTCGTCTTCGGCGGGCTGCTCGGGGTCTGCGTCGGGGTGTACGGGCTCCTCGACGGCACCGCCTCGCACTGGCTCGGCCTGCCGACCCTCGCCGGCGGCGCCGTGCTGGCCGCGGCCGGGATCGGCCTGGGTGGCCGGCGCACCGGCCGCACCCGCTACCGGCCGGACCCGTGGGCGCTGCCCGAGTGGCTGGTGGCCGGCTGCGGGGTGCTCGCCGCGCTGGCCATGTTCGTGCAGATGCGGCACGACCCGGCCTCTCTGGTGCTCGCCTCGGTCACCGAGCTGCCTCCGGTGCCGCTGCTGGCCGTGGTCGGCATCCTGATCGGTGCGCTGCCCGTCGTACTCGCTCCTCCGCCGCCGGCACCCGCCGAGGCCCCTACGAGCGAGCCGGCCCGGTTCGGGGTGGCCGCATGATCGAGCTGCAGCGCGTCTCGGTGCGCTACGCCGACGCGCCCGCGCCGGTGCTGCGCGAGGTGGACCTGAGCGTCCCGGAGGGCGAGCTGACCCTGGTGATCGGGCACACCGGGTCCGGCAAGACCACCCTGCTGCGCACCGTGAACGGGCTGGTGCCGCACTTCTCCGGCGGCACCCTGACCGGCCGGGTGCTCATCGCCGGCCGCGACACCCGCACGCACCGGCCCCGCGACCTCGCCGACGTGGTCGGCTTCGTCGGCCAGGACCCGCTGTCTGGGTTCGTCACCGACACCGTCGAGGACGAGCTCGCCTACGGCATGGAGTCTCTCGGCCTGCCCGCCGACGTGATGCGCCGCCGGGTCGAGGAGACCCTGGACCTGCTCGGGATGGCCGCGGTGCGCGGCCGGCCGCTGAGCGACCTGTCCGCCGGCCAGCAGCAGCGGGTGGCCATCGGCTCGGTGCTCACCACCCACCCCCGGGTGCTGGTGCTCGACGAGCCGACCTCCGCGCTGGACCCGCTGGCCGCCGAGGAGGTGCTGGCCACCCTGCAGCGGCTGGTGCACGACCTCGGGCTGACCGTGCTGCTCGCCGAGCACCGGCTGGAGCGGGTGGTGCAGTACGCCGACCGGGTGGTGCTGCTCGGGAACGGCACCGTGCAGGCCGGGCCGCCGGAGCAGTTGCTCCGGGACTCCCCGGTGGCGCCGCCGGTCGTGGAGCTGGGCCGGCTGGCCGGCTGGGAGCCGCTGCCGCTGTCGGTGCGCGACGCACGCCGCCGGGCCACCGGGCTCCGCGAGCGGCTGGCCGGGCTGCAGGCGCCCGGGGACCCCGAGCCGTCCCCGGAGCCGGCCGCCACCGTCGGTGACCTGGTGGTGCGCTACGGCCGGGTGGTCGCGCTGCGCGGCGTCTCCCTGGAGCTGCGCCGCGGCGAGGTGGTCGCGCTGATGGGCCGCAACGGGGCCGGCAAGTCCACGCTGCTCAAGACGCTGGTCGGGCTGCGCCGCCCAGACGCCGGGACGGTGCGGGTGGCCGGTGCGGTGCCGGCCGAGCTGCCGCCGGAGCAGCTGCTGCACCACGTCGGGCTGGTGCCGCAGGTGCCCGGCGACCTGCTGTACGCCGCGACGGTGGCCGACGAGTGCGCGAACGCCGACGCCGACGGGCGCGCGCCCGCCGGCACCACCTGGGCGACGTTCCAGCGGCTGGCCGCGGGCGTGCCCGCCGACCTGCATCCGAGGGACCTGTCCGAGGGGCAGCGGCTGACCCTGGCGCTGGCGGTGGTGCTGGCCGCCCGCCCGCCGGTGCTGCTGCTCGACGAGCCGACTCGTGGGCTGGACTACACCGCGAAGCGGCGGCTGGTGCAGATCCTGCGGGGGCTGGCCGCCGAGGGGCACACCGTGCTGCTGGCCACCCACGACGTGGAGCTGGTCGCCGAGGTGGCCACCCGGGTGCTGATGCTCGCCGACGGGGAGCTCGTCACGGACGCGCCGACCAGTGACGCGATGGTCTCCTCCCCCGCGTTCGCGCCGCAGGTGGCGAAGGTGCTCGCCCCGCAGCGCTGGCTCACTCCGTCCGCGGTGGCCGCCGCGCTCGCCGACGACGCCGCGGCGGTGGGCGGATGAAAAGCCTGGTGCCGCTCCGGCTGCGCTCCGGGCTGGCGCTGGCCGTGGTCTCCGCGGTCGGGCTGGTCGCCTTCGGTTGGCCGCTGTTCACCGACCCGGGCTCGGCGCTGGACTCCTCGCACTCCGGGGACGCCCCGCTGGTGTTCGTGGTGCTGCTGCCGCTGCTGGCCG
This sequence comes from Nocardioidaceae bacterium, assembly GCA_035765755.1. Lineage (GTDB taxonomy): Bacteria > Actinomycetota > Actinomycetes > Propionibacteriales > Nocardioidaceae > DASSKA01. Next base: position 3,558 of record DASTWW010000220.1, read on the forward strand.
CGGTGGTGCTCGCCGAGCTGACCTCGGGCGGCATGGACGCCAAGGCGGTGGCCATGCTGGGCATGCTGGCCGCGGTCGGCGGCGCGCTGCGTGCCCTCGGTCCCGGGGTGGCCGGCCTGGAGCCGAGCTTCGCGGTGATCATCCTCGGCGGACGCGTCTTCGGCCGCGGCTTCGGGTTCGTGCTCGGCGCGGTCACCCTGTTCGTCGGGGCACTGCTCACCGGCGGGGTCGGGCCGTGGCTGCCGTTCCAGATGCTGGCCGCCGCCTGGGTGGGGTTCTTCGCCGGCTGTCTGCCCCGCAGCGGCGGCCGGTTCTGGCTGGTGGCCTACGCCGTGGTCGCCAGCCTCGGCTACGGGTTCGTGATCAACCTGTGGTTCTGGCCCTTCGCGTCCTACGGGCCGGAGGTGACCTATGTGGCCGGGGCGCCGCTGCTGGTCAACCTGCACCGGTACCTCGTCTTCGACGCCACCACCTCTCTGCTCTGGGACGTGGGCCGCGCGGTGCTCAACGGGGCGGTGCTGGCGGTCGCCGGCACGGCCCTGGTCCGGGCCCTCCGCAGGGCATCGCGGCGGGCCGCCTTCGCCGTACCCGTCGTGTTCGAGCCGCCCCCTGACCGCCCCTGATTCTTACCGATATCGGTACGGCTACCGCGACCTATCCGTCGCGTTACCGACACGACATCGGTACGGCTACCGCGACCCATCCGTCGCGTTACCGACACGACATCGGTACGGCTACCGCGACCTATACGTCGCGTTCCGACACGACATCGGTACGACGGACGGGGCGGATGGGCCAACCGACGAGGAATCTGGCTCGAGTCAGGAGGCGACGCTCGGCGTCACGAACGGGGTCAGGAGGCGACCGACGGTGTCACAAACGGCGGCTTGGTGACCGTGAACGCCTCCCGCCGACCGCGTACGTCGACGAACACCTCGTCCCCGTCCTTGACCGACCGGTCCAGCAACGCCAGCCCGACCCCCTTGCGCAACGTCGGCGAGAAGGTGCCCGAGGTGACCGAGCCCAGCGTCGCGTCGGACGAGGAGAGCACGCCCATGCCGGGGCGCGGGATCCCCCGGCCGGCGGCGACGATCCCGCGCAGGATTCGCGAGGCGCCGGCCTCCTTCTCTGCGACCAGCGCGGCGCGTCCCCAGAACGACTCCTTCTTCCACCCCACCGCCCACCCGAGCCGGCCCTGGTTCGGGGTCACGTCGAGGCTGATGTCCTGGCCGTGCAGCGGGTACCCCATCTCGGTGCGCAGCGTGTCCCGGGCCCCGAGCCCGCACGGCGTCACGTCCCCCGCACCGAGCAGCGCGTCCCACACCGCCCCCGCGGAGTCCCACGGCACCACCAGCTCGTAGCCGTGCTCGCCGGTGTAGCCGGTCCGGCACACGGTCAGCGACGCGCCGACCAGTGAGGCGGTCACGAACGACATGTACTCGTGCTCGGTCGGCAGGCCCACCTCCGCGAGCACCGCGGCGGACCGCGGCCCCTGCACCGCCAGGATCGCGCTGCCGGTGTGCTGGTCGGCTACCGCGACCCCGGAGGGTGCCGAGTCGGCGAGCCGGCGCACCACTTCCGCGGTGTTCGCGGCGTTCGGCACCAGGAACACCTGATCCTCGCCGAACAGGTAGACGATCAGGTCGTCGACGATCCCGCCGCTCTCGTCGCAGCACAGCGTGTACTGCGCCTTGCCCGGCGCGATCTTGCCCAGGTCGTTGGACAGGCAGGCGTTGACGTACGACGCGGCGCCGGGCCCGCGCACCTCCGCCTTGCCCAGGTGGCTGACGTCGAACAGGCCGACCGCCTCGCGGACCGAGGTGTGCTCCTTGACCACCCCGGTCGGGTACTCCAGCGGCATCTCCCAGCCGCCGAACGGGGCGAACTTCGCCCCCAGCGCGACGTGCCGTTCGTGCAGCGGAGACCGCAACGGTGATCGGGTCGGCGTGCTCATGCCCGCGAACCTATCGCAGCGCCGGGACCCGGCCGGGCCCGGTTCACCCGGCCCGTCCGGCTAGCATGCGACGGCAGCGGACCCGCCGATGCGGGCCCGGCAGCGGACCCGCCGATGCGGGCCCGGCATGCGGACCCGACCGGCGGACCCGATCCAGGAAGAGGAGTCGAGGGTGACGACGTACAACCTGCGCAAGGCAGCCGCGGACAAGGTCCGCGCCGACGCGGTCGTGGTCGGGGTGGTGCAGTCCGGGGGCAGCCCGGTCGCCGCACCCGGCGCGGAGACGGTCGCCGCGGCGTACGGCAGCCTCGGCCCGCTGCTCGC
>DASTWW010000221.1:0-17412 GCA_035765755.1 Nocardioidaceae bacterium
ACTTCGTACTGCACCACGAACGCCTCGGTGGTCTCACCGAAGTTCCAGCCCGCCTTGAACGCGGTCACGTTCGCGTCGCGGATGTCGGGCACCTTGGCGAACCGGCGCTCCAGGAACGCGATGGTCGGATCGACGGGCCGGCCGTACATCCACGACAGCAGGCCGAGAGCAAACATGTTCTTGGCACGGCCGGCGTCCTTGCGGGACAGTCCGAACTCCTTGACCGCCTCCACCGTCATGCTGGTCAGGTCCACGCTGTGCACCGCGAACTCGTCGAGCTCGTCGGTCTCGAGCGGGTTGTGGTCGTAACCGGCCTTGGAGAGGTTGCGTCCGGTGAAGTCGTGGCTGTCGACGATGATCGTCGCGCCCTTCTTCAGGTCCTGCAGGTTGGCCTTCAGCGCCGCTGGGTTCATCGCCACGAGCACGTCCGGGCTGTCGCCGGGGGTGAGGATGTCGTGGTCGGCGAAGTGCACCTGGAACGACGAGACGCCGGGCAGCGTCCCGGCTGGTGCCCGGATCTCCGCGGGAAAGTTCGGCAGTGTGGACAGGTCGTTCCCGAACGTCGCCGACTGCTGCGTGAACCGGTCGCCGGTCAGCTGCATGCCGTCGCCCGAGTCGCCGGCGAAGCGGATGATCACGCGGTCGAGCTGCTTGACCTGCTTGGTCACGCTGTCGCCCTCTTTTCCCAAGTACTGTCAGACGGGTGCGGTCCGAGTCGGGGGCACGCCGGTCAGACCCCGATTCCCTCTCGACATTACCCCTCCTCGCTCATGCTACGTCCGGGCTCAACGTGGTCCATGACACGTCCGGATCACGGTTTTCTCCTAGACTCGGGCGCGTGGCGGACTATTACTCGGCCTACCTGCCGCTGCTCGTGATCCTGGTCGCAGGGGCGCTGCTCGTGACCGCCATGTTCGCGGGCAACCGGCTGTTGCGGCCCTCCCACCCGACCGCCGACAAGCGCCTGCCCTACGAGTGTGGCGTGGACCCGGTCGGCGAGGGCTGGGCGCAGACCCATGTGCGCTACTACGTCTACGCGTTCCTCTACGTGATCTTCGCCGTGGACGCGGTCTTCCTGTTCCCGTGGGCCACGGTGTTCGGGGGTCTCGGCTGGGCCACGGTCGGGGAGATGGGGGTGTTCGTCGGGTTCGTCGCGGTTGGCCTGCTCTACGCGTGGCGCAAGGGGGTGCTGACGTGGACGTGAGGGGTTTCGAGACGTCCTCGCAGGCTCGGCCTCCTCGACCACCGGTCGAGCTGGGGATGCCGGGGACGGGTCCGGAGCTCGGCGGGCTGCAGCGGCTGGCGCCGAAGCCGGCGCGCTACCTGCTCAACTGGGGCCGGAAGTACTCCCTGTGGGTGTTCAACTTCGGGCTGGCCTGCTGCGCGATCGAGTTCATCGCCACCTCGATGGCCAGGCACGACTTCATCCGGCTTGGAGTGATCCCGTTCGCGCCCGGCCCACGGCAGGCCGACCTGATGGTGGTCTCGGGCACCGTCACCGACAAGATGGCGCCCGCAATCAAGCGGCTCTACGCCCAGATGCCCGAGCCGAAGTACGTGATCTCGTTCGGCTCGTGCTCCAACTCCGGCGGCCCCTACTGGGACTCCTACTGCGTCACCAAGGGCGTGGACCAGATCATCCCCGTCGACGTCTACGTGCCTGGCTGCCCGCCGCGGCCGGAGGCACTGCTGCAGGGCATCTTGAAGCTGCAGGAGAAGATCGACGCCGAGTCGCTGGCGGATCGGTACGACGGGCACCGCAGCGCCGCCTCGGTGACCAGGCCGCTGCTCGGACCGGAGCCGTCCCCATGAAGGAGCTGTGGCCGGGCCGGGTCCGCGCGGCGTTCTCCGACGAGCTCGGCGTGCAGGCGTACGTCGAGGAGGGCTTCGGCCCGGTGACCGTGGACGTGCCGGCGGAGTCCTGGCACGACGCGGTGCTGCTGGCCCGGGACGGACTCGGCTGCACCTTCTTCGACTGGCTGTCCGCGGTCGACGAGCTCGACGACGGCTTCCGGCTGGTGTGCCACCTCGCCCACCACCGGCCGGGTGGCACGGAGCACCTGCTGCTGCGCACGCTGCTGCCGCGGGACGCGGCCACCGCCCCGAGCGTCGCCGATGTCTTCCGCGGTGCGCGCTGGCACGAGCGCGAGACCCACGAGATGTTCGGCGTCGTGTTCACTCAAGACGGCCGACGGCTCGAGCTCGCCCCGCTGCTGCTCCCCGAGCAGTTCGAGGGACATCCGCTGCGCAAGGAGTTCGTGCTCGCCTCCCGCGTGGTCAAGCCATGGCCCGGGGCGAAGGAGCCCGGGGAGTCCGGGGAGGGCGCCCCGTCGCGGCGCCGTACCCGCCCTCCCGGCGTGCCCGAGCCCGAGCAGTGGGGGCCGCACCCGCCTGGGGGCGGCGATGGCTGAGCTCGCGGACGCGGTGCTGCGCGTCGTGCTCGTCATCGCGGCATTCCTGCTGCTGCCGCTGCTGGTCGGGCAGACCGAGCACAAGGTGATGGCGCACATGCAGAGCCGGGTCGGTCCGATGTACGCCGGCGCCTTCCACGGCTGGGCGCAGCTGGTCGCCGACGGCGTGAAGTTCGTGCAGAAGGAGGACGTGCTGCCCGCCGACGCCGACCGGTCGGTCTTCCGGCTGGCACCCGCGGTGGCGCTGCTTCCGTACCTCGTGGCGCTGCTCGCGATCCCGCTCGGGCCGGGTGTGGTGGGCCAGGACTTCGACATCGGGCTGTTCTTCGTGCTGGCGGTGATGGGCGTCGGCGTGATCGGCACGCTGATGGGCGGCTGGTCGAGCGCGAACAAGTTCAGTCTGCTCGGCGGAATCCGGGTCGCGGCCCAGCTGATGGCCTACGAGCTGCCGTTCGTGCTGGCCGCGGCCTCTGTCGCGATGGCGGCGGGCACCCTCTCGCTGAGCGGCATCGTGGAGGCCTGGAGCCCGTGGTGGCTGCTGTGGCAGCTGCCCGGGGCGGTGGTGTTCTTCGTCGCCGGGCTCGCGGAGCTGCAGCGGCCGCCGTTCGACATGCCGGTCGCGGACGCGGAGATCGTGTTCGGCCCGTTCACGGAGTACGGCGGGCTGCGGTTCGCGCTGTTCATCCTGGCGGAGTACGCCGGCATCGTGGTGCTGTCCGCGCTCACCGCGGTGCTGTTCCTCGGAGGCTGGCACGGCCCGTTCCCGGACACGCTGGGCTGGCTGTGGACCCTGCTCAAGACCGGCGTGGTCGCGTTCGTGGTGATCTGGGTGCGGGTCGCCTACCCGCGGCTGCGCGAGGACCAGCTGCAGCGGCTGGCCTGGCAGGGCCTCGTTCCCGTCGCGCTGCTGCAGCTGGTGGTCACCGCGGCCGGGGTGGTGATCGTGGGATGAGCCTTCCCGGATCCGGCCTGCTGCGCGGGCTGGCGGTCACCTGGCGCAACCTGACCCGCCGCGCGGTCACCGCGCAGTACCCGGACGCGCTGCCCGAGCTACCGCCGCGTTCGCGCGGGGTGATCGCGCTGATCGAGGAGAAGTGCACGTCGTGCATGCTGTGCGCGCGGGAGTGCCCGGCGTGGTGCATCTACATCGACTCGCACAAGGACGTGATCCCGGCGACCACCGAGGGTGGCCGGGAGCGCAGCCGCAACGTGCTGGACCGGTTCGCGATCGACTACTCCCTGTGCATGTACTGCTCGATCTGCGTGGAGGTGTGCCCCTTCGACGCGTTGCACTGGTCGCCGGAGTTCGAGTACGCCGAGCTCGACATCCGCGACCTCACCCACGAGAAGGACCGGCTCCGCGACTGGATGTGGACGGTCCCGGCGCCCGCCGCGCTCGACGAGGGGGCCGAGGACCCGAAGGAGATCACCACCGCCCGCAAGGCCGCCGAGCGCGCGTCGGAGCGGGAGGGCCGGTGAACACGGTCGTCCAGGTGCTGTTCGCGCTGCTCGGCCTGGTCGCGGTCGGGTCGGCGCTGCTGGTGGTGACCAGCACCAACCTGGTGCACGCCGCGCTGTGGCTGGTGGTCTCCCTAGGTGCGGTGGCGGGGGTGTTCCTGCTGCTCGCCGCGGAGTTCGTGGCGTGGGTGCAGGTGCTCATCTACGTCGGCGCCATCGTCGTGCTCCTGCTGTTCGCGCTGATGCTCACCCGAGCCCCCACCGGTCCGCAGCCGGAGCTGTCCACGCGACGCGCGGTGCCCGCAGCGGTCGTCGCGGTGCTGGTCGCCGCGCTGCTCGGGACCACCGTGGTGGCCGGCTTCTCCGGCGCCGTCATCGACCTGGCGCACGGGCAGGTCGGCTCCGCCGAGGTGGCCGGTGGGTCGCTGTTCCGCACCTGGGTGCTGCCGTTCGAGGTGCTCAGCGTGCTGCTGCTCGCCGCACTGGTCGGCGCGATCGTGCTGTCCCGCCTCCGCGCCGCCGAGAACGGGGGCGAGTGATGCCGCTGTGGTGGCCGCTGCTGCTCGCGGCGCTGCTGTTCTCCATCGGGGTGTACGGCGTCCTCGCCCGGCGCAACGCGGTGCTGGTGCTGATGGGCGTCGAGCTGATGCTGAATGCGGCCAACATCAACCTGGTCGCCTTCGACGCCTACCTGCGCGACGCCCTGCACTCGGGCCAGATCTTTGCGCTGTTCGTCATCGTCATCGCGGCCGCCGAGATCGGACTGGCGCTGGCCATCGTGCTGCTGGTGTTCCGCACCCACGGGCACATCGAGGTCGACGAACTGCGGGCGCTCGCCGACCGCGACGACACACGTGAAGAGGTGCGCGGATGAGCGCGCTGCTGATCGGGATGCTCGCGGTGCCGTTCGCCTCCGCGGCGCTGGTGCTGCTCATCGGGCACCGTTCGGCCGGCGCCGGCAAGGGCATCGCGGTCGGCGGGGAAGCGCTCGCCCTGGCGCTGGCCTGCGTGGTCGCGTTCGGCCGGCTCGGCGGCGCGGTACCGTTCGGGCACACCTACGCCAGCACGGCCGCCGTCGGCCCGCCGATCCAGCTGGCGTTGTACGTCGACCAGCTCAGCGCCGTGATGCTGCTGCTGGTGCACGTGGTGGCCTTCCTGGTGCAGGTGTACTCGCTCGGGTATCTCGAGCACGATCCGCGCTACCCGTCGTACTCCTCCCTGGTCGCGGTGTTCACCGGCGGAATGAGCCTGGTGGTGACCGCCGACGACCTGTGGGTGCTGCTGGTCGGCTGGGAGCTGATGGGCGCCTGCTCCTACTTCCTGATCGCGCACCACTGGGAGCTGCCGGAGGCCCGCGCCGGTGCGGTGAAGGCTTATCTGATGACGCGGACCGCGGACCTGGGGCTGCTGTTCGGGATCCTGGTGCTCGGGCACCGGTTCGGCAGCTACCGGATCAGCACCGTGATGGGCGACATCACGAACGGCGCGCTGCAGCTGGACTCTTTGTGGCTGCCGGCGCTGCTGTTCCTCGCCGCGGCCGTCGGCAAGTCCGCCCAGTTCCCGCTGCACACCTGGCTTCCCGACGCAATGCCCGGCCCGACGCCGATCTCGGCGCTGATCCACGCCGCCACCATGGTGGCCGCGGGGGTCTTCCTGGTCGCGCGCACCTACCCGATGTTCACCAACTCCACGTCCGCGCTGACCTGGATGGCGGGCATCGCCGCGTTGACCATGTTCCTGGCGGCCGTCTATGCGCTGTTCAGCAAGGACCTCAAGCGGGTGCTGGCCTGGTCGACGGTCAGCCAGCTGGCCTACATGTTCGGGGCGCTGGCCGTCGGCTCGTGGACCGCGGCGGTACTGCACCTGCTCGCGCACGGTGCGTTCAAGGCGCTGCTGTTCCTGGCCGCGGGCTCGGTGATCCACGCGGTCGGGGGCTCCACGTCCATGGACTCGATGGGTGGGCTGCGCAGCCGGCTGCCGGACACGTTCGTGACCATGACGCTGGGCTTCGGGGCGCTCGCCGGGGTGGTGCCGCTGGCCGGGTTCTTCACCAAGGACGCGGTGATCGGCGCGACCCTGCAGGAGGCGCTCGACGGCCGGCAGGTGTGGACCTGGGTGGCCTGGGCGCTGTTCGCGTCCACGATCGTGACCGCGATGCTGACCGTGGCCTACTGCCTGCGGGCCTGGCTGCTGGTGTTCTTCGGTGACCCCGCGCCGGCTGCGGAGGGCGCCGAGGAGCCGTCGTGGACGATGCGCGCCCCGCTGTACCTGCTGGCGGTGCCCACCACCTTCGGCGGCATCGTCGTCGGCTACCCCGAGCTGCTGTTCGGCAGCACCCACCGCGAGGAGCTGCTCCACGGCGTGCTGTCCACGGTGGTCACCGTGCTGGTGGTGCTGGTCGGCATCGCGGTCACGGTCGCCTGGGCGCGCCGGCGGGACGGAGACCTGTGGCGGCCGCACCCGGTGCCGCACCCCGAGGTGGACGTCGCCTACGACGTCGCGGTGGTGCGGCCGGTGCGCGGGCTGGCGGTGCTCACCCGGTTCTACGACCGGGAGGTGATCGGCGGCTGGGTCGACGCGTTCTCCGGCTCGGCACGGGGTCTCGGCCGGGTGCTGCGGCTGGCGCAGAACGGCAACGTGCAGGCCTACCTGATGGTGGTCGTGGTCGGCGCGGTTGCGGTCGCGGTGGCAGCGGGAGCGCGGGCATGACGGCGGCGGCCGTCGCGCTCGACGGGCTGGTCGCCGTCCCGTTCGTCTTCGGTGTGCTCACGTTGGTGCTCGGCCGTCGGCGCCACGGCGGTGCCGCGATCGCGGCCGCTGTCACCGGCGGTCTGGTGACGCTCGGCTGGTCGATCTGGGCGGTGGTCGCCTCGGGCAGCGTGCTCCGTCCGGCGTACGTCGACGTCAGCTGGATCGTGGCCCTGGACGTGCGTTGGCACCTCGGCCTGGACGGCATGTCCGGCCCCCTGGTGCTGATGACCACGCTGGTGGTCGCCTGCTGCCTGGTGGCGCTGGTCCGCAACGCCCCGGAGTGCGGTGGCCGCGCCGGGCTCGCCGCGCTGCTGCTGGTGGTGGAGACCGGCGTGCTCGGCAGCTTCCTCGCCCTGGACATGGTGCTGTTCTTCATGTTCTTCGAGGTCGCGCTGATCCCGATGTGGTTCGTCATCGACGGCTGGGGCGACCCGCACGACGCCGCGGGACGCCGGCGGGCGGCGACTCGGTTCCTGGTGTTCACCGTGCTCGGCTCGGCGATGATGCTGGTCGGCTTCCTGCTGGTGCACACCGCCACCGGCACCTTCGACATCGTGCGGATCGCCGCGTCGTACCACCCGCACGGCGCGCTCGCGATCGGCGCCGCGGTGCTGGTCGGCCTCGGGCTCGCGGTGAAGACACCGCTGTGGCCGCTGCACATCTGGCTACCCGACGCGCACGCCAAGGCGCCGACGGTCGGGTCGGTGGTGCTGGCGGCGGTGCTGCTCAAGCTGGGCACCTACGGGCTGCTGCGGTTCTGGATGCCGGTGACCAACGCCTCCTGGGACCTGCTGGTGCCGTTCGTGGCGGGGCTCGCGGTGGTGGGCATCGTGTACGCCGCGCTGGCCTGCCTGGTGCAGACCGAGCTGAAGCGGCTGATCGCCTACTCCAGCGTCGGGCACATGGGCTTCGTGGTGCTCGCGGTGGCCACCTTCACCGTGGCCGGCGTGCAGGCCGCGGTGTACGCCAGCATCGCGCACGCGCTGATCACCGGGCTGCTGTTCTTCGTCGCCGGCGGCATCAAGGACCGCTACGGCACCGGCGACCTGAGCCGGCTGACCGTGCTCTACGGCCGGGTGCCGCGGCTGGCCGGGATCTTCGCGTTCGCGGCGTTCGCCTCGCTGGGCCTGCCCGGGCTGGCCGGCTTCTGGGGCGAGATGCTCACGGTGCGCTCGGCCTTGTTCGGAGCGCCCGCGCTGCCGCACACGACGTACATCGTGCTGGCCGTGATCGCCGCGTTCGGGGTGATCCTCACCACGGCGTACTTCCTGGCGCTGATGCGCCGGATGCTGCAGGGCACCCCGGCGGCGGTGCAGCCGGTCAACGAGGACGTCGCCTCGATCGAGCTGGCCACCACCGAGGTGGAGCCGGCCTCGCCGGTGGCCGGTGCGGTGCGCCCGGACGTGAACGCGATGGAGTGGGTGGCCTGGTCACCGCTGATCGCTCTCACCCTGGTGCTCGGCGTGGCGCCCGGGTTCCTGCTCACCCCGGTGGCCGCGGCCGCGCGCACGTTCTTCGGGGGGCTGTAGATGGTGCAGCCGGTGGACTGGATGGCGATCGCCGCCCCGCTGATCCTGGCGGGCGTCGCGGTCCTCGTGCTGCTGGTCGACGCCTTCGCGCCGCCGGGCGCCGGCCGGGCGCGGCTGACCGCCCGGCCCGGGGCGCCCCGGGAGGTCCCGGTCGCGGCGGTGCTGACCGTGGTCGGGGTGCTCGGCGCCGCGGTCCCGGCGGCGCTGAGCTGGGACCAGCGCCGGGGCACGTTCTGCGTGCCGCACGGGCCGTGCTCGTTCGTGCTGGACCGGTTCACCCTGGTGTTCTGGTCGGTGGTGCTGTTCGGGACACTCGTGGTCGCGCTGATGCAGACCGCCGCGCCCAAGGCGGCGACGCCGCCGGGGGAGTGGAACTTCCTGCTGCTGTGCTCGGCGACGGGGGCGCTGACCATCGCCGCCTCCCGCGACCTGGTGACGCTGGTGGTGTCCCTGGAGGTGGTTTCCCTGCCGGCGTTCGCGATGGTCGGTCTGCGCCGCGGGATCCCGGGCGCGGCAGAGGCGGCGCTGAAGTTCTTCCTGGTCTCGGTGGTCTCCACCGCGGTGATGCTGATGGGGGTCTCCCTGCTGTACGGCGCGACCGGCTCGGTGTACCTGCGTGGGATCAGCTCAGGGATCACGTCCGGTGGGCCGTTGCAGCGGGTGGCCCTGGTCGGCGCGCTGCTCGCGATCGTCGGGCTGGCGTTCAAGGTGGCGGCGGTGCCGTTCCACATGTGGGTCCCGGACACCTACGTCGGCGCGCCCGTTGCGGTGGCGGCCTACCTGTCCGTGGTGTCGAAATCGGCGGGCTTCGTTGGCCTGATGCTGCTGCTCGGGTTCGGGCTCCCGACGCTGGCCGGGGTCTGGGCGCCGGTGCTCGCCGTCCTGGCGGCGCTGACCATGACGGTGGGGAACGTGATCGCGCTGCGCCAGCAGCACGCGGTCCGGCTGCTGGCCTGGTCGTCGGTGGCGCAGGCCGGCTACATCCTCGTCCCTTTCGGTGCGGTCGCGAGCGGTCGGGCGGCGTTCGGAGCGTCCATCGGCTACCTGGCGATCTACGCGGTGATGAACCTGGGGGCGTTCGCAGTGGCCGGGGTGGTCGGCAGCCGTCGCCCGACGCAGCGGATCGCCGACTACGCTGGTCTGGTCCACGAGAAGCCGCTGGTCGGCTGGGCGCTGGCGTTCGCGTTGGTGGCGCTGGCAGGCCTGCCGCCGGGCATCCTGGGCCTGTTCGCCAAGGTGGTCGTGTTCGACGCCGCTGCCGGGCCGGTCACCTGGCTGGCCGTGGTCATGGCGGTCAACGTGGCGATCGGGCTGGTGTACTACGTGCGCTGGCTGGTGGAGCTGTTCCGTCCGTCGTACGACGGGGAGAGCTTCACCACCCCGCGCGGGGCGGGACTCGCCGTGCTGCTCACCTTCGTCGCCGGGATCGTGCTCTCGGTGCTGCCGGGCCTGCTGCTCGACCCGTTCACGACCGTGCTGGCTCAGCGGTAGACCTGCCTGTGCGTGCGGGGCCGCGCGACACGAGCAAGGCCAGCGAGTCGGAGAGCCGCTGCAGGCGCCGGCTGAGCACCACGGGCGGCTGCGCTGCCTCGTCGAGCAGCACGGCGACCCGGCGGGCGACGTCGGGCTCCTCCCCGGTGGCCCGCAGCCGACGAAGGTCGGGCACCTCGGCCAACCGGCGGGCCTCGTCCGCGAGCACCCGGCAGGCCTGGGTTCGGCCGGAACAGCGTGGTGCCGGGCAAAGGTTCCGCCGACCAGTCCGACCACGGGCTCGTACCCGTCCTCCCCACCCCGGTCCCGCAGCCGTCCGGCGTCCCAGTCGGCGATCGAGGTCAGCAGCGTGTCGGCAGACGAGGCGAGCCGTCTTACGCTTGACAGCCGGTCATGCGGCGGCGAACGGAGTGCGCGGACCCTGGCGCGGGCGCCCTCGGCCTCTCCCCAGCCGATCTGCTCCAGCAACAGCCGGGGCCCACGCTGCGGTGACCGCGGTCTCCCGGCGCGGCCCCTGCCGGATGACCGTGGCCATGTTCATCGCCAGCAGCGACCCGAGCAGCAGGTGAAGGATGCGTGCGGCGCCGGTGACTCCGAGCTCCTGCGCCACCAGCAGCTGGATACCGATGGTGGTGCCGACCGCGAGCACCGCGCGCGAGCCTCGGCGGAGCCGGTTCAGCCCGGGGTCGGAGGCGACGAACCGGTCCCAGGCGTCGCGCGACCTTGACACCGGAGAAGGCGCGTCAGCGGTAGTTGGTGAATTGATCGCGCGGTGGTGGCAGCGGATGGCCCTCGTTGGTAAATGGGCCCTGACCTGCGGAGATGCGTTGGAGAGGCATGGAAGTCGAGACTACTCGCTGAAATTCTTGCGGACTCTCTGCGGACTCGGGCAGGCGGGCGAGACGGTTAGAACGGTCGACTGCATCCCCGCATGAAGATTGGGGATGGGCCGCCTGCGGTTGTTCGTGCTGGTAGCGCGCAACGCGGCTCGGCAGCGTGTGACAAGCACGCGACCGAGTGCAGAACCGCCCATCGAGCGCGGCCCGGGCCTACGTTGGCACGCGCGATCATTCGTCGGCTTCGCCTGAAATTCACGGTGCCTGGTGATATGCAGGTGTAGAAGCCAAGGTCACGGGGGTCCTGAGTTGCGTTTCGTGCTGGTGCAGATGCGGCATCGCGCTGCCCGTACGGTCGCGCTTGTGTTGGGCATCTTGGTGGCCTCGGCGAGTTTCACAGTGCTGACTGGGGCGGCGCGCACGGGTCAGTTGCAGGTGGTTGGCAAGGTTCGGCACAACTTCCGTTCGGCCTACGACATTCTGGTGCGCCCGCCGGGGTCGGTCAGCGCCCTAGAGCGGCGCCGGCATCTGGTGCGGCAGAACTACCTGTCGGACATCTTCGGCGGGATCAGCGTGGCGCAATACCACCGGATTCAGCAGGTTCCGGGCGTGCAGGTGGCCGCGCCGATCGCGATGTTGGGGTATGTGTTTCAGACGGTGCGGCTGCCGATCGACCTGACCGCGTTCATCGGACACGGTCGGCGGGCGTTGTTCGAGGTGCGGGTGGACCGTTCGTCGGACCGTGGCTTGCTGCGATTCCCCGGGGCGCAGCGGTTCTACGTGTATGTGACCCACCGCCCGATCGCCCCAGAGAACGGCACGGCCGCCAACGCGGCGTTCGACGGCCCCAAGGAGAAGCTGGCGTCCGGTGCCCGGGTGACGGTATGCCCCCAGGTCAACCCGAGGCCGGGTCATTCGGGGGTGTCGGGCCCGTTTGACCCCACGGCGATGAGTTTCGATGACTGCTGGTCGACCCAGACAGGTCTTGGGGGAGGCGGGTGGCCGCAGCAGGTGCGCAAGGGCCACGTGGCGGCGCTGCTGGCGTGGCCGTTCCCGTTCCTGGTGGCCGCGGTCGACCCGGCCGCGGAGGCACGCCTGAGCGGATTGCGTTCAGCCATGGTCCAGGGGCACTTCCTGCGCGAGGGGCATGGAGCGCGCGAGACGGACCAGGAGCTGCGGGTGCCGGTGCTGGTGTCGACGAAGTCGTTCACGGATGACGTCGACCACGTCACGGTGCGCCGGCTGTCCGCGGCCACGGCCCGGGCCATGCCCCACGCCGGCACCCCGCAGCAGGTCCAGCATCTGCTTGCCGGGTCGCGCGGTGCGGTGGTGCTGCGCAAGGACGTGGACACCGACACCGCCTACCAGGCGTTCTTGCACACCCTGTCGGCTAACCCGTCCTCGTTCGTGGACAACTACTGGACGGCCGGCCCGGTGCGCTACCGCCGTTACGGCGACGTGTTGGAGCCGGTGCCGGTGTCCAATCCGAGGGGGATATGGCGATCGCGGTTCCAGGCGACCGGTTGGGTGCACGTGCCCACCGACGCCCAGGTCACTGGGTTCCGCACGCTGCAGCCGCACGTCGGCTCGAACACAGTGGTCTCCGGTCCGTTGCAGCTGCCGGTGTTGCAGGCGGTGGGTAGGTTCGACCCGGACAAGATCCCCGGCTTCGGCCACCTGAACCGGGTGCCGTTGCAGACCTACAACCCACCACAGGCACGCCCCGCCGATGCCCGCACGGCCCGGCTGCTCGGCGGCCGGCCGCTGCTGCCCAACGGCAACATCGCCGGATACCTGCAGGCCCCGCCGCTGCTGTTGACCACCTTGTCCTCGATCCCGGCGTTCACCGACCCGGGAGTGTGGTCGGGCCACCTGCACACCCGTGCCCCGATCAGCGTGGTCCGCGTCCGAGTCTCCGGCGTGACCGGTCCCGATCAGGAGTCGCTGGCCCGGATCCGGCAGGTCGCCGAGCAGATCACCCAGCGCACCGGACTGCGGGTCGACATCACCGCCGGATCCTCCCCGACACCGATGACCGTCCGGCTGCCCGCCGGCAGCCACGGCCGCCCAGCGCTGACCCTGACCGAGGGCTGGGTCGACAAGGGTGTCGCGGTCCGGATCATCACCGCGATGGACCGCAAGAGCCTGGCCCTGTTCGCCCTGGTGTTCGTGGTGTGCGGCCTGTTCGTGGCCAACGCCGCCGCCGCCTCGGTGCGGTCACGCCGACGCGAACTCGGGATCCTGGCCTGCCTCGGCTGGCCGACACGGCGCCTGTTCTCGCTCATCCTCACCGAGCTCGCCCTGGTCGGCCTGGTCGGTGGAGCGGCCGGGACCGCGGTCGCCATTCCCATCGCCCACGCGGCCGGGCTGAGCCCCTCCCCGGTGCTGGCGGGCATTGCCACCCCCGCCTCGCTGCTGCTGGCGGTGGCCGCCGGGCTCTTCCCGGCCGCCCGCGCCAGCCGCAGCAACCCGATCGACGCGGTCCGGCCCACCGTCAGCGACCCGGGCCGCAGCACCGGTCACGTCAGCGGCATCGCCTCGCTCGCCCGAGCCCAGGCCCGCCGGGTCCCTGGCCGGACCGCGATGGCCGCCGCCGCGCTGGCCGTCGGGGTGGCAGGACTCACCATCCTGGTCGCCCTGACCACCGTCTTTCGTGGCGCCGTGGTGGGCTCCCTGCTGGGCAACGCCGTCGCGGTCCAGGTGCGCGGCATCGACTACCTGGCCATCGCGGTGATCCTGCTGCTCGGTGTCGGTGCGGTCGCCGACGTTCTCTACCTCAACATCCGTGAACGCGGCTCCGAGCTCGCCACCCTGGCAGCTACCGGCTGGGCCGACGGAGCACTGACCCGACTCATCACCGTCGAAGGCGCCATCATCGGCCTGCTCGGCGGCCTGGCCGGCGCCGCCATCGGTATGGCCGCGACCGCCTGGCTCGGCGGCCGTCTGACCTTCCTCATCCCGGTTGCCGTGGCCTGCGCGGCCGCCGGGCCAGTCCTGACCACGCTGGCGGCGCTGCTGCCCGCTGCCCTTCTGCGCCGCATCCCAGTCGCCGCGTTGATCGCCGAGGAGTGACCCCCCCATGACCACCACCAGCACGGCGACTCGCATTGGCGCACGGATCGAGGCGATCGATCTCACCCGCCGTTACCGAGTCCACGCCGACGCCGACATCATCGGCGTGAACTCCATCAGCTTCACCATCGACGCAGGCACCGTGGTCGCCCTCACCGGCCCTTCCGGCTCCGGCAAGTCCACCCTGCTCCACCTGCTCGGCGCCATCGACCGGCCTGACGCCGGCTCGCTCACGGTCGACGACCTCGACCTCGCCAGACTGTCTCGACGGCGGTTGGCCGAATACCGACGCAGCATCGGCTTCGTGTTCCAACGCTTCAACCTGCTCCCAGCACTGACCGCCCTAGACAACGTGCTCGCACCGGTCCTGCCCTACCGCACCGACTACGACAAGCGCGCCCGGGCGGTCGAACTGCTGGACCGAGTCGGGCTCGCCGGACGGGAGAAGTCCCTACCCACTCGTATGTCCGGCGGCCAACAACAACGCGTCGCGATCGCCCGCGCCCTCATGAACAGCCCCCGGCTCCTGCTCGCCGACGAACCCACCGGCAACCTGGACAGTGCCACCGGCGATGACGTCCTCCGCCTCCTGTTCGACCTACAAAGAGCCACAGGAATGACCATCGTGATCGCCACCCACGACCCCAACATCGCTGCCCGCTCCGACCATCGGCTCCACATCCACGATGGCCAGCTCGCCAACATGCCCAGGGACGCCGCTGGTTCCGAGGGTCCATAGGCTAAGTAGCCAGCCGGGCGAGACCGATGGCTGCCACCGGGCGCACCTTGTGGAGACTGGTCCCATCTTCTCGCCCGGATCGCGGCATTATGCCTGAGATCCGAACGCACGACTTTCGGCACGACAGGGCCTCCCTGTCGGCGGTTGCGGAAGTTGGCTCTCACTCGCGGTGGCTCTTGGTTGGACGTCCGCCCTGAACGCCGAGAACATTCATCGCCACGACGACGCGATCAGGGCGAGGGACATCAAGCCCACGGCTGTGATGATGGCACCGATCAGCCAGCCGTTGTCGCCGCCCAAGAGGTTGGCTCCAACGAGGGCTCCGGCCGCCAAGACTGCAAGTACCCCGGCGACGAAGGGTATGCCGCGGGTGAACATGAGGCGGCGCCTGCGAGCCTGCTCCTCTGGGTCTAGATCCTACGAGAGCCTGCGTATCGCCCAGAAGATGGTGCCGTACACGGCGCCGGCGACGACGCACGCCGCCGCATTTCCGAGCACGAGCCACGCCACGCTCACGTTGACAGTGTGCCCCGCCTCAGGACTAGGCAAGCGGGCTTTCGTTCGATCTACGTGCTGCGGGCCTGCTCGCTTTGCCAGCGACGCACGACCAGCGGCTCCAGGCGCTCTGCTGCACCGGTCGCTCGGCGGGAGGCCTCACTTGGGGGAACGCCGCGGTGATGACAGCTGAGTGATGGCTTCTGCGCACTTCAATGAGGAAGGATGGAAGATCCCCGTCTTCGCTGACACGAATACGGTCTTGCGGCTTTGTAGGGCGATGTAGACGTCTACCTGCCCGTAGATTCTGTGCCGAATCAGTTTAGGCGGTGAAGGACCCCCGCGCCCACCGGGCGATCTGCTTCGCCTGGCGGGGTGTCGGCCAGGAGAAGGCAAAGACCGCTTCGTCCGTGGTCACGATCAGCAGCAGTTTGTGCGGCAGAGGCTCATGGTCGCGGGCTTCTCGCTCGCCCCAGTTGATCAGGTCACCGACGGCCATGCTGGTGCCCTGGCCTCCTTGGCCGAGCGAGGCAGTCCCAAGCGCGGCGGCAAACGCTCCGGCGGTCAAGCGTGGATCGTAGACGGTGAACACCGCAGCGTTTTCGATGGGCTCGTCGATAGCTCGCGCAACTCGCGCGAGGGCTTGCCGGAGTCTCAGGCCCACGCGGAAGACGATACGGGGCTCCCGGGCGACTCCGGCCGGAAATCTGGGCTGGAGGCAGAGCCAGCCTTGCTCGCCCTGCGGCAAATCCGTAAAAGCTCTGGTGTCGGGTGGTCGCCGAGTAGAGACTCGGCATATGACGCCTGGAGTCGCTGTGACCTTGCTGGCTGTGGGCTGCGGTGTTGTGCTGGGGTGCATGGTTCTCACAGCGAGTGGAGAGCGGCGTAGAGGGCGCGGCATTGCCGTCGCAGTCGCTGCGGGGATCTTCTTCCCCGTCACCTGGGCCGTCTGGTATGTGCGCGACGAGCGTCCGTACCGCACCGGGCATCGCGCTTGAGCCCCCATCGCGGCCATGGGCGTGCACGATTGCGCACCGCCCGGGCCGAAGCGCCCCTCAGCGGCCAAGTCGTAGGAGGCCGCGCAGTATTCGCCCGAGAATGAAGAGCACCGCGCCTGCCGCGAGTAGCCAGGCAACAGCCTCCACCGGTCCGATACCGAACATACTTGGATTTTAGGGCGGCCCCGTCTTGTGCGCTAGGAGCTCGGCACTACTTGCCGGCGGCCTTATGCCTGTGACCCGGACGCACGACCTTCGGCCCGACCGCGCTTACCCTGTCCGCGGCCAAATCCGGTTACCCGGTTTGCGTGACGCCAGTCGTTGCGGCTACCCGTGTCGATGCCGGCGGCCGTGATGGATCAGCCGGCCGGTCTTGCGCTGGCGGGTGGGACCGGCAGCGGAGGGTCGATGAGGTGTTGGTCGTTGGGGGCCGGGTGATGCGGCGCGCCTGGAACGGCCCAGGGGTGGCCGGTCTGGTCGTGTGTTGCGACGGCTACTCCTTCGACGCCGCTGAGCGGAACGGGGCCGATGTAGCGG
Organism: Nocardioidaceae bacterium; assembly: GCA_035765755.1. Classification (GTDB taxonomy): domain Bacteria; phylum Actinomycetota; class Actinomycetes; order Propionibacteriales; family Nocardioidaceae; genus DASSKA01. The sequence goes on from DASTWW010000221.1 coordinate 16,318, forward strand.
GAGTCGTTGGCGAGACCTCGGTTGTCGCCGAGCACGAACATGTCTCCGGGCGGCACGGTGACGGCGGGGAAGGGTCGCGTGGTCAGGCGCTGCAGGTAGGGACTCTTCAGTGGCTGGCCGTCGACGAGCACCGAGGTGCAGGTGTTGTTCTGCTCGGCGGGGCAGGCGACGGTGTCTCCGGGTTCACCGATCACGCGCGACATCGTGGTGAGCTGGTACCCGTGCGCGGTCACGTGGAAGTAGACCACGTCGCCGACGTGTGGGGTGAGGTCGCGGTTGAAGCTGACCCAGTCGCCCATCTGGACGGTGGGTGCCATGGCGACGCTGGGTTCGATGACGTCGAAGTAGGGGCCGCCTCCGACGGTGGCGGCCGCGTTGGAGCCGGCGATGCCGACGACGGCGATCCCGGTCCCGATGAGGTAACGGCGGCGGCGCCTGGTCCGGGCCTTGCGCAGCACGGTCTGCGCGAGAGTGCCGTCGGTCCGGCTCAGCGGTGCGGCCTGTTCGGCGAGGGCGACGAGTTCAGCCTCGATGTCGTAGAGGTCCTCGGTGGGTGGGGAGGTGTTCATTGTTGGGCCTCCTCAAGGCTGTCGGAGGTGGTGGCCGTCTTGCGGAGGTGGGCCAGTCCGCGGGCCAGGTTGCTTTTCACGGTGCCGGGCGAACAGCGCATCAGCTGTGCCGTTTCTGCCTCGCTGCAGCCCTCGATGACCCGCAGCACCACCGTGGTGCGCTGACGGGGCGGTAGTTGAGACAGAAGCAGATCAAGCCGTGCCTGCGCGTGGAACGCCTCGGCGTGGTCGCCGCCGGCCTCGTCGCGGAGGCCGGTATCGACGGGGACCGGAACCAGGTGCTTGCGGCGGGCTCCGTCCTTGGCGATGTTGACCAGTGTCGCCCGTACGTAGGCCTCTGGGGCCTTCACGCCGCGGGACCAGTGCTTGACCAGTCGCAGCAGCGCAACCTGCAGGGCGTCCTCGGCCTCACCCCGATCGAGGATCAGAAGCCTGGCGAATCTGAGCAGCCGATCGCCCCTCTCGCGGACGAACGCCACGAACTCCTGCTCGGCTGCACCCTTCACGCCCATGGAGACGAGACCGC
>DASTWW010000222.1:0-3759 GCA_035765755.1 Nocardioidaceae bacterium
GCACACGATGACTTTCCGCAGCCCGCTCCTCGACCTGCCCGGTGCCGTCGCCGGCAACGGCATCGACGCGCCGGTCGCCGCGCACTACGGCTCGTTCCACGGCGAGCAGCGCACCCTGGAGAACGGCGAGGGCTTCGTCGACCTCTCCCACCGCGGCGTCATCCGTGTGAGTGGCCCGGACCGGCTCGGCTGGCTGCACAGCCTGACCTCGCAGTTCTTCGAGAACCTGGCCCCGCGCACCCCGGTCGCCGCGCTCGTGCTCTCCCCGCAGGGGCATGTCGAGCACGCGATGTACGGCACCGACGACGGCGAGGCCTTCACCGCGCACGTCGAGCCCGACCAGGCCGAGCCGCTGCGGGCGTGGCTGGACTCGATGCGGTTCATGATGCGCGTGGAGGTGGCCGATGTGACCGGGGAGGTCGCGGTCACCTGGCGGCCTTCGGCACGTCGGGACGGTGCGCCGTACTCCGGCTATGAGTTCGTACGACGCGGCGAGCTCGCCACCTACGCCAAGGCGGCCGGGCCGGCTTGTGGGCTGTGGGCGTTCGAGGCGCTGCGCATCGCCCGCGGCGAGCCGCGGCTCGGCCTGGACACCGACGACCGGACCATCCCCAACGAGGCCGGCTGGATCAACACCGCCGTACACCTGGACAAGGGCTGCTACCGCGGCCAGGAGACCGTCGCCCGCGTGCACAACCTCGGCCGCCCGCCGCGCCGGCTGACCCTGCTGCACCTCGACGGCTCCGACAACCGGCTGCCGGAGCGCGGCAGCGACCTCACGGTTTCCGGGGGTACGACGGACAGGGCGGTCGGCTTCGTCGGCACCAGTGCCCGGCACCACGAGCTCGGGCCGATCGCACTGGCCATGGTGAAGCGGAACGTATCCCTCGACGCCACCCTCGAGGTCGACGGCATCACCGCCGCCCAGGAGGTGCTCGTCGACCCGGAGGTCGGCCTGCACGTGCGGCCGCAGCTGCGCTGATGGCGCTCGCCCTGCGCCGAGGCGGTGCCCGGCACGGCCTGCTCACCATCGCCTACCTGGTCTACCTCGTCGCCGTCGGGATCCTGGTCTTCCAGCCGACCGGCGACCAGGCCAGCGGCTCGGTGCTCTGGGTCTCGCACCTGCTGCACTCCTGGCACGCTGCGTCCTGGTTGTCCGGGCCGGTGCACGTGGAGTGGGGGCTGAACGTGCTGATGTTCGTGCCGCTGTCCCTGCTCGGGTCGTACTTCCGCCCGGGCTGGACCTGGCGCGACTGGATCGGGGTCGGCTTCGTGGCCAGCGGTGTCATCGAGCTGGTGCAGTTGGTCTTCCTGCCCGACCGGGCGGCCTCGTTCAGCGATGTGGTGGCCAACACGCTCGGGGCCCTGATCGGTGCGCTGCTCGCGCCGTACGCCTCCCGCCTGCTCCGCTGACCGCCGACCCGGCAGTCGCGCAGCGTCACCGCCGGCCCGGCACTCGGACTCGGGAGGAGCAGTCGTCGCCCGAACAGGGGACGGGCCTGCGTAGCGACCCCCGTTCCCGGGCACTCCGGCGGAGCCATCAGACTGAGCAGGCCCCAAGAACTGTGGCAACTCCACATTACGGGCCTATTCTGCGGGCACACCTTAGGAGCAGGGAGCGAGCAATGGCGCGCAGCGGCCGACCCGGCCGGGTGCAGCAGATCGCGTACGACGCGACACCGCTCACCGCCGCGCAGCCCGATGTCGACGCGCGCATCGGTTGGCTGCTGGCCATGTCGCGCCTGCACCACGCCAACAGCGACTTCGCCGACGGCAGGACGTTCATCGAGGCGCTGGCCGACGCCGGCCTGAACGTCAGCCGCAGCCAGATCAGCCGGTGGGAGTCCGGCGAGGCGGCCGTCTCGTACGAAGCCACCGCGGCCTACGAACGGGCGCTCGGCCTGCTGCCGGGGCGGCTGTCCAGCCTGACCGGGTACATCCGCTCGGCGATCCCCGGCATCAAGGCCCGGGTGCTCCGCCCACGGCTGGACCCGGCCGGCCGTGAGTTCGCGCTGCGGCTCGACGAGCTCGTCGACCTCGCCGAGGACGGCGGCGCCAAGGCCGCGGACTGGCAGGAGCTCGGCTGGCACCTGTCCGCGGCGCCGCTGGTGCACCTGCGGGCCGCCACCTGGCAGAACCTCGCGGACGAGATCGTGACCATCATCCCGAGGTCGATCAATGTCGCCTACCGGCAGTACAGCACCGCCGCGATGAACATGGCCACCGTGCCGCGTGCGCAGGACTTCCTGGTGCGGGCCATCTCGACGTACCTCTCCGTGCCCGACGTCCAGGTGGTCACCAACCCGGTCGGCCTGCTCGACCAGCTGCCCACCCGGGAGGCCGCCAACCTGGTGCTGGACATGATCGAGGACCCGCCTCGGCCGAGCGCGTACCGCCTGGCCGTCTGGGTCGCCACCTCCAAGGTGCTGCGCGGGGACTTCACTGCCGAGGAGCGCACCCGGCTGGGCATGATCGTGCTGCGCACGTGGCGGGCCAACCCGACCGCGGCGGCCCGGGACCTCGCCGAGCTGATCGCCGCGCTGCCGGAGGGACTGCGCGCCTCGCTGACCCAGGCGGCCAGCCGGTCGGGCCAGCACCGCGCCGGGTACGTCATCGAGCACGGGGAGGGCCTGGTCGCCTCCGAGGCGCGCACCACCGCCTGGCGGCTGGCAGAGGCCGCACGCCGCCGGGCGCCGGGCAATCCGGAGTACGGCGAGGACCGGATGCTGGTCCGGCTGCTGCGCGAGGTGCTGTTCCACCGCGACTCCGAGCGTCGCCACCTGGCCGCGCTGGTGATCGCCTCCTCGCCGTTCCGCGGCCCGGTCGCCGAGGAGCTCATCGGTCTGCTCGGCGAGCCCGGGACGCCGGAGTGGATCCGCGGCCGGGCCGCGACCACGATCCGGTACCTCGCCGATGACGAGCACCGGCTCCGGTTGCTGCACTGGCTGCAGGACCCGGACGCCGAGGTGGCCGCACCGATCGCGCAGACCATGGGACATCTCAGCCACGCGCCGGTCTCCGACCAGGCGCTGCGCGCGGCGCTCGGGCCGCAGTGGTCGCTGGTGGAGCGTGCCCGGATGTACGCCCTCGGCATGACCGGCTCGGCCGGCCTCCGCGCGATCAGCCGCTCGGCGACCGCGCCGGCGTGGCAGAAGGCGGCCGCCCGCTGGTGGATCGAGATCGGTCCCGCCGTCCGGGATTAGTCAGACGAAGCACCCACACCGTCGTACCCCTCTTGACCCCCCTCCCCGCGACGACGAGAGTTGCACCGTTACGGCCGGGGGGCCATGGCCGAAGGGGGCTTCGCATGGGGAAGCGCTTCTCAATTCTTGCCGCCATGGCGGCTGCCGCCCTGGTAGCCGCCATGGCGATTCCGGCGGGGGCAGCCAGCACGGGGGACGCACGGGTCGACGTCGGCAGCCCGAGCACCCCGTTCTCGCAGAACAAGCAGAACGAGCCTGCGCTCGCCGTCGACGCCAACAATCCCAACGTGCTGGTCGCCGGCTCCAACGACAACATCGACATGGAGGCGTGCAACGCGGGCACCGACAACACCTGCCCGTTCACACCGGGGGTGGGCGTCTCGGGCGTGTACTTCTCCTTCAACAAGGGCGCTTCCTGGACGCAGCCGACGTACCACGGCTTCACCGGCAGGAAGTGCCTCGGCAAGCCCGGCAACAACGACCCCGAGTGCACCGGTGAGGTCGGGTCGATCGGCACGCTGCCGAAGTACTACGACAACGGCCTGGTCTCCGACGG
>DASTWW010000223.1:0-7474 GCA_035765755.1 Nocardioidaceae bacterium
GACCCGTCTGGTCGGCCGTCAGCGCCGCCAGGGCGCGTTTCACCGGGGTGAGGTCGCCCCGCGAGGAGTGCAGGACCCCCTTGCGGTCGGTCACCGCGAGGTCCTCGATGCCCGCCTCCAACAGGATCCGCGCCACGGCGACGCCCGCGGCACCGGCGCCGGAGATGACCACCCGGGTCGAGCCGGGGTCGCGCCCGGTCAGCTTCAGTGCGTTCTGCAGCGCGGCCAGGGCCACCACCGCGGTCCCGTGCTGGTCGTCGTGGAAGACCGGGATGTCGAGCCGCTCCTTGAGCCGCTGCTCGATCTCGAAGCACCGCGGGGCGGAGATGTCCTCGAGGTTGATGCCACCGAAGCTCGGGGCGAGCCGGGCCACGGTCTCGACGATCTCGTCGGTGTCCTTGGTGTCGAGGCAGATCGGCACCGCGTCGACGCCGCCGAACTGCTTGAACAGCACGGCCTTGCCCTCCATCACGGGCATGGCGGCCGCGGGGCCGATGTCGCCGAGGCCGAGCAACGCCGTGCCGTCGGTGACCACCGCGACGGTGTTCGACACCCACGTGTAGTCCTGCGCCAGTGCGGGCTCGGCGGCGATCGCCTCGCACACCCGGGCGACGCCGGGCGTGTACGCCATGGAGAGGTCGGCCGCGCCGTCGAGCGGGACCGTGCAGGCGATCTCCATCTTGCCGCGGACGTGCAGGGAGAAGACCGGGTCCTGCGCACGCGTGCCTTCGGACTCGGACATCGGTGCCGGTGCAGCCATCTCAGGGCGCCCTTCCTGTCTCGGGTGGGAAGATGCCGTCCCGCGGCAGCACTCCGGTCGAGCGTCGGGTCGGCACGAGCAGTCGGGGGTCTCCCGGAGCCGCAAGTGTTTCACATGGCAGGGCGGTGGGTTCAGGGGCCGGGAGCCGAATGTGGCGGAGACGACACCGGTGCGCGCAAGCCCCGCGCCCACCGCGGCGGCCACAGCCGGGCCCGCACCACCGCGAGCACCGCCTCGTCGGGGATGGTGCCGACCTTGGAGGAGTCGGTCCCCTCCAGCGCGTTGTCCGAGGCGACCCACCAGCCGCCCGGCTCCCGCAGGGCGGCGCGCTTGACCGCGACGGTCCCGTCCGGGAGGCGTACGACGACCAGGGCGCCCTGGCGCGGGCGGGCCCCGTGCTGCACCACCAGCCGGTCCCCCTCGCGCAGCGTCGGCAGCATGGAGCGGCCCCGGACGAGGGCCAGACCCCAGTTCCGCATGGGGCTTCGGGGCATGGGGAACCGACTCCTTCGAACGGCGCTCTTCCGGGTCCGGGCCCCACTACTCGCGGCGGCGACCCGGGAGTAGTGTCCCAGGTGGTAACACGCCATTCCTGGACGAGTACCGAACGAAAGGACCAACGGATGCTTGCTCGACTGTTCGCACCCACTCTGGAAGTCCGCGCGCACTGCGACCTGCCCTGCGGCGTCTACGACCCGGCCCAGGCGCGGATCGAGGCGGAGTCCGTCAAGCAGATCATCACCAAGATGGCTGACAACGACGACCCGGAGTTCCGCACCCGGGCGATCCTGATCAAGGAGCAGCGCTCCGAGCTGGTCAAGCACCACCTGTGGGTGCTGTGGACCGACTACTTCAAGCCCCCGCACTTCGAGAAGTACCCGCAGCTGCACACGCTGTTCAACGAGGCCACCAAGCTGGCCGGTGCGGCCGGGACCAAGGGCAAGTCGTCGGTCGACGACGCGGACAAGCTGCTGGCCAAGATCGAGGAGATCTCCGAAATCTTCTGGGAGACCAAGAAGGCCTGACACACTGGGTCCGCCCGGTGACTTTCGAACAGCTGGACGGGGTCGGGCGCGCTGCGTCCGGCCCCGTCCAGGTGTAGAGCAAGGAGCGAAGTGTCACAGACCAGACCCGACGTCGAGCTGCGCATCCCCGCTGACAGCGCGTTCCTCGCCGTGCTGCGCACCGCGACCGCGGGACTCGCGGCCCGCCTCGACTTCACGCTCGACGACATCGAGGACCTGCGCATCGCCGTGGACGAGGCGTGCGCGATGGTCCTCCCCCAGGCCCGGGAAGGCTCGGACCTGACGTGCGCGTTCGACCTCGGCGACCACAGCCTCACCGTGGCGGTGTCCGCCACGTGCGAGGAGCCTCGCCAGCCGAGCCGCGACGGCTTCGCCTGGACGGTGCTGGCTGCTCTGACCAGCTCGGTGCGCGCCGACGTCGAGGGCGACCGGCTCACGGTCACCCTGGCCCGCGCCACCGCGGACGCCGAATGACCATGACCTCCGGGGAGCGCGAAGGGGCCCGCGACCTCACGGAGATGCGGGCCAGGAGCGCCTCACTCTTCGCCGAGCTCGCCCGCGACGACCTCCTCGACGGCGAGCGCGCCCGGGTCCGCGACGAGCTCGTGCACCTGCACCTGCCGCTGGTCGAGCACTTCGCCCGCCGCTTCCTCAACCGTGGCGAGCCCCTCGACGACCTGCTCCAGGTCGGCACGATCGGGCTGATCAAGGCCGTCGACCGCTTCGACCGGTCCCGCGGCGTCGAGTTCTCGACGTACGCCACTCCCACCATCATCGGGGAGATCAAGCGCCACTTCCGTGACAAGGGCTGGGCGATCCGGGTGCCGCGCCGGCTCCAGGAGCTGCGCATCGCGATCTCCGCGACGTCCGCGGAGCTGTTGCAGGAGCTCGGCCGGTCCCCGACGATGTCGGAGCTGGCGGCGCGCATGGAGGTTTCGGAGGAGGAGCTGGTCGAAGGGCTGGAGTCCGCCAACGCCTACACCACGCTGTCCCTGGACGCGCCGGACTCCTCCGAGGACGGCTCGATCCGGATGATCGACTCGCTCGGCGAGGACGACGAGGCCCTCGAGCACGTCGAGAACCGGGAGACCATCAAGCCGCTGCTGGCCCAGCTCGACCCGCGCGAGAAGCACCTGCTCACCCTGCGGTTCTTCCGGGGCATGACCCAGTCCCAGATCGCCCAGGAGATCGGGGTGTCGCAAATGCACGTGTCCCGGCTGCTGGCCCGGACGCTGGCCAAGCTGCGCGAGTCCCTGGCCGAGGACGGCACGACGGGCGGTACGACGGAGGGAACCGGCTGAGCCGGTGACCTCAGCCCTGCTCGCGGCCCGGATCGTGGCTGAGCGCCCGCAGCGACGCGGGATGGAACAGGCAGACCAGCACGACGACCCCGGACACGGTCAGCCCCACGGTCAGGGCGATGGTGGGCCCGCCGCGGAAGCCCCAGCCGACCAGCACCTGGATCAGCTGGGCGAGCACGATCGGCGACCTGGCCCACGACTTCAGCCGGGTCAGCTCCCAGGCGAAGTAGATCAGCGCCACGCCGTACACGCAGAAGAACACCGTCGTGGTCAGCCCCATCACCGCCCGGGAGCCGGAGATCGAGAACAGCTCGGCGGCCGCGTAGCCGACCACCAGTGCCCCCTCGAGGGCCGCCAGCAGGGCCGCGATCCGCAGCGGAACGGGTGCTGGTCTGGACGGGGAAGCGTCGGTCACGGGAGCCGATGCTACGCAATTGTTCGCCGGGAAGTGTTTGAGCCTGGAGTTAGGGGTACACGCGGGATAACATCCTGCCCTGTGATCAACGTGACCTCTCATAGGGGTTGAACCGGACCTCTAGGCTTGCGATCGTGGTCATCGGTCAACAGGAGCGATCCCGCCTGCGCGACCAACAACCCCCGGTCCTGCGTTTTTCGAAGCGCTGGGTCGGGTCGGACTTCGTGAATGCGTTCACAACCGTGCCACGCACCACGGCGACCGGGGCCTCCGGCTCACCGCCAGTGGCCCACATCTTGAAGCAAAGGAGTCAACCGCCATGGATTGGCGCCACCGCTCTGCGTGCCTCGACGAGGACCCGGAGCTGTTCTTCCCGATCGGCAACACCGGTCCGGCCATCCTGCAGATCGAGGAGGCCAAACAGGTGTGCCGGCGCTGCGAGGTGCGCGAGCAGTGCCTCGCCTGGGCGCTCGAAGCGGGTCAGGACCACGGCGTCTGGGGCGGCATGAGCGAGGACGAGCGCCGCGCCCTGAAGCGCCGCAACGCCCGCGCGAAGGTACGCACCACGGCTTAGCACCGCTGCCCCACCCGGCTCCGCTCAGCGCAGCGGAAGGTCCAGGGTGACTCGCGTACCCGCCCCTGGCCCCGGCCCGATCTCGAAGGTCCCCTCGAGCTCGGACTCGACGAGCGTGCGGACGATGGACAGCCCCAGGCTCCCCCCGTCCGGGTCGAAGTCGGCGGGCAGTCCGTGGCCGTCGTCCGCGACCACCACGTGCAGCCGACCCACCAGTCGGGTCGCGCCCACCTCGACCTGTCCGGACCGGCCGTCGAAGCCATGCTCGACGGCGTTCTGCAGCACCTCGGTGAGCACCATGGCCAGCGGAGTGGCCACCTCCGCCGGCAGGGTGCCGAAGCTGCCGGTCCTGGTGCACCGCACCCGCCCGCCACGAGAGCTGACGTCGGCGACCATCACGAGCAGCCGGTCCACCACTGCGTCGAAGTCGACTCGCTCGTCGAAGGCCTGGCTGAGCGTCTCGTGCACGATGGCGATCGACCCCACCCGTCGTACCGCCTCCTCCAGCGCCTCCCGGCCCTCCTCGGTGCCGATCCGCCGGGCCTGCAGCCGGAGCAGCGCGGCGACGGTCTGCAGGTTGTTCTTCACCCGGTGGTGGATCTCCCGGATGGTGGCCTCCTTGGTGACCAGCTCCCGGTCCCGGCTGCGCAGGTCGGTGACATCGCGGAGCAGCACCAGCGCGCCGAGGTGCTCGCCGGTGGGACGCAGCGGGATGGAGCGCAGGATCAGCACCGCCTCCTCCGTGCCGATCTCGGTGTCCTTGGGCAGCCGGCCGCTCAGCACGGCGCTCAGCGTCTCCTCGTCCGGGCGCCGCTCTGGCGGCACCAGCTCGCGGGTCACGTCGGCGAGGCAGAGCCCGGCCAGGTCGGTGGACAGGCCCAGCCGGCGGTACACCGACAGCGCGTTCGGGCTGGCGTAGGTGACCTTCCCGGTGGCGTCGATGCGCAGGAAGCCGTCCCCGACCCGCGGCGAGTCGGCGTGGTCGGAGCGCTGCCCGGGGAACGGGAAGAAGCCGTTGCTGATCATCTGGGTCAGGTCGGTGGCCGACTGCAGGTAGGCCAGCTCCAGCCGGCTGGGGGTGCGGACGCCGAGCAGGTTGGTGTTGCGGGCGATCACCGCGACCACCCGGTCCGCGCGGCGCACCGGGATCGCCTCCACCCGCACCGGGATGTCGTCGCGCCACTCCGGGTCTCCCTCCCGGGCCACCCGCTGGTGCTCATAGGCGGAGTCGAGCAGCGGCTTGCTGCCGACCGGCGTGAACGCGCCGACCAGGTCGTCGACGTACGCCGTCGGCCCGGTGGTCGGCCGCATCTGCGCGCCCGCCCAGTAGCCGGCGCCCTCCCGGTCGGGCAGCCACAGCACCAGGTCGGCGAAGGACAGGTCGGCGATGATCTGCCAGTCCGCGAGCAGCAGGTGCAGCCAGGCCAGGTCCGGTCCGTCCAGCCGGGTGTGGGCGCGCGCCACGTCGTTGAGCGAAGGCACGCGGTCAGCCTAGGGCGTGTCCCCCTGTCCTCGGCTCGGCGCGCGGAGGGCCTGGCCGCGGTCCCCCGGGTCAGTGGCAGGATATGGGCCCATGGAGTCGACGTTCTGGGACCGCGTGGAGCAAAGCGGTCATCGGGTCCCGGACGACCGACCGCTGGACGAGCTCACCACCGAGCTGACCACGATGCTCGGCGACCCGGATCCGGAGCGCCGGGACCGGATCGCCTACACCACGCTGGCCGCCTGGGTGTCGATGGGCGTGTATGACGACCTGCTGCAGGGCTTCGGGGACGGCATGGTCAGCGGCCTCGCTGTCGGGCTCGGCGAGACCGGCACCGACACGGTGTTCCGGCGCAGCTTCTCCGCACTGATCCTCGGCGAGTGCCTGGACCGCGAGAACACTGCGCACCTGGTGCCGGCCGACACGGTGCTCGGCTGGGGGGACCGGCTGGCCGGCTGGTACCTGCGGGAGAACGACCTGCGCGGCTACGTGCCCGGCAAGGGCTGGGCGCACGCGGCGGCCCACGGGGCGGACGCGCTCGGTGCGCTCGCCTGCTCCGAGGCGATGGGCGCACCCGAGCTCGCGGTGCTGCTCGACGTGGTGCTCGAGCGGCTGCTCGGCACGGCCGGGGTTCCGCTGCTGTACGACGAGCACGACCGGCTCGCGCTGGCCACCATGAGGCTGCTCAACCGGGACCTGGTCGGCACCGATGTGCTCGAGGACTGGGTGCACCGGCTCGGTGAGGCGGCCGGCCCGGCACACGTCACCGAGGCGGAGCCGCTCCCCGCGTCCTACAACGTGCAGAGCTTCCTGCGGGCGCTGCACCTGCAGCTGGCGCTCGGGCCCAACCCGCCGGCGTGTCGCTCCGACCTGCTGCTGGCGGTGATCGGCGAGCTCAAGCGCAGCAACCCGCACTACCTGGGGCCGCGCGGCTGACGGACCCGCGGCCGATTGGCCGAAGCCGCACCGCTCCTGAGACAATGGGCACGCCCCGAGCCGCACCGGCCCGGGGCTCTGGTCGAGAAGGAGAGCACCATGGGGAAGACCGGTCGCAAGCGTCGCGCCCGCAAGAAGAAGAGCGCCAACCACGGCAAGCGCCCGAACGCGTAACCGAATCCACCTTCCGCGCCGGCAATGGCCGGCGCGGTGCCATGTCCGGGGTCAGTCGGTCTCGATGGTGGTCTCGGTGATCGTCACCTGCACCTGGCGGATGCTGAGCAGCACCCGCTCCCGGAGGCTCTCCGGGGCGTGCTCGGGACAGGACCGCGCCACCAGCGCCTTGACCTTGCGCTCAAGGTCGTACTTCTGCAGACAGGGCGCGCACTCGTCGAGGTGGTGCTGGATCTCGGCGCAGTCGGCGTCCTGGAGCTCGTTGTCGATGAAGAAGAACATCCGCTCCAGGACCTCCGAGCAGTCCTGGTCATGAGGCTTGCCGCAGCTCATGAGGAACCTCCCGGGCCGTCGGATCCGGCAGGGGTCAGGCCGCGGGTGCGCACGTAGTCCTCGAGCAGCTCGCGCAGCTGCCGCCGGCCCCGGTGCAGCCGCGACATCACCGTCCCGATCGGGGTGTCCATGATCTCGGCAATCTCTTTGTACGGGAAGCCCTCGACGTCGGCGAGGTAGACCGCGAGCCGGAAGTCCTCCGGAAGCTGCTGCAACGCGTCCTTGACGTCGCTGTCCGGCAGGTGGTCCAGGGCCTCGGTCTCGGCCGACTTCAGGCCGCTGGACGTGTGCGACTCGGCGCGGTGCAGCTGCCAGTCCTCGATGTCCTCGCCCATCGACTGCTGCGGCTGCCGCTGCCGCTTGCGGTAGGAGTTGATGAACGTGTTGGTCAGGATCCGGTACAGCCAGGCCTTCAGGTTGGTGCCCGGCTTGAACTGGTGGAAGGCCGCGAACGCCTTCGCGAACGTCTCCTG
>DASTWW010000224.1:0-7722 GCA_035765755.1 Nocardioidaceae bacterium
AAGCGGCAGCCGCTGCCGGAGATGCCCGAGGAACTCAAGCCGCTGTTCAACGAATGAGGCAAAGGATGCAGAGCTGATGGGGTACGACCTGAAGATGCGGGTGTGGCGCGGCGACGCGTCCGGCGGGGCGCTCGGCGACTACACCGTGCCGGTGGAGGAGGGCGAGGTCGTCCTCGACGCCATCCACCGGCTCCAGGCCACCCAGGCCGGCGACCTCGCGGTCCGGTGGAACTGCAAGGCCGGCAAGTGCGGGTCGTGCAGCGCGGAGGTCAACGGCCGGCCGCGGCTGATGTGCATGACCCGGCTGTCGGACTTCGAGCCCACCGAGACGATCACGGTCACCCCGATGCGCACCTTCCCGGTGATCCGGGACCTGGTCACCGACGTGTCCTTCAACTACGAGAAGGCCAAGCAGGTGCCCGCGTTCGCGCCGGCACCGCCGGACCCGGACGGCAAGCGGCGGATGATGCAGGCCGACGTGACCCGCGGCCAGGAGTTCCGCAAGTGCATCGAGTGCTTCCTCTGCCAGAACGTCTGCCACGTGATCCGTGACCACGAGGACAACAAGCAGGCGTTCGCCGGGCCGCGGTTCTTCCTGCGGTACGCCGAGCTGGACATGCACCCGCTCGACACCAACGACCGGCGGGCGATCGCGCAGGCTCAGGCGGGCATCGGGATGTGCAACATCACCAAGTGCTGCACCGAGGTGTGCCCGGAGGGCATCAAGATCACCGACAACGCGATCATCCCGATGAAGGAGCGGGTGGTCGACCGGAAGTACGACCCGGTGGTCTGGCTCGGTGACAAGATCTTCCGGCGCAACAAGCGCGACGAGGTCGAGCCGCCCCCTGCCCCACGCGGCTGACCCACCCCCGTCGTACGCCCCGGATCGAACCGATATCGGTACGCCTACCGCGACGTATAGGTCGCGTTAGACGTACCAATATCGGTAAAAGCTAGAGGTACATGCCGCGGCCGGACTGCTCCTCGCCCTGGGCGCGCTGGGCGGCGGCCTGCTGCGCGGCGGCCATCTGGGCCTGGTCGGGCACCATGCCCGGCGGCAGCGCGCGGCGCATCTGCTCCAGCTGCGCGCGGGCGGCCATTTGCTGGGCGTAGATCGCGGTCTGGATGCCGTGGAACAGCCCCTCGAGCCAGCCCACCAGCTGGGCCTGGGCGATGCGCAGCTCGGCCTCCGAGGGTGTCTCGGAGCTGAACGGCAGCGACAGCCGCTCCAGCTCCTCCACCAGCTCCGGGGCCAGCCCCGCCTCGAGCTCCTTGATCGACGAGGCGTGGATGTCGGCCAGCCGGGCCCGGCTCGCCTCGTCCAGCGGCGCGGCCTTCACCTCGTCGAGGAGCTGCCGGATCATGCTGCCGATCCGCATCACCTTCGCCGGCTGCTCGACGAGGTCGGTGATGTGGCGCTCCTCGTCCTCGTCGTCACCGGACGAGCCCGACCCCGGCGCAGCGGCGGCCATCGGCATGCCGTCCGGGCCGATGACCATCATGCGCGGCTCCTCCTGGCGTTCCTGGTCCTCCGGGCGGTCGCCGTGCGGGTTCTCGTCGGTCATGGCTGCCACTCTACGCAGACAGCAGAAGCTTGCCGACGTGGTCGCCGGCCTCCATCATCCGGTGCGCCTCGGCGGCCTGCTCCAGCGGCAGGGTCGTGTGTACGACGGGGCGCACGATCTTGTCCGCGAGCAGCGGCCAGACGTGCTCGACGACAGCCGCGCAGATCGCGGCCTTCTCCTCCGACGGCCGGGACCGCAGCGTGGTCGCGATCACCGCCCCGCGCTTGCGCAGCAGCTGCCCGAGGTTGAGCTCGCCCTTGTTGCCGCCCTGGAGACCGATCACCACCAGCCGTCCCTCGGTGGCCAGCGCGTCCACGTTGCGGGGCAGGTAGGACGCCCCCATGTTGTCCAGGATCACGTCGGCACCGCGGCCGTCGGCGGCTCGTCGCACCTCCTCCACGAAGTCCTGCTCGTGGTAGTTCACCGCCACGTCGGCGCCCAGCGAGCGGCACAGGTCCAGCTTGTGGGGCGCGCCGGCGGTGGCGACCACCCGGGCCCCGACCGCGGCGGCGACCTGGATGGCCATGGTGCCGATGCCACCGGCGCCGCCGTGCACGAGCAGCGTATCGCCGGCGCGCAGCCCGGCGATCATGAACACGTTCGACCACACCGTGCAGGCCACCTCCGGCAGCCCGCCCGCGGTCACCAGGTCGACGCCGTCCGGGGCCGGCATCACCTGGCCGGCGGGGACCAGCACCTTCTCGGCGTACCCGCCGCCGGCCAGCAGCGCGCAGACCCGGTCACCGACCGCGAACCGGTCCACGCCGGAGCCGACCGCGCTGACCGTGCCGGAGCACTCCAGACCGAGCACGTCCGACGCGCCGGGCGGTGGCGGGTAGTGCCCGCGGCGCTGCAGGGTGTCTGCGCGATTCACGGCGGTGCCGGCCATGTCGATGACCAGCTCATCCTCCCCGGGCACCGGATCGGGCAGCTCGCGGATGGCGAGGACCTCCGGTCCTCCGGGCTCGGTGGCGACGACGGCTCGCATGAGGCCAGGGTACGAGGGCGCCCTCCGGAGCCGCCTACTCGGCGTCGACCAGATCCTCCTCGTCGAAGTCGTCCGCGGAGACGTCCTCCCCGGCCCACTTCTCGGCGAGCGCGGTCGCGCGGCCGGCGAGCTCCTCGACGTCGGCCTGGCTGCCGCCGCGCTGGGCGGCGGCGAAGCCGAGCAGGAAGGTGGTCACCGGCGCGGCCGGCTTCTCGACGGAGTGGGCCGCCTGGCGGGCCAGGTCGAGGATCAGGGCCTCGTCGACCTCAGCGTCGAGCTCGAGCACGTCGCAGAGTTCGTCAATCCAGTCGTGCAGGGTCACGCATTCCAGCGTTATACGTGACACCGGATCTGGCAACCGGTTCGGGCCATCGAACCGAAACCCGCGTCATCCACCCAGGTCGCGCAGATCCGCCCAGGTGTCCACGTCACGGGTCTCCGCTCCGACCCCTGGCACCTCGGCGAGCCGGAGCCCACCCACCAGCCGGCGCACGGACAGCCCTTGCTCGCGCTCGGGCCGGGCGGCCGCCAGCGCGGACACCCGGTAGACCGCGGCCAGGTTCTGCCGCTCGCCGGCGGCGTCGACGAGTACGGCGCCGTCCAGGTCGTCGCGGAGCGCTGCCGTGAGCCTGGCGAACGTCGCGGCGTCCACCTCCGGCATGTCCACGGCGAGCACGCACACCAGCTGGACCGGTCCGGTGAGCCCGTCCACACCGGCCAGCAGCCCGGCCGCCGGACCACCGCCGGGTGGGTCCTCCCGCGCCCAGGTGACCGGCCGGGAGGTGGGCACCGGGTCGCCGACCACGACCACCTCGTCCGCGGCGGCGGTCGCCGCGAGGGCCCGCTCCAGCAGGGTGCTGCCGGCCAGCTGCAGCGACCCCTTGTCCACGCCGCCGAGCCGGGTCCCGTCCCCGCCGGTGAGCACCACGGCCGCGACGCGCATCGGAGTGTCCACGCCCGCAGTCTGGCACTCGCCGTCCTCGGGCCGCCATGGCAGGCTGGGCCCGTGCCCACCTTGCAGCTCGCTCTCGTCCAGAAAGCCTCCGGTCTCGACCCCGTGCAGAACCGGGAGGCCCTCGACGTCGTCCGCGACCTCGCGCAGGCCGGCGCCGAGCTGGTGGTGTTCCCTGAGGTGTTCAGCCGCGACTTCGGCAGTCCCGGCTCGGACGTCTCGGCGTTCGCCGAGAAGATCGACGGGCCGTTCGTGACCCGGATGGCCGAGCTGGCCGACGAGTGCGGGGTCACCATGGTCGCCGGCATGCTCGAGGTCTCCGAGGACCCCGAGCGGCCGTACAACACGCTGGCCGTGGTGGACCGGACCGGCCTGCGGGCGTCGTACCGGAAGATCCACCTCTATGACTCCTTCGGCTACAAGGAGTCCGACCGGCTCTTCCCGGGGCCGCTCGAGCCGGTCAGCCTGGACGTCGGCGGGGTGACCGTGGGCCTGCTGGCCTGCTACGACCTGCGCTTCCCCGAGCTGACCCGGGCGCTGGCCGCCCAGGACGCTGAGCTGCTCGTCGCACCCGCCGCCTGGGTGGCCGGGCCTCGCAAGGTCGAGCACTGGCGGACGCTGGTGCGAGCGCGCGCCATCGAGAACACGGTGTACGTCGCGGCGGCCGGCCAGCCCGCCCCCCGCTACAGCGGGCACTCGATGATCGTCGCGCCCACCGGTGACGTGATCGGCGAGGCCGGCGACGACGACGCCGTGGTGACCGGCGCAGTCGACACCGAGGCGCTCGCGGAGGCGCGCGCGGTCAACCCGTCCCTGGCGAACCGGCGGATGTGACCGCGGCGGTATCCTTCGCCCGCTAGCATCCACCCCCGTCGAAGGACCATCCGTGGCTTCTGGCCGTCGTCGCGCGCCCGTCAAACGACGCAGACCGGACCTGAGCCGCGCCCTCGCGCCGGCGCTGCGGCTGTCGTGGGTGGTGCTCGTGCTGGCCGGCGTCGCCGCCATCGTGGCCGGCTGGTGGGGCCCGCCCTGGCTGCCCCGCCGGCTGCCGGCCGCGGGCGCGGTGACGGTGTCCACCTGCTACGCCTTCGGGATGGCCGCCCGGGCGGGTGGGCGCCCGTTCGTGAGCGGCGGCCTGGCGCTGGCGGTCGGCCTGGCCGCGGTGCTGTCCAGGATGCCGGTGCTCGCCGCCGCTGCGGCGGTCGGCACCGCCGTGCTGGCCTCGGTGCTGGGCGTGCTGGCGACGACCCCCGCCGCCCGGTTCCGCCGGGTGGTGCTCGAGGTCGCGGT
This sequence comes from Nocardioidaceae bacterium, assembly GCA_035765755.1. Lineage (GTDB taxonomy): Bacteria > Actinomycetota > Actinomycetes > Propionibacteriales > Nocardioidaceae > DASSKA01. The sequence goes on from DASTWW010000224.1 coordinate 4,799, forward strand.
GGCGGTGGTCACCGTGGCGTTCGGCGCGCTCGCGGCGGCCGCCTACCAGCCGCAGGTCTCGCTGATGCGGGTCGGATACCTGTGCCTGGGGCTGTCCCTGCTGACCGCGATGGGGGTGGTGTACCGGCTGGGCGCCGGGCTCACCGGACTGGGCACCCGGGGCGTGGTGATGGTGCTCGGCGGCCTGCTGCTGCTCGCGGTCACGCTGGCCTACTCCCAGGCGCTGGCTCGCTGGGGGTCCCCGGAGATGGTGGAGACGGTACGACGCGGTACCGCCCAGGTCGCCTCGACCATCGGCGCCGTGCCGCGGCCGGTCGAGCTGCTGCTCGGCTTCCCGGCGCTGGCCTGGGGGGTCTCGATCCGGGCCCGCCGGCGGCAGGGGTGGTGGGTCTGCGCCTTCGGCGCCGCGGGTCTCGCGGCGGCCTCGGTGTCCCTGCTCGGCCCGGGCCGGTCGCTGTCGGGAGCGGGGCTGAGCCTGGTCTACAGCGCGGTGGCCGGGCTGCTGCTCGGGTACCTGGTGATCCGGGTGGACACGTTCCTCACCGGCACCCGGGGCCGACGGGCCCGGCGGCTCGAGGCGGCGGCGGCGCACCGGCCGGAGCCGGGACGGATGCACGCGCTGCTGTGACCGGTGCGCAGTCCCTGGCCGTCTCCGGTGTAGCGTCGCCATCATGCCCCGGGAGCCGAGGAACGTGGACATCGTCGCGGAAATGGTCGCCAACGTCATGAAGGTGGTCGTCGCTCCCGGTGATCGCCTCAACAGCGGTGACACCGTCGTACTCCTCGAGTCGATGAAGATGGAGATCCCGGTGCTCGTCGAGATGCCCGGCACGGTGGCCGCGGTGAAGGTCAGCGAGGGCGATGTGGTGCAGGAAGGCGACGTACTCGTCACCGTCGAGCCCTGAGGATTTTCGCGCTCCCCTAGACTTCGTCCCCGTGGCGGCGGCTTCCGGGTCGCCGGCTCGGAGGGGTGCCGGAGTGGCCGATCGGAACCGCCTTGAAAGCGGTCGCTGGCAGAGATGTCAGCCGCGGGTTCGAATCCCGCCCCCTCTGCTCAGGTGGTCGCGCTACTCGGAGCCGCCCAGCTCGAGCGTCACCGCGTCGTACGCCAGGTCGCTCAGCCGCTGTCGGTGGTGCTCGAGGTCGGTGACCAGCCGGTGCAGCTCGGTGCGGACCGGCTCGACGTCCGGGGCCTCCAGCACCCGGGGGCCGAGCTCGGAGAGCCTGCGCACCAGCCCGTCGCGCTCGCGGGCCAGCGCCTCGCTGCGGGCGGCGAGCCACCCGTCGGGCTGCCAGTACTCGCGGCTCAGCGCCTCCTTGACCCCGGCCATCCGGTGACGTACCAGCCAGCGCCACATGTGGTGTCGGCGTGGATTGTCCAGGGCCTGGCGCAGGCCCAAAATGGCGTGCTCGAGTGTCATCACGATGCCGGAACCTCGACAGCCTCCGACCCGAGAAACGTCGCCCGCCGACATCGATCGGGTGGAGATCCGAGTGTGACTCCGCGGCTCGCGCGGTGACAAGGGCCGACCGGACCAGTGGGGCATTTGGCGCCGGGCGGGCAGGGCGTGTTCAATCGTGGGGTGCCTTCGCAGTATCGGCTCTCGCGCCCCCTGGTCGCCCGGCTCACCGGCGTGCTGCTGGCCACCCTCGGCGTCCTGATCCTGGTGATCGCCGCGTTGGTGGCTCTCGTCTCACTGCCTGCCCTCGCGCTCACGGTCGCCGTGGTCGTGTCCGTGCTTGCGGTGGCCGGGGCCGCCTTGCTGCTCGGGCGCGGGACCGTGGTCGCGCTCGGCGAGGACGGCTACCGGGTGCGGTTCGTGCGCGGCGCGGGCGTGCCGCGGGCCGGCTGGACGCAGGTGGAGTCGGTGTCCGCCACCACCATGGCAGGGGAGCGGTACGTCGTACTCACCCTCAAGGACGGGCGTACGACAACCGTGCCGGTGCGCCTGCTGGAAGGCCGGCCGGACGACTTCGTGCGCGACCTCCAGGAGCACCTGAACCGCGGGTACGGCTACCGCCGGATCGCCTGAGCGGCCGACGGGTCGGCCCGATTGGCTGCGAACCGGGCGGGCCAGGTAGCCTGTCGTCGCTGCCGGGAGGTGTCGCCTAGGCCGGTTTATGGCGCCCGCCTGCTAAGCGGGTTGAGGGTAATCCCCTCTCGCGGGTTCAAATCCCGCCACCTCCGCAGATCGAGGAGCGGCCTCCACCGTGGTTGGGGGCCGCTTCGTCGTCTCGGGGGCCCGGTTCAGGGCTGCGTAGGGGTGCAATTCCAAACGCACTTCCGGGTGACTGTGCACGTCTCCGGTGCCTGCGAGGCAGCTCCCGGACCGGCCGGCTCGAGCGATTGCAGAAATGCGCAGCGGCCTCACTCTGTTGCCTCGCCCCCCGAAAGGGGTACGGTGAGCGGCGTCGATCGTCCCTTCTGAGCGCATTTTCGCCGCTGGAGCTGTGGGCGGCGTAGTATCCCATGCCTGGCCCGGATCTGTCAGCAGAATCCAGTTTTTGCAGAAACATGCACTGCAAAGACCTGAGGGGGCATTTCGTTGGCGCGATCTCGGAGATGGTCGAAACTAGACACATCAGGCGGCAAGTGGACGCCTTGCACGACGAACACGAAGAGGACAAAGATGAAGAAGACGAGAGTTGCAGCGAAGTTGTTCGCCGGCGTTGCAGTTGCCGCCGCGCTTGTTCTCGGGTCCACAACCGCGACGACCAGCCAGGCTCGGGACACCGGCTGGGGCCCCATGGGCGTCACCGTTCAGGCTGGCCACAGTGTCGACCCCGCCATGGACACCGGTTGGGGCCCGATGTAACAACCCAATAGGCCGCTTTCAGCCAACCCCCCAGGCTGATTGCAACGATTGAGACGAGGACGAACGAGTCAATCCCCCCCGGCTGTTCGATCCCAGCGCCATCCCCCC
>DASTWW010000225.1:0-5655 GCA_035765755.1 Nocardioidaceae bacterium
AGGGCAACTTCGTGCACACCGGCCCCGACAACGCGATCGCCGTCGGCGACCGCAAGAACACCTCGAAGGGCGTGCGCACCGTCACCGCCGACCCGGACCGGCGGCTGCTCAGCGCGTCCGAGATGGTCGCCGAGCACTTCACGACGACCGGCCTGCCGGTGGGCCACGGGTTCACCGAGCAGAACCGGCAGGACGGCACGGCCTACTACACCGTCGACCGCGGCACCGACGGCCTGGTGCGCTTCATCGTCCTGGACTCGGTCAACCCGTACGGCGGGCAGAACGGCTCGCTGGACCCGGCCCAGTTCGCCTGGCTGCAGCAGCAGCTCCAGGACGCCGCCGACCGGCTGGTCGTGGTGGCCTGCCACCACCCGTCCTGGTCGATGACCAACGCGACCGTGCCCACGGGGGCGCCCGCCGACCGGGTGCTGGGCGGGCAGCTGGTCGAGGAGCTGCTCGCGCACGAGAACGTCGTGGCCTGGGTCAACGGCCACACCCACCGCAACACGGTCCGGGCCCACTCGCGCCCGGCCGGCGGCGGCTTCTGGGAGATCAACACCGCCTCGCACATCGACTGGCCCCAGCAGTCGCGGATCATCGAGGTGGTCGACAACCACGACGACACGGTGTCGATCTTCGCCACGATGGTGGACCACGGCGCGCCGGTCCGGATGCCCTCGCACCTCGACGGCCCGGTCCGGCTCGCGGCCCTGGGCCGGCTGCTCGCCGCCAACGACCCGCAGGAGCAGTCCACCGACCGGCGCGGCAAGCGCCGCGACCGCAACGTGGAGCTGGTGCTGCCGGCCCCGGCGGTCCTTCGCGGCTGACCGGCCCGGTCAGCCGACCGGCAGGGTGTAGGACCGCTCCTGGCCGTACGCCGCGAAGCCGGCCCGGCGCAGCACCGGGCCGGAGGTCTCCACCCGTCCCTTGACCAGGGCGAGCGTGCAGCCGTGCTCGACCGCGTAGCGCAGGCGCTCCGCGAGCACGCCCCGGTAGGCACCGCGGCCGCGGGCGTCGGGGACCACGCCGCCGCCCCACAGCCGCGCGACGTCCTCGGCCACCGCCAGCCCGCCGGCGGCGACCGCCCGCCCGGCGAGCCGGGCCAGCACGCTGCCACCGCGCCCGGCCCGGTAGGAGGCGTCCGCCTCGGCGCCGAGCTCGGCCAGCTTGGCCTCCGGCGGGATCGAGCCCTCGCCGAAGGCGGCCATCCCGATCTCGAGCACCTCCCGGGTGGTCGCGGGGTCGCGCTGCCAGCCCAGCTCCAGGTCGCCCGGGACGTCGAGCGACGGCAGCGGTCCGGTCAGGTCGAGCGCGAAGACGTCGAGGGTCTCGTCGAGCCGCGCGGCGCGCTCGGCCAGCAGCGGCTCGAGGTCGGGGGGCGCGTCGAGCGTGACCCAGACCGTGACCCGACCCGCGCCCCACCGGCGGGCGAGGGCGAGCGCCTCGTCGAGCAGCACCGGGGTGGGCGTGTCGCCGCCGAGCCGCAGGACGCCGGGCCCGGAGGCCGCGAAGTAGTCGGGCCACCGCACCACGACCAGGTCGTCGCGGTGCACCACGACGGCGTCGTCGGGATACCACAGCCATGCGCGCGCGGCCGCGGCCACCCGCTCGTGGCCGATCCCGCCCCCGCCGACCGGGTCCCGGGTCATGCCTCGGTGGCGGCCAGCTGCCCGCAGGCCCCGTCGATCTCGCGGCCGCGGGTGTCGCGGACCGTGGTGGGGATGCCCTTCGCCTCCAGCCGCCGCACGAACTCGCGCTCGTCGGCGGGGTCGGAGGCGGTCCACTTCGACCCGGGGGTCGGGTTGAGCGGGATCAGGTTGACGTGCACCCAGCCCCAGTCGCCCCGGGCGTTGAGCACGTCGCCGAGCAGGTCCGCCCGCCAGGCCTGGTCGTTGATGCCGCGCATCATGGCGTACTCGATGGACACCCGGCGCTTCGTGGTGCGCGCGTAGTCCCAGGCCGCCTCGACCGCCTCCTGCACCGACCACCGGGTGTTGATCGGCACCAGCTCGTTGCGCAGCTCGTCGTCCGGAGCGTGCAGGGACAGCGCCAGGGTGACCGGAAGGCCCTCCCCGGCCAGCTGCCGGATCCGCGGCACCAGGCCGACCGTGGAGATGGTGATCCCGCGCGCGGACATGCCCAGCCCGTCCGGTGTCTTGTCGGTGAGCCGGCGCACGGCGCCCAGCACCGCCTTGTAGTTGGCCAGCGGCTCGCCCATGCCCATGAACACCACGTTGGAGACCCGGCCCTCACCGCCGGGGACCTCGCCACGCGCCAGCGCCCGGGCTCCGGCGACCACCTGCTCGACGATCTCCGCGGTGGACATGTTCCGCTGCAGGCCGCCCTGTCCGGTGGCGCAGAACGGGCAGGCCATCCCGCAGCCGGCCTGCGAGGACACGCACATGGTGACCCGGTCCGGGTAGCGCATCAGCACCGACTCGACCAACGCACCGTCGAACAGCCGCCACAGCGTCTTGCGGGTGGTGCCGCGGTCGGCCTGCAGGGTGCGCAGCGGCGTCATCAGCCGGGGCAGCAGCGACTCCACCAGCCGCTCCCGGTCGGCGGCCGGCAGGTCGGTCATCTGCTCCGGGTCGTCGACCAGCCGGGAGAAGTAGTGGGTGGCCAGCTGCCGCGCTCGGAAGCCGGGCAGCCCCGCCTCGGTGACCAGCTGCTTGCGCTCGGCCGGATCGAGGTCGGCGAGGTGCCTCGGCGGCTTGCCGCGGCCGCGCGGCGCGTCGAAGACCAGTGGGAGGGTGGTGGGTTCAGGCATGACCTGCCCAGTGTCCCACCCTGCTCCAGCCGCCCTGAAATCGAAGACCCCGGCGAGGATCCGCCGCACCGCAGGGACCACCCGCCCCGGGTCACGGACAGCGGCTCCCAGCCGGGAAGGCTCGAGCGGTCCGGCTCGGCGAAGGCCCGGGCGACCAGCGCCTCGAACTCGGCGCGGTCCTCGAACCACGGGGTCACGTCCCGCTCGTGCTCGCGCAGGTCGTCGACCACAGTGACGTCGGTGTCGGTGAGGCGGCGGGCGGTTGCCAGCGCCTTCGGCTCCGGGTGGATGCGCGGCCTTCCGTGCCGCACGAGGTACAGCCGCCTCCCTCCGTCGTACGACGAGGGAGGGTGGCTCACCTGACCACCGGCACCAGGCAGACCAGCACCAGCCACACGGGGACCACGGTGGCCAGCAGCGAGTCCAGCCGGTCCATCAGCCCGCCGTGGCCGGGCACCACCGAGGACATGTCCTTGATTCCCAGGTCACGCTTCACCAGCGACTCGATCAGGTCGCCGGAGGTCGCGAACACCACCGCAACCGCACCGAGCAGCAGGCCGGCCCACCACTGCCCGTGCAGGAGGTACACCACCGACGCCCAGCCGGTGACCAGGCACAGCGCGACCGAGCCGGCGAACCCCTCCCAGGACTTCTTCGGCGAGATCAGCGGCGCCATCGGGTGCCGCCCGAACAGCACCCCGACCGCGTAGCCGCCCACGTCGGAGGCGACCGTCACCAGGATGAACGCCACCACCCGCCGCACCCCGTCGGGCCGCTCGAGCATCAGCGCCACGAACCCGGCCAGGAACGGCACGTAGGTCGCGGTGAACACCCCGGCGGTGGCGTCCCGTACGTAGCCGGCCACCCCGGAGCGCAGCCGCCAGATGAGGACGGCGAAGGCGGTGATCGCCAGTGCAGGCAGCAGCACCACCGGCCCGCCGAGGTAGGAGCCCACGATCATCGCCACGGCACCGGCCATCACCAGCGGCCAGCCGAACCGGATCTCGTGGACTGCGAAGGCCTCCTTGAGCTCCCAGATGCCGACCAGGATCGCGGCCAGCACCACGGCCAGGAACGCCGGCTTCCAGAACACCAGCGAGGCGATGATGACCGCGCCGAGCACCACCCCGGAGGTGATGGCCACCGGTAGGTTGCGACCGGCACGGCTCGGCCTGCCCACCGGGACAGGCTCGAGCGGCGGGATGTCGGAGGAGCTCATGGATGGACGGCCGGGCGCTCAGACCTCGAGCAGCTCGGCCTCCTTGTGCTTGAGCATCTCGTCGACCGCGTCGGTGTGCTTCTTGGTCATACCGTCGAGCCGCTTCTCGGCGCCGGTGACGTCGTCCTTGCCGACCTCGCCGTCCTTCTCCAGCTTGTCGAGGGCCTGCTTGGCGTGCCGGCGGATGTTGCGGATGGCGACCCGGCCCTCCTCGGCCTTGGCCTTGGCCATCTTGATGTAGTCCTTGCGGCGCTCCTCGGTCAGCTCGGGCAGCACCACGCGGATCGTCTTGCCGTCGTCGGTGGGGTTCACGCCGAGGTCGGAGTCACGGATCGCCTTCTCGATCGCGGACATCGCGCTCATGTCGAAGGGACTGATCAGGATCACCCGCGCTTCCGGGGCGGTGAACGACGCCAGCTGCTGCAGCGGGGTCGGGGTGCCGTAGTAGTCGGCGGTGATCTTGTGGAACATCGACGGGTTGGCGCGACCGGTCCGGATCGAAGCGAAGTCCTCCCGGGCGACCTCGACCGCCTTGTCCATCTTCTGGTCGGCCTCGGAGAGAGTGTCGTTGATCACGGCTGCTCCTTCATGGTGTCGTCGCTCCGGTGGTACGTGGCTTTCCGCCGCGCGTCAGGCGTCCCGAGCCACCGTCGTACCGATCTTCTCACCCGACACGACCCGGCCGATGTTCCCCTCGACGGAGAGGTTGAACACGATCATGGTCATGTTGTTGTCCCGGCACAGGCTCACCGAGGTCGAGTCGGCGACCCTGAGCCCTCGGGCCAGGAAGTCGTCGTAGGTGAGGTGGTCGAACTTCACCGCGTCGGGGTTGGTGTGCGGGTCGAAGTCGTAGACCCCGTCCACGCCCTGCTTGCCCATCAAGATCACCTGGCAGCCGATCTCCAGCGCACGCTGGGCGGCCACGGTGTCGGTGGAGAAGTACGGCATGCCAGCGCCGGCGCCGAAGATGACCACGCGGCCCTTCTCCAGGTGCCGGATGGCCCGGCGCGGGATGTACGGCTCGGCGACCTGGCCCATCGCGATCGCGGACTGCACCCGCGTCTCGACGCCCTGCTTCTCCAGGAAGTCCTGCAACGCCAGGCAGTTCATCACGGTGCCGAGCATGCCCATGTAGTCCGCGCGGGAGCGGTCCATGCCCCGCTGCTGCAGCTCGGCGCCGCGGAAGAAGTTGCCGCCGCCGACGACCACGGCCACCTGCACGCCGCCGCGCACCACCTCGGCGATCTCCTTGGCGAGCTGGTTGACGACGTCGGGGTCGACACCGATCTTGCCGCCCCCGAACACCTCGCCGGAGAGCTTGAGCAGGACTCGCTTGAAGGTCATCGGCTCCCCTGGTCCCGAGTACGACGGACGGTGCGGACAGGCCAGGAGGCCGGTGCCGCGGAAGCTGCTGTGCACTCCACCGAACCGGCCTCCTGTCGTGGACGTCTGTGGGCTGAACCCTAGTCGATCAGGCTCCGACCTCGAAGCGGGCGAACCGCTTGACGGTGACGCCGGCGGCGTCGAGCACCTTGCCGACCGACATCTTGTCCTGCTGGACCGACGCCTGCTCCAGGAGGGTGGCCTCCTTGTAGTAGCTGTTCAGCCGGCCCTCGACGATCTTGGCCACCACGTGCTCGGGCTTGCCCTCCTCCTTGGCGGTGGC
>DASTWW010000226.1:0-15387 GCA_035765755.1 Nocardioidaceae bacterium
CGCGTTCACCTGGGACTACCTGGAGCAGGGGCCCGAGGTCTGGCGGGTCCGGATCGGACGCCCGGCCGCATGAGCACGCAGGGGTGCCGGGAGTCGGTGGTGGACCGGCAGGCCCGGGTCACGAGAGTCTAGGTCTAGCCCTCACCCTCCGGGGCGGCTGAGTGGGGCCGGGTCGCGACCGGCGTGACCCGGCCGGGTGCCCGGCGATAGTCTTGCCCGAGGTGAGCCGGGAAGTCTGGTCGGCGCTGTTCGATCCGTGCCGTCCACCCGGTGAAAGAGCCCCATGACCGACGTCGAGCCCTTCGGGGTCGTCATCCTGCTGGTCGCCGTCGCGTTGCTCGTGGCGGTGGTCTCGAACCGGCTCAGCGAGCGTATCCACGTCCCCGCGCCGGCGCTGTTCCTGGTGGCCGCGGCCGTGGTCTCGGACCAGTTCCCGGCTCTGGCGTCGTTCCCGGTCAAGACCGACGAGCGCCTCGTCACCGTCGCGCTGATCTTCATCCTGTTCGACGGTGGCATGCAGATCGGCTGGCACCGGTTCCGCGAGGTGGTCGGGATCTCGCTGTGGATGGGCGTCGTCGGCACGATCGTGACCGCGGCTGCCGTCGGCGCGGCCGCTCACCTGCTGTTCGGGTTCGACTGGCTGCCTGCCCTGCTGCTCGGGACGGCGCTGGCGCCGACCGACCCGGCGATGGTCTTCTCGGTGCTCGGGAACCGGGAGATTTCGGGCCGGTCGGGCACCATCCTCAAGGGGGAGGCCGGCGCCAACGACCCGGTCGGCATCGCCCTGATGGTGGTGCTGCTCGGCGCTAGTGGGGCGAGCGGCCTGCAGGCCGTCGGCAGCGGGGTGCTCACCTTCGTCGTGCAGATGGTCGTCGGCGCCGCCGTCGGGGCGGTCGGCGGCTACCTGCTGGTGCAGTTCATGCGGCGGGTGCCGCTGCCGAACGCGGCGCTGTACCCGGTGCGCACCATGGCCAGCGCCGCGGTCATCTACGGCGCGGCCGCCGTGCTGCACGGGTCCGGGTTCCTCGCGGTGCTGCTGGCCGGCATCATCGTCGGCGACGAGCGCGCGCCGTACAAGCACGAGATCGAGCGGTTCGCCTCTGGGCTGGGCAGCGTCTCCGAGATCGTCGCCTTCACCGTGCTCGGGCTGACCATCGACCTGCACGACGTGCTGACCTCCGACGTGCTGTGGATCGGGCTGGCGCTCGGGGCGCTGCTGATCCTGCTCATCCGGCCGGTGCTGGTGGGGCTGCTCATCGCCCCGGCCCGGCTGGCCCGCGGCGAGCGGGCGTTCGTGCTGCTGGCCGGGCTGAAGGGCGCGGTCCCGGTGCTGCTGGGCCTGTTCGCGCTCGGGGCGGGGACGTCGCAGGGGTCGCGGGTGTACGGCGTGGTCTTCGTCGTCGTGCTGGTCTCCGCCGTCGGGGTCGGCGGGTTCCTGCCCACCCTGGCCCGGGCGCTGAAAGTGCCGATGCGCACCGTGGAGCTCGAGCCGTGGGCGCTGGGCATGCGGTTCCGCTCCGAGCCGGACGGGCTGCACCGTCACGTGGTCGCGCCCGGGTCGCCCGCCGAGGGCACCCGGATCTCCGACCTGGCGCTCGGCGAGGACTCCTGGATCAGCATGGTGAGCCGCCGCGGCCACCTCGTCGAGGTGCACGGAGACACGGCGTTCGAGGCCGGCGACGAGGTGCTGGCCATCGGCGACGCGTCCGCCGACCTGGGCCGGCTGTTCGACGCCCAGGAGCCCGGCCAGCAAGCGTAGTGCTACTCGTGGCGGCGCAGGCTGTCACCGATGAGCCAGAACATCGGCGGCCACAGCCCCACGAACAAGGCCCGGCGCTCGGCGTTGCCGCGCTCGTCCTGGTCGACGGTCTTGGCGCGCAGCCACAGCCCCACGCACAGGCCGATCGAGCCCAGTGACGCCGCCTCGAAGTAGGCGCTGCGCGCCCCCAGCCGGTGCAGTGCGGTGTCGACCATTCCGCCTCCTCGTGTCAGCGTCCCGGAACCGGGTATCAGGACGTACCCGGGAACGCCAGGTTCATCGCACCGCCGGGACCTGCCCCGCCGACTCGTTGGAGATCCGATGCTGGTTCTGCTGGCCCGGTGGATGCTCGGGACGCTGCTGGTCTCGTGGAGGTACCTGTGGACCACCACCCCGCTGCACCGTGAAGAGGCGGCCGGCGGGGACGAGACGGACCTTCCGCCGAGGATCCCCGACGAGCTCCTCGACGACGCGGTGCAGCTGGCCGCGTCCGGCGTCGGGCCGATGTTCCACCGCCGGTTCTGGGTGAACATCGCCGACAGCCAGCAGGCGCCGGACGAGCTGCTGTCCGCGGTCATCGGCAGCTTCCACCGTTTCGTGCCCCGGGAGGTGGTGGGAGTACGACGGGAGGGCGCCGGGCCGCTCCGCCTCGGGGAGGAGCTGGTCGTGGAGATGCCCGGCCCCTGGGACGGGCCGGTGCGCGTCGTCCAGGTCGACGACGGCTGCCTGCGACTGGCGACCCTCCACGGGCATCTCGAGGCGGGCCAGGTCCGGTTCCGCGCCATCGAGCGGTCCGAAGTGCTGGTCTTCGAGGTGGAGGCCTGGGCCCGGTGCGCGACACCGCTGGTGCACCTGCTCTACGTGCGGATGCGGCTGGCCAAGGAGATCCAGTTCAACATGTGGGTGCGGTTCTGCCTGTCCGCAGTGAAGGTATCCCGCGGGCGTCTCCTCGACGGCGTGCACGTGGCGACCCGCTCCGTGCCGGCCGAGGCGCTTCCGGTGCAGCGGTCGCCGCACCCGGACCGGCCCGATCGGGTGGGAGAGAGGATGCCATGAGCAGCGACCAACGGTTCGGGTTCCGCTTCGTCCCGTCGTACCGCCTCCCGGCACTGCTGTTCGGGGTGACGCCGCGGACCGCCTTCCTGGTGCTCACCGACGACGAGCTGCGGGTCAGGTTCGGGCCGTGGCGACTGGTCACGCCGCGGGCGAACGTCGCCTCGGCCGAGGAGAGCGGCGGCTTCCAGTGGCTCAAGACCGCAGGGCCGGCGCACCTGTCCCTGGCCGACCACGGCATCACGCTCGCCACCAACGGGGACCGGGCGGTGTGCGTCCGGTTCGTGGAGCCGGTCCGGGTCATGGATCCCACCGGGCACCTGACGCACCCGGGGATGACGGTCACCGTGGAGGACCCGTCGGCGCTGATGGCCGCGCTGCGCTAGACGCCTCAGCCCGGATGCTCCTGCCGCTTGGCCAGCCGGTCGCGCAGCTGCGGCCTCGCGTCCGACGGCGCGTGCACCAGCCCGTCCACCACGACCGGTGAGGGCATCGGCGTCGCACCACTGCGGATGTCGCCGACCTTGCGCGCCATCCGGCGCCCGCACTCGCGGTAGAAGCGCAACTGCGTACGACGCCCGAACACCCCCCATCCGAGCCCGATCACCGGACCGAGGGTGGGCGCCCTCTGGGACATGCCGTGCGTCACGAACTCCACCCGTCCGCTGTCGGGGTGCTTGAGCACCTCATAGGTCATCCGGCCCCGCTCCAGGTGCCCCTCGAGCGTCTGGTAGCTCCACCCCCAGACACGGGTGCCGTCCTCGCGGCTCTCGTCCACCACGTCGGTGACCCGCACCCCCATGTGGAAGTGCAGCCCGTGGAAGCGGCCCTCGAGCAGCATGTCCCGCCCGCACAGCGCGGTGTCGGCGCGGTACACGCCGCGGATGATGGCCGGGTCGGCCGCCTCGTAGTTCTCGACCAGCTGGCGGGCGATCTCCCAGCTGCCCTCGTTCTCCGGTGGACCAGGCCGCTCCGCGGGCAGCTCGGTGTGGTGGGTGTCGTGGTGCCAGGAGCCGTCGTCGAGCTCGTCCGGGCGGTAGTTCACGCTGCGCTGACGCAGGTCGTCGAGGAGCGTCCCCGCGTCGCCCCACCCGAACCAGTGCCCGTAGCTCGCCATCCGGCCACTCTAGGCACGAGGCCACCGGACACTTGCGGTCCGAGGTGGATGACCGTCTCGGCTGGCGCGACACGCTGAGCCGGGGACGCGACTCCCGACCCATACCGGGTCGTGCGATCTGTGGGGGCGACGGTTCGCGGCCGGGAACAGCACAATCAGGTCGTGCAAGCCGTTGTTGCGGGGAAGCGAGTGCCGGCGCTCCCACGATCGGCTGCGAGGATGGGCCCATGTCGGAGAGCGAGGAGCAGCGTCGGATCGAGTCCGCGCTGGGCGCCGAGCCCGGCTGCTGCGGCGGGTGCGTGCACGCCAAGCTCAACGCGACGAGGCGCGGGACGGCGTACCTCCGCTGTCTGCGGGCGGCCTGGGACGACCGGCTGCCCCGCTACCCCAGGCTGCCGGTGCTCAGCTGTCCCGGCCTCGAGCCGAAGGAGCCGAAGGAGCCGAAGCGCTGAGCGCCCGACACCGGCAGCGGCCGGGTGCTGGTCGTCGACGCCGCCAACGTGGTGGGCAGCCGGCCGGACGGCTGGTGGCGGGACCGGCCGGCTGCTGCCCGTCGGCTGCACGAGCAGCTGGTGGCCGGTCTGCCCGGCGAGGAGGTCGTGCTGGTCCTCGAGGGCGCGGCTCGCACGGGTCAGCCGACCGGGCAGGAGGGACCGGCGCGGACGGTGCACGCAGCCGGCTCCGGCGACGACGCGATCGTCGCGGTGGCCCGCGAGCAGATCGCCGACGGCCGGCAGGTCGTCGTGGTCACCGCCGACCGAGGCCTGCGCGCCCGGATCGAGGCCGCGGGAGCCGCGGTCGAGTCACCGTCCTGGCTGCTGCGGAGGCTGACGGCTACTCGGTGACGTACCGGTCGGCAACCGCCAGCGCGTCGTCGAGGATCGCGAGGCCCTCCCGCACCTCGTCGGCCGAGGTGGTGCAGGGAGGTACGACGTGGGTGCGGTTGAAGTGGGTGAACGGCCACAGGCCGGCCTGCTTGCAGGCGGCCGCGAACTCAACCATCGGTACAGCGTCCGACCCCGACGCGTTGTAGGGCACCAGCGGCTCGCGGGTCTCCCGGTTGCGGACCAGCTCGAGGGCCCACATCACGCCGAGACCGCGGACCTCCCCGACGCTCGGGTGCCGGTCCGCGAGCTTGGCGAGCTCGGGACCGATGACCTCCGCGCCGAGCCGGCGGGCGTGCTCGATGATGCCCTCCTCGCGCATGATCGTCATCGACGCGACCGCCGAGGCACATGCCAGCGGGTGGCCGGAGTAGGTCAGCCCGCCGGGGTAGACGCGGTCGGAGAAGGTCGCCGCGATCGCCTCGGAGATGAGCACGCCGCCGAGCGGCACGTAGCCGGAGTTCACGCCCTTCGCGAAGGTGATCAGGTCCGGGGTGATGCCCCAGTGGTCGACCGCGAACCACTCACCGCAGCGGCCGAACCCGGTCATCACCTCGTCGGCGATCAGCACGATGCCGTGCTCGTCGCAGATCTCCCGCACGCCCTGCAGGTAGCCGTCCGGCGGCACGAGCACGCCGTTGGTGCCCACCACGGTCTCCAGCACGATCGCGGCCACGGTGTGCGAGCCCTCGACCATCAGCGTCTCGCGCAGGTGCTGCAGCGCGCGCTCGCACTCCTCATCTGGAGTGCGGGTGTGGAAGCTGGACCGGTAGGGGTAGGGGCCCCAGAAGTGCACGACGCCCGGCACTCCGGGCTCGGAGCCCCACCGTCGCGGGTCGCCGGTCAGCGAGATCGCCCCAGAGGTGGCGCCGTGGTAGCTGCGGTAGGTGGCCAGCACCTTCTGCCGTCCGGTGTGCAGGCGGGCCATCCGGATCGCGTGCTCGTTCGCGTCTGCGCCGGCGTTGGTGAAGAACACCTTGTTCAGGTCGCCGGGGGCCAGCTCGGCGAGCATCCGGGCGGCCTCGGAGCGGGCGTCGTTGGCGAAGCCGGGCGCGATGGTGCACTGCCGCGCGGCGTACTCCTGGATGGCGGCCACCAGCTTCGGGTGCTGGTAGCCGATGTTGACGTTGACCAGCTGCGAGGAGAAGTCGAGGTACCGCTTGCCCTGGTAGTCCCAGAAGCAGGAGCCCTCCGCCCGGGCGATCGGTAACGGGTCGATGTGTCCCTGGGCAGACCACGAGTGGAACACGTGGGCCCGGTCGTCGCGGCGGACCTGCTCCTCGGTGGTGGGCAGCTGCAGCGCGGCCTCAGTGACGGTCACGGGGTCCTCCTCATCGGGTGCGCGGGAAGCCGAGGTCGACGCTCGAGGTGGCCGGGTCCGGCCAGCGCGAGGTGACCACCTTGCCGCGGGTGTAGAAGTTGATGCCCTCCGGGCCGTACATGTGGCTGTCGCCGAACAGCGACGCCTTCCAGCCTCCGAAGGAGTAGTAGGCCACCGGCACCGGGATCGGCACGTTGATGCCAACCATGCCGACCTCGACGTCGAACTGGAATTGCCGGGCGGCGCCGCCGTCGCGGGTGAAGATCGCGGTGCCGTTGGCGAACTCGTTGGCGTTGATGACCTCCAGCGCTTCGTCGTACGTCGACGCGCGGACCACGCTGAGCACCGGCCCGAAGATCTCGTCGGTGTAGACGGTCATGTCCGGGGTCACGTTGTCGAGCAGAGTGGTCCCGAGGAAGAACCCGTCCTTCGGAACTTCCGCCTCCCGTCCGTCGACGACGACCCGGGCCCCGGCCTTGGCCCCTTCGTCGATGTAGCCGGTGACCTTGTCGCGGTGCTCGGCGGTGATCAGCGGACCCATGTCGGTGTCCGGCTCTGCGCCCGGGCCGACCTTCAGCTTGGGCATCCGCGCGGCGATCGCGTCCACCAGCGGGTCGGCCACGTCGCCGACCGCGACGGCCACCGAGATCGCCATGCAACGCTCGCCCGCCGCGCCGTACGCCGCCGAGACGGCGGCGTCCGCGGCCAGGTCGACGTCGGCGTCCGGGAGCACCAGCATGTGGTTCTTCGCGCCCCCGAGCGCCTGGACCCGCTTGCCGTTCTTGGTGCCGTTCTCGTAGATGTAGCGGGCGATCGGGGTGGAGCCGACGAAGCTGACCGCCGCGATGTCGGGGTGCCCGAGCAGACCGTCGACGGCCTCCTTGTCGCCCTGCAGCACGGTGAACACGCCGTCGGGGAGCCCCGCTTTCTGCCACAGGTCGGCGATCAGCAGCGACGCCGAGGGGTCCTTCTCGCTCGGCTTGAGCACGAACGCGTTCCCGCACGCGATCGCGTTGGCGCACATCCACAGCGGCACCATGATCGGGAAGTTGAACGGCGTGATGCCGGCGACCACGCCGAGCGGCTGCCGGATGGAGTACACGTCCACCCCGGTCGAGGCCTGCTCGGAGAAGCCGCCCTTCATCAGGTGCGGGACGCCGGTGGCGAACTCGACGTTCTCCAGCCCGCGGGCCACCTCGCCGGCGGCGTCGGCGAGCACCTTCCCGTGCTCGGCGGTGACCACCGCGGCCAGCTCGTCGGCGTGCTCGTGCAGCAGCTCGCGGAAGGCGAACAGCACCGCCGAGCGCTTCGACAGCGACGCGCTGCGCCAGTCCTGCGCGGCCTTCCTGGCGCTCTCGACCGCGCGGTTCAGCTCGTCGGCCGAGGCCAGCTCCACCTCCCCGGTCTGCTGCCCGGTGGCGGGGTTGTAGACGGGCGAAGTACGGCCGCCGGAGCCGGGGACGACCTGGCCGTCGATCCAGTGGGAGATGCGTGAGGTCATGGCCTCAGCCTAAGTTCATCAGCACCTGGCACAAAGGACCTACTGTACTGTCACAAACATGCGCGACCTGCTGTCGGAGATCGAGCAGCGCCTCGACCGGCCCACCTCCCGGGGCCTGGCAGCCGCGGTCAGCCGCGCGGTCTCCGAGCGCGCGCTCGCCCCGGGCACCAGGCTGCCGCCGATCCGCACGGTGGCCGCCGAGCTGGCGCTCTCCCCCACCACCGTGTCCGCGGCCTGGTCGCAGCTGACCCGGTCCGGGGTGATCCGCACCGACGGCCGGCGGGGTACGACGGTGGCGGACGGCGCCTCGGGTGGTGAGCGGTACAAGCGCGCTCTCGGCAAGCCGGTCAGCCTGGCCCAGGACCTGTCCACCGGGGTCCCCGACGGGGCGCTGCTGCCCGGACTGGGCCGGGTGCTGTCGACGCTGGAGACCGCGGGCACACCCAGCAGCTACCTGGAAGGACCGGTGCTCACCGACCTCGAGGCGCTGCTGCGGCGCGACTGGCCCTACGAGCCAGAGGCGCTGACGGTGGTCGACGGCGCGATGGACGCGCTGGACGTGGTGACCCGCACCCTGCTGCGCTTCGGCGACCGGGTCGTGGTCGAGCATCCCGGCTTCCCGCCGGTGGTCGACCTCCTCGAGGCGCTCAACATCGAGGTGCTCGGCGTGCCCGTCGACGACGAGGGCCTGGATACCACGGCCCTCGCAGCGACGTTGGCTCGCGCTCCGGTCGCTGCGGTGGTCGTCCAGCCGCCGTGCGCAGAACCCGACCGGGGTGTCGATGACCCGCCGCCGGGCGGAGCACCTCGCCGCCGTGCTACGCCCCACCGACGCGCTGGTGATCGAGGACGACTCGACGCACGGCCTGTCGCGGACCCCCGCGATCAGCCTGGGCGAGTGGCTCCCCGACCGCACCCTGCACATCCGCAGCTTCTCCAAGTCGCACGGGCCCGACCTGCGGCTGGCAGCCCTGAGCGGGAGCAGCCACAGGGTGCACACCGTCGAGGCACGGCGCCACCTCGGCCAGGGCTGGAGCAGCCGGCTCCTCCAGCGCATCCTCGTCGGCCTGCTCACCGACCCGGAGGCGGTGGCGGCCGTGGACCGGGCCCGCGACGTGTACGACGAGCGCCGCACCCTGCTGGTCGACGCGCTCGCCGCGCACGACGTCGAGGTCGGCGGCGAGGAGGGCCTGAACATCTGGGTGCCTGTGCACGACGAGTCGGCCGCCATCGTCCGGCTGGCCAGCCAGGGGATCGGGGTCAGTGCAGGCGCCCCCTTCGCCGTACTCCCCGAGCCGCGCGGCTTCATCCGGGTGACCGCGGGGCTGGTCCGGGACCGGCACGCCGAGATCGCCACCGCCATCGCGGAGGCTGCACGCACTGGCGGCTGGGGCTCCCGCGCTCGCTAGCGGACGCCAGCGCCTGTGCTGAGCGCCGGCTGTGCAAGAGTCGTCGCCATGGCCGACACGAGCTCGAGTTCTGTCCGCATCATCGACAACCCCGATGAGGAACGCTTCGAGGCGTACGTCGACGGCGAGCTCGCCGGGTTCGCGGAGTACCAGCTCGCGCAACGACTCGTCGTCTTCACGCACACCGAGGTCGAGGACCGGTTCGAGGGACAGGGCATCGGTTCGGCCCTGGCCCGGGTGGGCCTGGACGAGGTACGAAGCCGGGGCCTCAAGGCGCTGCCCCTGTGCCCCTTCATCAAGTCCTGGATCGACAAGCACCCCGACTACCGGGAGCTGGCGTACGACGCTCGGCCGAGCAAGGTGACGGACTAGCGAGCTTCTGCCTGGATGACCCGGGTGCCGGCCAGCCGGTCGTGCAGTGCACGGTGCTGGCCGTCGCGCCAGGCCATCACGATGCTCGCGCAGGGGATCGCCAGCGAGAGGAGGTAGGTCACGGTGATCACGACCGGAGCGTCGACACCGAGGATGAGCCGGGCAACGGCGATGTGGGCGAGCTGCCACGGCAGCAGCTTCACCGCGTTGCGGCCAGCGGCGCGGGCGGTCCCGACGGGCTGCCGGTCGCGTTGCGCCACGACCTCCAGCCCGGACAGCCGCTTGCCCCAGCTGCCCTGCCACCGTCCGCTCTCGCAGACCGTCAGGTAGATCCAGGCAGGAAGGACCGTGGCGACGAACGCTGCGAGGTCGACGGCTGACGGGGCGCTGGGGAAAACCCCGCCGGGCACCCAGATGCGGAGGACCGCCGCCGCTGCACTCAGCACACCGATCCAGCAGACGATGACCAGCCAGTCCAGCAGCACGGAACGCCACCGCGCCGAGCCCCTGGCTGCGGCCACGGCCGGCTGCCCGGTCAGCGCCCCTTCCTGCCGACGCCGAGGGCGATCATCACGATCACGACGATCGCGATGACGAAGATGACGAGCGAGGGCTGATCCATGCCCGGCACGTTAGCGGTGAAAAGCGTGTGGTCGCCTCCCGAATTTCGCGCTTCCCGGCGCGGAACGTCGGCGCCCGCCGCTACCGTCGGCGCATGCCTGACTTTCTCAACGAGGAGCTGCGCGGGTCGCGGTTCGAACGCGTCGACCTGAGCGGTTCCCGGTTCTGGGCCAGTGACCTGAACGGCGCGCGGTTCCGTGGGGTGGAGCTCCACGGGGTCGTCATGCGGGGTGTCGAGCTGGCCGACGTCGACATCAGTGGCGAGCTCCGCAACGTGACCGTCAACGGGGTCGACATCGTCCCCCTGGTCGAGGCCGAGCTCGACCGGAGGTACCCGACCCGCGCCAAGATGCGGCCGACGGACCCCAGCGGCTTCCGCGAGGCGTGGGACATCGTCACCGGCCTCTGGGACGGCACGGTCGAACGCGCCCGCGGGCTGGATCCCCAGCTGCTGCACGAGTCCGTCGCCGGGGAGTGGTCGTTCATCGAGACGCTGCGCCACCTGGCGTTCGCCACCGACTGCTGGATCAGGAGGGCGCTGCTCGGCGACCCGGCGCCCTGGGACGCGCTCGACCTTCCCTGGGACGAGATGCCCGACACCCCGGGGGTGCCCCGCGACCGCGAGGCCAGACCGTCCCTGGACGAGGTGCTCAAGCTCCGCCGAGACCGGATGACCACTGTTCGCGAGGTGGTCGACGACCTGACCGACGTGTCGCTGGCCGGGCACACCGAGCCCGTGGAGGGACCCGGCTGGCCTGAGCCGCGCAGCTACGCCGTGCGGGAGTGCCTGCTGGTGATCCTCAACGAGGAGTGGGAGCACCGGCTCTACGCCGAGCGGGACCTGGACGTCCTGGAGGCGCGAGCGCGCTCCTGACCATCGCGGTGTACTCCGCGATCACCGCGTCGGCGGCCGCCCGGTCCCTGGTCAGCGCCACCTCGAAAAGCACTCCGCGGCCGACGGCCAAGGACAACCGTGCCAGCCGCTCGGCGTGCTGCTGGTCGGTGACCCGCGCGAACCCCTCTGCGAAGCCAGTCACCCAGGTGTCGGTCAGCACCTGCGCGAGCCGCTCGGCGTACGGCTTGCCGTACATCGCGTGGGCGGACAGCTCGTAGAACAGCGGCGCGAACACGCTGGCGGTCTCGGCGGCGTGCCGCCAGTACGACGCGGCGCCGTCGACCGGGTCCTCGGACGCGGCCAGGCACTCACGAAGGGACTCGTCCTCGGCCTCGCACACCTTCGCGATGACGGCAGCGAGGAGCTGTTCTCGGGAGCCGAAGTGGTAGTTCAGCATCCGGTTGCTGGTGCCGACCCCGGCGGCCAGGGTGCGCATGCTGGTGTCCAGCACACCGTTGGTGGCGAACCACGCGGCAATGCGCTCGAGGAGCAGGTCTCGCGGGTGAGCGTCCGTGCCGTTCACCGCCGGTGGGCGAGCCCTGCGAACGTCTCGGCCTCGAGCTCGACCATCCGCCGAGCCTTGGAGGCGAACATCAGCCGGACGAGCCAGGCCAGAGGACCGGACCAGTCGACGCCGAGCGCCAACCGGGCACCCTGGCCCTCGGCCGTCAGCTCGTGCGTCGCCGTTGTGCGGACGCCGGGTGCTGCGGCGACCCAGGTGAACCCACGGTTGGGCCGCCAGTCGGTGATCTCGTAGACCGCCTTCGCAAGCCCCGGCTGGTCGACCTCGAAGCGCGACCCGACCCCGATCGGTCCGCCGGCGTCGAGCCGGCTCACCTTGTCCACCGTCGGAAGCAGGCTGTCCCACCGCGCGACGTCGCTGACCATTCCCCACAGGGACTCGACGGTTGCGTCGACGTCCTTCGTGACTCGACACATGTAACAGATGATACATGAGCGGCGTTGGGAGTGCCTCCAGCGATCAGACGGCCCGGCCCTTGACGCGCCGCGTCACCGTGACTCCGAAGAGGGCGAGGTAGACCACGAGCAGCAGTGACATCGGGCCGGTCCCCGCGAAGGTGCCGAGGATCCACAGGACTGGCCAGACTCCGAGCATCCACTTCGGCAGCAGTCGGGTCCGCCACGAGCCTGCGGCGAGCAGCGCGACACCAAGGAAAGTGAGGAAGGAGCAGACGACGTACATCGGCCCCCAGCGCAGCTCGGCGCCCACGACGACAGAGGACAGGAGCTGCACGCACAGCTCGGTCAACGCCAGCGTGTTCACCCACAGCCCGATCGTTCCCAGCCGCCCGTCGGCCCCGTCCTGCAGCTTGTGCACTCCGAGCGTGAGTCCGATCCCGGCCAGCGCGATGGGGACTCCGGCGCCGGTGTACCAGTAGTCTGCGGTGTATCTGAAGGCACCTTCGCTGATCGTCGTGAAGAGCATGC
Source organism: Nocardioidaceae bacterium (assembly GCA_035765755.1). Taxonomy (GTDB): domain Bacteria; phylum Actinomycetota; class Actinomycetes; order Propionibacteriales; family Nocardioidaceae; genus DASSKA01. The sequence goes on from DASTWW010000226.1 coordinate 12,382, forward strand.
CGACCGCGGCGAACACGACCACGGCGGCGATGCCGACGGCCAGGGAGAGCTGCACAAGCCGCAGCCACATCGTGTGGGTCTGCGCCTGCTGCGGCACGGTGACGGCTGAGCTGACCATGGGGCGTCCCTTCTGCGATGACGTTGTCACCTCGGACGCTACGGATGCGGCAACGCGCGGTCGTCCGTCCGAGGAGCGATCCTGGTCCTCCGCTCGGTCTCCTCCAGAAGGAGGACCCACCAGGGCGAAAGCGGCCCTACGCTAGGCGGATGTGGGCCGCGCGCAGGGCTGACCTCTTGGTGGCCGTCGGCTTCGTGCTGGCCGCGGCCGCCGAGGCCGTCGTCCGCCACCACGCCACGCCCGACCTGCTCGCCTTCGACCTGACCGGTGCGCTGTGGCTCGGTTCCCTTGCTGTTCGCCGCCGCCGGCCGCTGGTCCCGGTCTGCGCGATCGCCGGTGCCGGTGTGGTCGGAGCGACGGTCACGGCGCTGCTCTGGCCCGAGGCCGCGGATGATTCGGGTGTGTGGATCTTCGCGATGCTGCTCGCGTCGTACTCGATCGGTGCCCACGGTTCCGGGCGTGTTGTCGTCCTCGGAGTGCTGCTCCCGCTGGTCGTGGTGGGGGCCGCCGATCTGACGACCCGGAGCGGATGGTCGAGGGTCAGCGGCATGCTGTTCGTGACCGTGTTCGCCGGCCTGCTGCCCACCGCAGTGGGTCGCTTGGTCCGGGCCCGGAACGACCGGCTGCGTACCTTGCGCGACCAGCACGCGCACATCGTGCGAGCGCAGCGTGCCCACCAGGAGTCGGCCGTGCTGGCCGAGCGGCTGCGGACCACGGAACGGTTGCAGCCGACCCTGATGGAGGGCCTTCAGGCACTGGCCGCGTCGGCCGAGACTCGTGGTGACCCGTGCGACATCGAAGCCTTGGCGAGGAACCTGCTGACGCGCACGCGGGAGGAGCTCGTGACCCTCACGGCCCCGGTCGAGGCGTCCGACACTCCCGAGCTGCCCACACCGGAACATCTGCGCGCGCTCCGCGAGGCCGCGCAGCCGTGGACGGTCATTGCCGCGGGCGCGGTGGCGGCCGGGCTGGCTGTGGAGTCCTCCGGCGTGCTCGACCTTTCCGCACCCGGATGGCTGGTCGTGCCGGCGAGCCTGGTCGTGGCCGCGCCCCTCGCGCTCGCCTGGTGGCGACCGGTGACTTCGGTGACCCTTGCGTGGTTCGCAGCAGCTGCATACTCCCGGTTGGTGGCCCCGCTCGACGGCAGCCTGAGCGAGACCGCCTTCGCGCTCGCCACCGCGTTCGCCGTAGCCGCACTGTCACGGCGGCGAACGGCGGTAGCGGGCCTCCTGGTGTGCTGGCTCGGCCAGCTGGCAGGCGTGGGCACCGGCGACCCGGTGGGGGAGGCGGTGCTCCTGCTCCTGTGCTGGCTGGGCGGGCTGGCGGTCAACGAGGTGAGCGTGCTGGTGGAGCAGACACGCGCGAACAACGAGCTCCTCCGCCAGCAGGAGGCGATGTCCTCGGCGCGCGCGGTGGTCGAGGAGCGGCTGCGGCTGGCTCGTGAGATCCACGACGCGATCGGGCACAGCCTGACGGTGGTTGCGCTGCAGGCGGGCGCGGCACGTCGGCTCGCGGACACCGACCCCGAGAGAGCTCGTGAGGTGATGCGCACGGTCGCCGCAGTGGCCCGGAGCGGCGTCGCGTCGCTGGCGCTCGACGACACCGGCATCGACATCGCTAGCCTGATCGAGCGCGTCCGCGCCGTCGGCCTGGTGGTGGACACCGACCTGGCAGGCGAGGTGCTGCTCGATCCGGTCCAGCAGGTGATCGCGTTCCGCGTCGTCCAGGAGGGGCTCACCAATGTTCTGCGACACGCACCCGGCTCACGCGCAGCGGTCGCCGTCCGCCGCGGCGGAAACGGGGTGGAGATCGTGATCGCCAACTCCGCGCCGGTGGACGCCGGGTCCGGGCCAGGGTCCCAGCGCGGCCTGGCCGGCATCCGGGAACGTGTGTCCGCTTCGGCCGGCCAAGTGACCTGGGGCCCTCTCGAGGGCGGCGGGTTCGAGGTGCGCGTCCTCCTGCCGAACTCAGCAGTTCCGGTGCCCGCGCCGTGAGCACGCCGACGATCAGCGTCGCCCTCGCCGACGACCAGCCGCTGGTGCGCAGCGGGCTGCGGATGATCGTTGAGAGCGAGCCGGATCTCCGGGTCGTCGGGGAGGTCGCCGACGGCGCCGCGGCGGTCGAGCTGGTCACGACCACGCAGCCAGACGTGCTGCTTCTCGACGTCCAGATGCCCGACGTCGACGGACTCGCCGCGATGGAGCAGATCGCCGCGGCCGACGCAACCACGCGGGTGCTGATGCTGACCACGTTCGACCTCGACGAGTACGTCTACCGTGCGATGCGCGCGGGGGCGTCGGGCTTCCTGCTCAAGGACATGCCCGGGGAGGACATCGTCACCGCGATCCGCCAGGTGGCGCGCGGCACCGATGCCCTGCTCGCCCCGTCCCTCACCCGTCGCCTGATCGACCGGTTCACCGCGGGCCCGCCGCGAGCCGGCACCGCCGTCCTCGACCGACTCACCAACCGGGAGGTCGAGGTGCTCCGCCTGCTCGGTCGCGGCCTCTCCAACGCGGAGATCGCCGCCGAGCTCGTCATCGGTGAGACCACCGTCAAGACCCACGTCGCCCGGGTGCTGATGAAGCTCGACCTGCGCGACCGGGTGCACGCCGCGATCCTCGCCCGGGACGCCGGCCTGGCTTAGCCGGCCACGCGAGCTTGCTCAGGTCGAGGCTGCTCCGGCGAGCGAGGCCGCGGACACAGCCGAACGAATCGGGCGGTTCATCGCGGCAGGGACGGGTACCGGACATCGGCCTCGGCAACGTGTCGAGGCTCGAGGGAGGGAGACCCGAGATGGCAAACGAGCCCAAGCGCGCCGCGCAGAACGCGTTGTTCGCCGCCATCCAGAGCCAGGCGGAGACCAACAAGAAGTCCGCACTACGGGCGAC
>DASTWW010000227.1:0-12357 GCA_035765755.1 Nocardioidaceae bacterium
CTGCTGGCCGACACGGCACTCCGCAGGCGGATGGCCGAGATGGGCGCGAGGATCCGGGCCCGGGACGGCCTCACCCGCGGGGCGGACATCATCGAGCGCGTCGGGGGCGAGCACCCAGGCAGCACCAAGGCGGGCTAGCTCGGGGCTAGCTCCCACCCGGGTCAGCGCTTGATGACCACCTTCAACGCCTTCGTCCCGGCAGCCCGGGCGAAGGTGTCGTAGGCGTCCAGCGCCTGGTCGAATGTGAAGTGGTGGCTGACGAACCGCTCCGCGGCGAGCTTGTGCTGGGCGACCAGCTTCAGCAGCATCGGCGTGGTGTTGGCGCTCACCAGGCCCATGGTGATCGACAGGTCCATGATCCAGAGGTCCTGCAAAGGCAGCTCCACGGGAGCGCCGTGCACCCCGACGTTCGCGACCGACCCGCCGGGCCGAACGATGCTGGTGCAGGCCTCGAAGCTGGCCGGCACCCCGACCGCCTCGATCGCTACGTCAACGCCGAGCCCGTCGGTCAGCGACCTCACACGCCGTTCCCAGCCGGGGGAGCCGTTGTCGACGGTGTCCGTCGCCCCGAAGTTCTTCGCCTGCTCGAGCCGGTGCTCGTCGAGGTCGAGGGCGATGACCCGCGCCGCACCGTACAGTCCCGCGGTCATCATGGCGGCGAGCCCGACCGGCCCGGCACCGACCACGGCGACCACGTCGCCGGGCTTGACCCGGCCGTAGCGGACGCCGATCTCGAACCCTGTGGGCAGGATGTCCGACAGCATGACCGCGGCCTCGTCGGAGACTCCGTCCGGGATCTTGTACAGCGAGTTGTCCGCGGACGGCACCCGGACCCGCTCCGCCTGCGTCCCGTCGATGAGGTGACCCAGGATCCAGCCGATGCCGCTAGCGCCCTCCGGGGCCAGGCAGTGCGCGTACAGGCCCAGGTGGCAGTACGCGCAGGAGCCGCAGGCGCTGATGCAGGAGATGATCACGCGGTCGCCGACCGCCAGGGTGGAGACGGCCGAGCCGACCTCGGCGATGGTGCCAACGCCCTCGTGGCCAAGGATGCGTCCCGGCGAGACTGCCGGGACGTCGCCCTTGAGGATGTGCAGGTCGGTGCCGCAGATCGTCGTCGTCTCGACCTGGACGATCACGTCGGTGGGCTGCGCGATGGCCGGGTCGGCTACCTGCTCCCACGCCTTCTTGCCGGGACCGTGGTAGACGAGCGCCTTCATGCCAAAGACCCTTCTCCGATGCCCAAGCCGGCCTGGTCCGTCCGGGTCGCCGTACCTCCAGTCTTCTCAGCTGCGGTGCACGGAGTAGGGCGCAAGGGCCCGAGCACCGAAGACTTCTGCCGCTGCGCCGACCGGCCTGCCGCTGATCTTGACTGACTCCAGAGAATGCTCAATAGTCTCAAGGGTGCCCACCACCTCCGAGCTCGAGCGGACCCTGCGTGACGTGGCGCTGCGGGTGACGCGTCCTCGGGTGGCGGTGCTCTCCGTGGTGCACGAGCATCCCCACGCCGACACGGACTCGATCATCCGGGCCGTGCGCACGCACCTCGGCGAGGTGTCCCACCAGGCGGTGTACGACGTGCTCCGCGCGCTCACCGCCGCCGGTCTGCTGCGACGCATCCAGCCGTCGGGCTCGGTGGCGCGCTACGAGTCGAGAGTAGGGGACAACCACCACCACGTGGTATGCCGGGCATGCGGTGCGATCGCCGACGTTGACTGCGCCGTCGACACCGCACCGTGCCTGACCGCCTCCGACGACAACGGCTTCGCGATCGAGGAGGCCGAGGTCATCTACTGGGGACGATGTCCCGGATGCATCACGAAGACCGATGACACGACGACCAACGAGTGACGAGCGAGACAGGAAGGACCGACATGTCCGAGCGTGGCAGCGAGAGCGAGAACCCGGTAATCCCCTCACCGACACCCAGGGAGTCGCGACCGAGGTCGAACCGTGACTGGTGGCCGAACCAGCTGCCGCTGCAGGTTCTGCACCAGCACTCGCCGCGGGCCAACCCGATGGAGGCGAGCTACAACTACGCCGCGGAGGTGCAGACCCTCGACGTCGAGGCGCTGAAGCGGGACGTCGTGGCGCTGCTCACCGACTCCCAGGACTGGTGGCCCGCCGACTACGGCAACTACGGACCGCTCTTCGTCCGGATGAGCTGGCATGCCGCCGGCACCTACCGGATCGCCGACGGTCGCGGCGGCGGCGGCCAGGGCGCCCAGCGCTTCGCCCCGCTGAACAGCTGGCCGGACAACGCGAGGCTGGACAAGGCGCGCCGGTTGCTGTGGCCGATCAAGCAGAAGTACGGCAAGAAGCTCTCTTGGGCCGACCTGATCGTGTTCGCAGGCAACTGCGCGATGGAGGCGATGGGCTTCAAGACCTTCGGCTTCGGCTTCGGGCGCGAGGACATCTGGGAGCCCGAGGAGATCTTCTGGGGACCGGAGGACACCTGGCTCGGCGACGAGCGCTACAGCGGCGACCGGGAGCTGGCCAAACCGTTCGGCGCTTCGCAGATGGGACTGATCTACGTCAACCCCGAGGGCCCGAACGGCGAGCCCGATCCGCTGAGGGCGGCCAAGGACATCCGCGAGACGTTCAGCCGGATGGCGATGAACGACGAGGAGACGTTCGCGCTGATCGCCGGCGGCCACACCTTCGGCAAGACCCACGGGGCTGCGCCCGCCGACTCGGTGGGTCCCGAGCCGGAGGCCGCGCCGATCGAGGACATGGGGCTGGGCTGGAAGAGCAGCCACGGCACCGGCCTGGGTGACGACGTGACCACCAGCGGGCTGGAGGTCGTGTGGACGCCGACTCCGACGAAGTGGGACAACAGCTTCCTGGAGACCCTGCTCGGCTATGAGTGGGAGCTGACCAAGAGCCCGGCCGGCGCCTGGCAGTGGCAGGCGAAGGACGCCGAGCCGGTTATCCCCGACCCGTTCGGGACGGGCAAGCGGCTGCCGACGATGCTGACCACCGACGTCGCGCTGCGAGAGGACCCGATCTACCGGCCGATCGCCGAGCGCTTCCTGGAGCACCCTGAGGAGCTCGCCGACGCCTTCGCCAAGGCGTGGTACAAGCTGATCCACCGCGACATGGGTCCGGTCACGCGGCTCCTCGGCCCGTGGGTCGCCCCGCCGCAGATCTGGCAGGACCCGGTCCCCGAGGTGGACCACGAGCTGGTCGGGGACGCCGAGATCGCCGACTTGAAGCAGAGGATCCTGGGGACCGGAATCTCGGTCTCCCGCCTGGTCACCACGGCCTGGGCGTCCGCGGCCAGCTTCCGTGGCACCGACAAGCGCGGCGGCGCCAACGGGGCGCGGATCCGGCTGGCGCCCGAGAAGGACTGGGAGGTCAACGAACCGGCCGAGCTCGCCAAGGTGCTGCAGGCGCTGGAGCGGGTGCAGCAGGAGTTCAACGCCGCCCAGTCCGGCGGCATGCGGGTCTCGCTCGCGGACGTGATCGTGCTGGGCGGCTGCGCGGCCATCGAGCAGGCGGCCAAGGACGCCGGGCACCCGGTCACGGTGCCGTTCGCGCCCGGCCGCACGGACGCCTCGCAGGAACAGACCGATGTCGACTCCTTCGCCGTGCTCGAGCTCACCGCGGACGGCTTCCGCAGCTACCTGCGCTCGGGCGAGAAGCTGGCGCCGGAGACCCTGCTGCTGGACCGCGCCAACCTGTTGACGCTGACCGCCCCGGAGATGACCGTCCTGGTCGGCGGCATGCGGGTGCTCGGCGCCAACGCCGGCGACACCGACCTCGGCGTGTTCACCGACCGTCCCGGCACGTTGACCAACGACTTCTTCGTCAACCTGCTGGACATGGGCAATGAGTGGAAGGTGGCCCGCGAGGCCGAGAACGTCTACGAGGTCCGCGACCGGGCCACCGGCGAGGTCAAGTGGACCGCGACCGCGGTCGACCTCGTGTTCGGCGCGAACTCCCAGCTCCGAGCCATCTCGGAGGTCTACGGGGCCGACGACGGGGGCGAGAAGCTCGTCCGCGACTTCGTCGCCGCGTGGGACAAGGTGATGAACCTGGACCGGTTCGACCTGGCCTGATGCATGCGTCCGGGCCGGCACCTCAGGGCCGGCCCGGACGGCATCGGCGCGCTCAGAATCCCAGGGCCGCGGTGGGGGAGACCTCGGTGCGCAAGGCTCGCCAGAGCTCCGCGACCGCGCCGCGGCGACGTTCGTCCACCAGCCCGGCCCGCTGCAGGGCGAGCAGGTTGCCGCCGCCGAGGTACGCCGCCCCCAGCGCCTCCACGCGCAGACGTACGTCGGACGCGGCCGTCGCCTTCTCGACGACTGCCTCGCCGGTGTCGTCCGCGCGGATCCGCCAGTTCCCGTCGTTCCACGGAGCGGCGGTGTCGGTGACCTCGACGACTACGTCGCACGGCGCGCTCCAGGCACGGTCCTGCAGCGCCTGCGGAAGGTCGACCAGCCGCACCCAGAGACTGTCGTAGGTCGCCAGGTCCGCTGCCGACCTCGGACCCCCGGCCCACAGCAACATCGGGTCGTCGACGCCCACGTGGGCGATCTTGACGGTGCCGATCAGGTCGAAGTCGACCAGCCGGCGCAGCAGCGCCAACTGTGCCGCGGGGTCGCCGACCAGCGCCCACACCGTCAGCTCGCCGGCGGGCCGCGCGTGCTCCCACTTGTGGGCGCGACGGAACAGCGCGAACCCGACGTCCGCACCGTCGCGCCGCGCGAACAGCACCCGCCAGGACTCCTTGTCCCGCAGCTCCTCGGGCAGCTGGTGGCAGATCCGGGCGTAGTAGCCGGCCTCGCCCACCACCGCACCGAGGCGGGCGCTGGCCAGATGGCACTCGCGCATGCGCTTCGGCACGCCCGGGTCAGTCACCGTGGCCAGGCGAGTGCTCACCGTCGCGGCCGCCTCCTCCAGATGGGGCGCCTGGAACGTCGTACCCCTGCCGAGGCTCACCTCCAGCTCCAATGACGCCATGCCGTACCCGTGGCGGCCGTAGATGGCGGGCTCGCTGGCGTGCAGCGCCGACACGTGCAGGCCGGCGGTCTCGTGCACCTGCTCGAAGTGGTGGCGCAGCATCGCGGTGAGCACGCCCTTGCGCCGGTGGTCGGGGTGCACGCCGACCCAGGTCAGGCCCGCGCACGGCACCGACCGTTCGGTGGCGCCGGGCCCGGGCACCGACAGCGTCAGCGGAAAGACTCCGTAGATCCCGGGATAGGTCCCGGGGTCGGCACCGTCGAGATCGGCGGCGAAGCGGTGCTCCGGCGCGAGGCCGATCAGCTGCTCCTCGGCGGGCACCGACGAGACCTCCGCGAACCAGACAGTGCGGTCGGTGGTCACGTAGCGCTCCGCGTCGGTCGCGCGGTCGACCCGGATCCGGTTGTCGCTCATGGCCACCAGCCAACCGCTGTCCGTCGCGGGCCTCAACCGATTTCGGGTCCGGTGGCCCCGCCATGCACGGACGGGAGCGTCCTTGGACTTGACTTCTTACCCCTGGGGGGTATGGTGAGTTGCGGCGATACCCCTCCAGGGTAGGCAACGGGAAGCGAGGCTCTCGATGACGAACACCATGCCGGGCTACATCACCCAGAAGCAGGCGCTTCAGAACCGGCTCAAGCGGGTCGAGGGGCAGGTCAGGGGACTGCAGCGGATGGTCGAGGAGGACATCTACTGCATCGACATCCTCACCCAGGTCTCGGCGGCGACCAAGGCCCTGGAGACGGTGGCGGTCACACTGCTCGACCAGCACCTCCGGCACTGTGTGGTGGACGCCGCGCGGGCCGGCGGGGACGAGGCCGAGACCAAGATCACCGAGGCATCGGACGCGATCGCCCGCCTCGTCCGCTCCTGACGCGAGCCCGAAACGGCCAGGACTGATCCAGACAACGAGGAGTAGAGCATGACCACCCAGACATTCCCCGTGACCGGCATGACCTGCGGACACTGCGTCCAGGCCGTGAAGAGCGAGCTCGAGTCGCTCGCCGGCGTGAGCCACGTCGACGTCGAACTGGAGGCCGGCGGCACCTCGGCGGTGACCGTCACCAGCTCCACCCCCTTGGAGGACACCCAGGTCGCCGCCGCCCTCGACGAGGCAGGTGCCTACCAGCTCGCCTGAGCACCGTCCGCGGACATCCCGGCCGATCCGGTGAGGAGATGAGGAGCATGAGCCGGCAGACCAGCACAGCCGCAGCCCCCGCTGCAGCCCACGATCTCACCTCGACCGACGTCGAGCTGACGATCGGTGGGATGACGTGTGCGTCGTGCGCGGCTCGCATCGAGAAGAAGCTGAACAAGCTCGACGGCGTGGTGGCGTCGGTCAACTACGCCACGGAGAAGGCCAAGGTCAGCTACTCCGGCAACGTCAGGCCCGAGGACCTGGTGGGAGTGGTGCAGGCCACCGGCTACACCGCGGCGCTGCCCCCACCGCCGCAGGCGGACCAGACCGGAGGGGTGGTCGAGGACGCCGGCCAGCGCGCCCGCGACGACGAGACCGCCGCCTGGTGGCAGCGGCTGGTCGTCTCCGCGGTGCTCAGCGCACCGGTGCTGCTGCTCTCGATGGTGCCCGCGCTGCAGTTCGACAACTGGCAGTGGCTGGCCCTCACCCTGGCCTCGCCGGTGGTGGTGTGGGGGGCGCTGCCGTTCCACCGGGCCGCGTGGACCAACGCCCGGCACGGTGCGGCCACCATGGACACCTTGATCTCGGTCGGGGTGACGGCCGCGTTCGGGTGGTCGGTGTGGGCGTTGTTCTTCACCGATGCCGGCACGACTGGCATGAGGATGACGTTCAGCCTGCTGCCCGGCCCCGCCGACGGCGGCCCGCCTCTCTACCTGGAGGTGGCCTCCGCGGTCACCACGTTCATCCTGGCCGGCCGCTACTTCGAGGCCCGCGCCAAGCGTCGGTCCGGTGCCGCGCTGCGGGCCCTCCTCGACCTGGCGGCCAAGGACGTCGCGGTGCTCCGCGACGGGAGCGAGGTGTGGATCCCGGTCGGCGGGCTCGTGGTCGGCGACACCTTCGTCGTACGCCCGGGCGAGAAGGTCGCGACCGACGGCATCGTCGAGTCCGGGGCCTCGGCGGTCGACGCGTCGATGCTCACCGGCGAGCCGGTCCCCGTGGACGTCGGCCCCGGGGACAGCGTCGCCGGCGCCGCCGTGAACGCCGGTGGCCGGCTGGTGGTCCGCGCCACCCGGGTCGGCGCCGACACCCAGCTCGCCCAGATGGCCCGGCTGGTCGAAGAGGCCCAGAACGGGAAGGCGCAGGTGCAGCGGCTCGCGGACCGGGTGTCCGGGATCTTCGTGCCGGTCGTGATCGGCCTGTCGCTGCTCACGCTGGCGGCGTGGCTGCTCACCGGTCACGACACTGCCGAGGCGTTCACCGCCGCGGTGGCGGTGCTGATCATCGCCTGCCCCTGCGCGCTGGGCCTGGCCACCCCCACCGCCCTGCTGGTCGGCACCGGCCGCGGTGCCCAGGTCGGCGTGCTGATCAAGGGGCCGGAGGTTCTCGAGTCGACCCGGGTCGTGGACACCGTGGTGCTCGACAAGACCGGCACCGTCACCACCGGCCGGATGACCCTCGTCGACGCCGTCCCCGCCGACGGCACGTCCGTGGCGGAGCTGCTCCGGCTCGCGGGAGCGGTCGAGGCCCCCTCCGAGCACCCGATCGGCCAGGCCGTCGCGGCGGCTGCCGCCGACCGCCTCGACGAGCAGCCGCCGGGCGTCGAGGGTTTCACCAGCACGCAGGGCCTCGGTGTCGCAGGCGTCGTCGACGGGCACGCGGTCGTCGCCGGACGCCCCGGATGGCTGGCGTCCGAGTGGAGCCAGCCTCTCCCCGAGGCGCTCGGCGCGGTGCTCGAGCGCGCCCAGAACGGCGGACGCACTGCCGTCGCCGTCGGCTGGGACGGCGCGGCCCGCGGTGTGCTGGTTGTCTCCGACACCGTCAAACCGACCAGCGCCCAGGCCGTGGACGAGCTGCGGCAGCTCGGGCTTCGGCCGGTGCTGCTCACCGGTGACAACGACCGCGCGGCCAGGGCGGTCGCGGCCGAGGTCGGCATCGACGAGGTGTTCGCCGAGGTGCTGCCCTCCGACAAGGCCGCGGTCATCGAGCGGCTCCAGCGCGAGGGACGCACCGTGGCGATGGTCGGCGACGGGGTCAACGATGCCGCCGCACTCGCCCGCAGCGACCTGGGGATCAGCATGGGCACCGGCACCGACGTGGCGATCGAGGCCTCCGACCTGACCCTGGTCCGAGGCGATCTCCGCGCGGCGGTGGATGCGATCAGGCTGGCACGCCGCACGCTGGCCATCATCAAGGGCAACCTGTTCTGGGCCTTCGCCTACAACGTCGCCGCGCTGCCACTCGCCGCGTTCGGCCTGCTCAACCCCCTGATCGCGGGTGCGACGATGGCGTTCTCCTCGGTGTTCGTGGTCTCCAACAGCCTCCGGCTGCGGCGCTTCCGGGCGGTCTCCACCGCTGTGTAGGGCACGCTGGCCCCGCTGTGACACGCGAACCGCGGACCACCGGGACCAACCCGGACGCATGTCATCTATCCGCTGCCGCCGTGTCGTGGCCGTCCGGGGTCACTCAGCGACCCGGGTCGTCACCCCGCCGGGGAGGGATGCGCGGCAGCACCTGCGTCTCGGCCTCCGGGGTGGGTTCGGGCGCGGGAGCCGACCCGGTGCCCCGCCGGGGTGCTCCGGGTCGCGGCAGCCGTGGCCGAGGGCGCATCAGCCGGATCTGCCTCCGGATCCGTTCGTCGAGGTCCATCTCCCGCAGCAGTCGCTGGACGGCGGACAGCACTGCCGCGTGCAGCTGGAGCAGCCCGGCTCCGGACCCCGTCATCATCAAGTCCTCGAGCCGGGCGCGGGCCTCGTGCAGGCCCTCCCGTGCGGCACGCAGGTCCTGGACCTCGGTGGGAGTCGTCGACCGTCCTGTCTCGGCCTCGTCGCGCACCAGCTGGCCGAACGCGTCGAAGCCGGCGCCCAGCTCACGGAACGTCTGGGCCAGACCGAGCAGGAGGTCCCCGGAGCTCTCCTCCTCCGTCCATGAGGCGTCCTGGACCGCCTCGGCGACTGCGCCGAGCATGCTGCGGATCGCGACCGTGGAGTGCTCCAGCGCCTCGAGCCCCTGGCGGAGACCCGCGGACACGTTCGGGGTGCCGACGGCGCGGACGTTGAGCCGGCGGCCCTGCTCGGCGTGCAGCAGTGCCGCGCCCACCGGCGGGATGTCATGGGTGATCCGCCGTGCCTCGCCCAGCCACGCCCTCGCGGCGGGCGCGACGTCACGACCCTCGGCCACGAGCTCGGACAGCTCGTCCGCGGCCCGGCTCAGCAGCTGGCTGACCGAGTCCGCGAGCCCGTCGATCGCCTGGCCGGCGTCGGCGCTGGCGACCTTGGGCGGGAACAGCAGGTTCGCCACGATGCCCACGGCGGCGCCGACGAGGGTCTCGGTGATCCGCTGCCAGGCGGCCGACCCTGCGTCCAGCGACCCGACCCCGAGCACGAGCATGCCGCTGATGGCGACCTCGATGAGGTTCGCGCGCAGTCGCAGTACCTGGCCGATCAGGATGGCTACGAGGATCAGCACCCCCAGGCTCCACCACTGCAGCGGCACGATCGCGGCGAAGGCCACCGCGAGCGAGACACCCGCCACCACGGCGACCACCCGGTCCAGGCCGCTGGCCAGCAGCGAGACCGGGGTCACTTGGACCACGAGCATCGCCGTCAGCGGCGCGAGCAGCGGCTGGGTCCCCGGAAACAGCAGGGTCGCGACGACGTAGCTCGCTACCGCGGCCACCGTGATCCGCAGCGCCCACAGCGCGGCCGCGCGGCCGTCCTTACGGAGCCGCGTCAGGTCCAGGGAGAGCCTGTGTCGCCACCAGTCGAGCACGCTTCATCTTCCTCGACGAGCCAAGCGGAACCCAGCGGCGGTCCGGCCCGAGTCCGGAGGGAGTGACACCGCCGGCGGCCGGTGCGACGATCCGAGGTGATGTACGACGTGGTGGTGATCCTCGACGACCGCCCGGGCGAGCTGGCTCGGCTGGGGGAGGTGACCGGCGCCGCGGGTATCAACATCGACGGCTTCGCCGCGTTCACGGGCGATGGCCGAGGCGTCGTGCACGTGCTGGTTGCCGACGACCGGCGCGACGGTCTGCGGACCGCGTTGGACGCGGCGGGGATGCCGGTCGCCGACGAGCGCGAGGTGCTGGTCGTCAATGTCGCCGACGAGCCCGGCTCGATGGGTGACATCGCTCGGGGGCTCGCCGACGCCGGCGTCAACGTCGACCTGTGCTACACCACCTTCGGCGGCGTGCGGCTGGTGTTCGGGACCGACGACATCCGTCTGGCGCGGTCGGTGCTCGACTGCTGAGCTACGCGGACCGGGGCTGGTAGTACTTCTTGTACATCGTGTGCCGGAACACCACACCTCCGAGCGGACCGAGCCACTTGAGGATCGGCCGCATGTGCTTGTTGTCGATCAGCTCGATGAGGTTGCCGTCCGGGTCCTTGACGAAGAAGAACGTGTGCCCGTGCGGCGACTTCTCCGGCGGCGAGACGATCTCGACCCCCTTGCCGACCAGGTAGTCGTGCCACTTCTGGGTGTCGTGCACGTTGAAGGAGATGTGGGTCGGCCCGAGCCGGTTCCAGACGACGTCGACCGGGTGTTCGTAGGGGCGGAACTCGAAGAGCTCGATCGTGGCGCCCCCGGGGACGCGCACCCAGCCGATCTTGCAGGTGGGCTCCGGTGCCTCCACACCGAAGAAGGTGCGCACCCGTTCGCTCGGCGTGTCCGAGACGCCGACCACCGGCGCCCCGAAGACGTCCCAGTAGAAGCGCACCGCCTCGTTGAAGTCGGAGACGGTGATGGCGACATGACTGAAGGAGCGGACGCGCACGGGAACCTCTTCTCGGCTAGTTGAGCTCGTTGCGGACCAGGTGGTCGGACACTCGCAGGGCCTGGGCGATGATCGTGAGGGCGGGGTTGACCGCCGCGGAGGAGGGGAAGAACGAGGCGTCGACCACGTACAGGTTGTCCACGTCGTGGGTCCGGCAGTAGGTGTCCAGCACCGACGTCTTGGGATCGGTCCCGAACACGAGCGTGCCGCACTGATGGGTGGTGTTCTGCACCTTGAACGAGTGGGTGATGACCTTCCAGTACCCGAGCCGCCTCAGCATCCGCTTGGTCTCCCGGACCAGCGTGGCGTGCGGCGCGAGGTTGTTCGGCTGGTAGGAGACCCTGATCCGGCCGTCGGGTTCCACGGTGACCCGGTTCGACTCCCGAGGGAGGTCCTCGGACATCGCCAGCCAGTCCACGCCGCGAGACACGAACGCGTCGCATGCCCAGCGCGGCAGGAAGGGGGCCACCGCCTGGACTATCGCACCGTGCGCGCGGCCCTGGGACTGGATGTGTCCCAGCGGGAACGGATGCCCCCTGCCGGCGCGGTAGAAGTCGTTGATCGCCACCGTCTTCTGGAACTTGGTCGGGTTCACCTTGAACGGGTGGAAGGCCTCGATCATCGTGGACAAGTGCGCCATGTAGCGGCGGCCGACCATGCCGGAGCTGTTGGCCAGCCCGTTCTTGTGCCGGTCGTTGGCGGACCGGAGCAGGAGCGCGGCCGAGTTGGCGGCCCCGCAGGCCACCACGAACGTCTTCGCGGTGACCCGGACCTTGTGGCCGCCCCGGTCGATCTCGACCGCGGTGACCTTCCGACCGCTGCCGTCGGTGAGCAGCCGCTCGGCCCGCGCACCCGTCCACATGGTCACGGTCGGGGACGCCAGCGCGGGCTCGACGCAGATGGTGTCGGCGTCACTCTTGGCGCGGATCCGGCAGGGGAAGGAGTTGCAGGTGCTGCACAACACACAGCCGCCCTCCTCGCCGGGATTCACCAGCCCGAGCGGGAGCGGGGAGGGGTGCAGCCCGTGGCCGCGAAGCTGGTCCACGAGCTCCCGGATCGGCGGCTCGTGGGGGACCGCCGGGTAGGGGAATGGGCTCCGCTCGGCCTCGGTGGGGTCGAAGCCGTGCTCGCCGTGCACGTGGTAGAGCCGC
The DNA here is from genome assembly GCA_035765755.1 of Nocardioidaceae bacterium. Classification (GTDB taxonomy): domain Bacteria; phylum Actinomycetota; class Actinomycetes; order Propionibacteriales; family Nocardioidaceae; genus DASSKA01. The sequence continues at coordinate 12,026 of DASTWW010000227.1, forward strand.
TCGGCCTGGTCGTACCACGGCGCCAGGGTGTCGTAGTCGATCGGCCAGGCGGGCGAGATGCCGTCGGCGTGCTCCACGGCGTCGAAGTCGTCGCGTCGCAGCCGGAACAGGGCGCTGCCCCAGAACTTGGTGTTCCCGCCGACCACGTAGTGCACGAACGGCAGGAACGTGCGACCGCGCCCGTCCAGCCACAGCTCATCGGGCCGGTAGCGCTTCTCCTGCCAGACGGCCGCCGGGTCCCAGTTCTCGTCCTCCTGTGGAAGCATCTGGCCGCGCTCGACGAGCAGGACCCGGGCACCCGTCCACGCCAGCGCGTGGGTCATCGTGCCGCC
>DASTWW010000228.1:0-15641 GCA_035765755.1 Nocardioidaceae bacterium
GGCACAGCCGCGGCCGATCCTGAAGAGCCAGGAGAGCTCGGTGGAGTGAGCGGCGCTCTGGATGGCGTTGCGCACGTGGACGTCGACTCGCGTGACGACGCCGTGCGACAGAACCTGCCAGAGCAACACGAAGAACACGCCGAGCAGCACACTCGGCGCGATCCAAGCTCGGCGACTCGACCCGATCATCCCCCCGACCTTACGCCCAACGCCCCGGAGCCTTCGGCACGGTCCATGCGTGCGACCGTCTTCTGTCTCGTCCTAGGGTCGCATCTCGTCTAGTGCGCATCGCCGGAACGCGACGAAAGTCGCCGGATCGTGGCGGACAGCGCGGCGGCCCGGACCCGGACCGCCGCGCTACCTCAAGCCATGCCGCGTCTATCTCTGGCTACGCCGCTGCTGCGGTTTCCTGCTCGAAGGCGGCCTCGATGAGGTCGAGACCCTCGTTCAGCAGCTCCTCGCCGATCACCAGAGGGGGCAGGAAGCGCAGGACATTGCCGTAGGTTCCGCAGGTCAGCACGATGACGCCGCGGGCGTGGGCGTGCGCGGCGATGCTGCGGGCCAGCTCGGGGTCGGGCTCCTTGCTGCCCGGCCGGACCAGCTCGACGGCGACCATCGCGCCGCGGCCGCGGACGTCGCCGATCCGGTCGTCGGCGGCCTGCAGGTCGCGCAGCCGGGTCAGCATGAGCTGCCCGATCTTCCCGGCGCGCCCGACGAGGTCCTCGGCGAGGATCGTCTCGATGGCGCCGAGCGCGGCCGCGCAGGCCAGCGGGTTGCCGCCGTAGGTGCCACCGAGGCCGCCGACGTGAGGGGCGTCCATGATCTCGGCGCGGCCGGTCACCGCGCTCAGCGGCAGGCCGCCGGCGATGCCCTTGGCGGTGACGAGCAGGTCGGGCACGACGTCCTCGTGCTCGACCGCGAACAGCGCGCCGGTGCGCGCGAACCCGGTCTGCACCTCGTCGGCCACGAAGACCACCCCGTTGGCGTGGCACCACTCCAGCAGGGCCGGCAGGAAGCCGGTGGCGGGGACGATGAAGCCGCCCTCGCCCTGGATCGGCTCGATCACGAGCGCGGCGAGGTTCTCGGCGCCGACCTGCTTCTCGATGACGTCGATCGCCCGCCGGGCCGCCTCGGCGCCGTCCAGGCCGCCGTCGCGGAACGGGTAGGACAGCGGGGCGCGGTAGATCTCGGAGGCGAACGGCCCGAAGGTGCTCTTGTAGGGCATGTTCTTCGCGGTCAGGCCCATGGTGAGGTTCGTGCGGCCGTGGTAGGCGTGGTCGAACGCGACGACCGCGGGCCTGCGCGTGTAGGCGCGGGCGATCTTGACCGCGTTCTCGACGGCCTCGGCGCCGGAGTTGAACAGCACCGTGCGCTTGGCGTGGCCGCCGGGGGTGAGCCGGTTGAGCGCCTCGGCGACGGCGACGTACCCGTCGTACGGCGTGACCATGAAGCAGGTGTGCGTGAACGCGCGGACCTGCTCGACCACCCGCTCGCTGACCTCCGGCGCGCTGTTGCCCACACCGGTGACCGCGATGCCGGAGGCGAGGTCGATCAGCGAGTTGCCGTCGGCGTCGACCAGCACACCGCCGCCGGCCGCCTCCACGAAGACCGGCAGGGTGGTGCTCACCCCGTTCGCGACGTGCCGGCTGCGTCGCTCGAAGCGGCGCACCGACTCGGGGCCGGGGATCTCGGTGACGAGGCGCCGCTCCTGCGGCAGGTCTGGACCGCCCACGAGGGGCTGAGAGGCTGCATCGGTCATGGCCACAGGCTATGGTGCGGATGCCGGATTCCGCTACGGACCCCGGCGTGAAAACGGCTACTCGGCAAGGAAACAGTGGTAAAGGTGGCGTTTGACGGACCGATTCCGTTGTTCGTGGCAGGCCAGTGGGAGGCCGGGGAGCGGCCTCTCGAGGTGCATCGACCCTACGACGGGTCGCCGGCCGGGGCCACGTGGTACGCCTCGGCCGACCAGATGGAGCGCGCGGTCGCCGCCGCCCACGCCGTACGGCACGAGGCCGCCGCGCTGCCGCTGCACGTGCGCGCCGACGTGCTCGGCAAGATCGCCGGCGGGATCGCCGCCCAAGCCGAGGACCTGGCCGAGGTGATCACCGCGGAGAACGGCAAGCCGATCACCTGGGCACGCGCCGAGGTGGCCCGCGCCGTGTCGGTGTTCCGGTGGGCCGCCGAGCACACCCGCACCTGGTCCGGCGAGGTCATGCGGCTGGACGCCGACGCCTCCGCCGAGGGCCGGATGGCCTACGTCGGCCGGGTGCCCAAGGGGCCGGTGCTGGCCATCACCCCGTTCAACTTCCCGCTGAACCTGGTCGCGCACAAGGTGGCACCCGCGCTGGCCGTCGGCGCGCCGGTCGTGGTGAAGCCGGCCCCGCGCACCCCGCTGTCCGCGCTGCTGATCGCCGAGATCGCCGGCCTGGTCATGGAGCGGGCCGGGATGCCGGCGGGGATGCTCAGTGTCGTCAACGTCGAGAACGACCGCGCCCTGAAGCTGGTCGCCGACCCGCGGCTGCCGGTGGTCTCGTTCACCGGCTCCGGTCCGGTCGGCCGGGCGATCCAGGACGCCGCGCCGCGCAAGCACGTGGTGCTCGAGCTCGGCGGGAACGCCGCCGTCGTGGTCTGCGAGGACTGGACGAGCGAGGAGGACCTCGCCTTCGCCGCGCAGCGGATCGCCGCGTTCTCCACCTACCAGGCCGGGCAGTCCTGCGTCGGCGTGCAGCGGGTGTTCGCGCACGAGTCGGTGTACGACGAGGTGCGGGACCGGGTCGTGCTGGCCACCAAGGCGCTCGGCACCGGCGACCCGGACGACCCGGACACCCATGTCGGCCCGATGATCGACGAGCGCGAGGCCCGTCGCGTGGAGCAGTGGGTCCGCGAGGCCGTGGACGCGGGTGGAACGCTGCTGATCGGGGGCGAGCGCGACGGTGCGACGTACTCCCCCCGACGGTGCTGGAGGGCGTGGCCGCCGACGCCAAGGTGGCCTGCGAGGAGGTCTTCGGTCCGGTGCTCGTGCTGGAGCGGGTGGCGTCGGTCGACGAGGCGTTCACACGGGTCAACGACTCCCGCTACGGCCTGCAGGCCGGCGTGTTCACCCGCGACGTGCGCACCGCGTTCCGGGCGTTCCGCGAGCTCGAGGTCGGAGGGGTGATCGTCGGCGACGTGCCGAGCTACCGCGCCGACCCGATGCCGTATGGCGGGGTGAAGGAGTCCGGCGTGGGACGGGAGGGGGTCCGCTACGCGATGACCGACCTGACCTATGAGCGGGTGATGGTGCTCGCCGGTCTCACGCTCTGACCCGTTTGCGAGGATGACCACATGAGCAGCCGTCGCGACGTCGTCATCCTCGGCTCCACCGGGTCGATCGGCACCCAGGCGCTGGAGATCGTGCGCGCCAACCCCGACCGGTTCCGGGTGGTCGGCCTGACCGCCGGCGGCTCCCAGACCGAGCTGTTCGACAAGCAGGTCGCCGAGCTCGCCCCGGCGTTCTCCGGCACCGGCGAGGACGCCTCCTGCGAGGCCGCGGCGATGGACTGCGACGTGGTGCTCAACGGCATCACCGGCGCGGTCGGGCTGCGGCCCACGCTGGCCGCCCTGGACGCCGGGAACACGCTCGCGCTGGCCAACAAGGAGTCGCTGATCATCGGCGGGCCGGTGGTCACCGCGCGGGCCAAGCCCGGCCAGATCGTCCCGGTCGACTCCGAGCACTCCGCGCTCGCCCAGTGCCTGCGCGGCGGCCGGGCCGCCGAGGTGCGCCGGCTGGTGCTCACCGCCAGCGGTGGCCCGTTCCGCGGCCGCAAGCGCGAGGAGCTGCACGACGTCGCCCCGGAGCAGGCGCTGGCCCACCCGACCTGGTCGATGGGCCCGGTGGTGACCATCAACTCCGCCACCCTCGTCAACAAGGGGCTGGAGGTGATCGAGGCGCACCTGCTCTTCGACATCGGCTTCGACCGGATCGAGGTGGTGGTGCACCCCACTTCGGTGGTGCACTCGATGGTCGAGTTCTTCGACGGGTCCACGCTGGCGCAGGCCTCCCCGCCGTCGATGCTGATCCCGATCTCGCTGGGCATGGGCTGGCCGGACCGGGTCCCGGACGCGGCCCCGCCGGTCGACTGGAGCACCGCCCAGGCGTGGGAGTTCTTCCCCCTCGACGACGAGGCGTTCCCCGCCGTACGCCTGGCCCGGGAGGCCGGCGCCCGCGGCGGCACCGCACCGGCGGTCTACAACGCCGCCAACGAGGTGTGCGTGGAGGCGTTCCTGGCCGGCGAGCTGCGGTTCACCGACATCGTGCCCACGATCGAGCAGGTGCTGGCCCGGCACCACGTAGGCTTGGAGGGTCGGGAGCTGACCGTGGACGACGTGCTCGCTGCCGACGCCTGGGCCCGCGAGGAGGCGGGCCGGTTGCGGTCCGACTCGTGAGCGTGAGGGGTGGCAGGCGATGACCGTGCTGCTGTACACGCTCGGGGTGCTGCTGTTCGCCGTCGGGCTGGCGGTGTCGATCGGCCTGCACGAGGTCGGCCACCTGGTCACCGGCAAGATGTTCGGCGTCAAGGTGACGCAGTACTTCGTCGGCTTCGGCCGCACCCTGTGGTCCACCAAGCGCGGCGAGACCGAGTACGGCGTCAAGGCGGTGCCGTTCGGCGGCTACGTCAAGCTGGTCGGGATGCTGCCGCCCGGCAAGGGACAGGACCCGCAGACGGTACGTCGCAGCAACACCGGCATGTTCCAGCAGCTGGTCTCCGACGCCCGGGCCGCGGAGTACGAGCTCGTCGAGCCCGGTGACGAGGACCGGCTGTTCTACCGGCTCTCGTGGTGGAAGAAGATCACCGTGATGGGCGCGGGCATCCTCACCAACCTGGTGCTCGGCTTCCTGCTGTTCGCGATCGTGTTCATGGTGCACGGGGTGCGGGTCCCGCAGCCGACCGTCTCGCACGTCTCCGACTGCGTGATCGCGGCGACCGCGCCCACCGCCGACCTGCCCCAGCGGCACTGCCGGCCCAGCGACCCGGTGGCCCCGGCGAAGAAGGCCGGGCTGCAGCGCGGCGACACCCTGGTCAGCTTCAACGGGACGCGGATCCACTCGTGGGACCAGCTGACCAACGTGATCCGCGCCAACCGCGACGGCCAGGCCACCATCGTGGTGCGCCGGGACGGGCAGCTGAAGACGCTGCACACCAACACCACCGTCTCGGCGAGGCCGCAGTCGGCCGAGCACCCCACCGGGATCGTCCGGGTCGGCTTCCTCGGGATCAGCCCGACGCTCACCCTGGAGCGCAAGGGTCCGGGCTTCGTGGTGACCACGATGGCCGACTACACCTGGCGGACCCTGCAGGCGATCGGCCAGTTGCCGGCGAAGGTGGTCGGCGCAGGCAAGGCGGCGCTCGGCCTGCAGCCCCGGTCCCAGGACAGCCCGATGAGCGTGGTCGGCGCCAGCCGGGTGGCCGGGCAGATGGCCTCCGACAACCTGATCCCCGCCAGTGACCGGTTTTTCAGCGTGCTGATGCTGCTCGGCGGCGTGAACCTGTTCGTCGGGGTGCTCAACATCGTGCCGCTGCTGCCGCTGGACGGCGGGCACATCGCCGGTGCGCTGTTCGAGGCCGTACGACGGGGGCTGGCCCGGCTGTTCCGGCGGCCGGACCCCGGCTACTTCGACGTCGCCAAGCTGCTGCCGGTCGCCTACGCGATGGCCGGGGTGATCCTGGTGGTGAGCGTGATCCTGGTCTACGCGGACATCGTGGCGCCCGTGCCGATCCGGTGAGGTGTCCGGCGGGATATCGTCGGGTATGGATCTGTTGAGGGCGCGAGCGGTCGCGTACCCACGGAAGAGAACCTAGAGAAGGGACTCGTCGATGACCTCGGTCGACCTGGGCATGCCGGACGCTCCGCCTCCCGTGCTGGCGCCACGGCGGAAGAGCCGGCAGATCAAGGTCGGCAGCGTGCTCGTCGGCGGGGACGCGCCGGTCTCGGTGCAGTCGATGACCACCACGCTGACCGCGGACGTGAACAGCACCCTGCAGCAGATCGCCGAGCTGACCGCGTCCGGCTGCGACATCGTGCGGGTCGCCTGCCCGTCGCAGGACGACGCCGAGGCGCTGCCGGAGATCGCGAAGCACTCGCAGATCCCGGTGATCGCCGACATCCACTTCCAGCCGAAGTACGTCTTCGCCGCGATCGACGCGGGCTGCGCGGCGGTGCGCGTGAACCCGGGCAACATCCGCAAGTTCGACGACCAGGTCAAGGAGATCGCCAAGGCGGCCAAGGACGCCGGCGTCTCGCTGCGGATCGGCGTCAACGCCGGGTCCCTGGACAAGCGGCTGCTGGAGAAGTACGGCAAGGCCACCCCGGAGGCGCTCGTCGAGTCCGCGGTCTGGGAGGCCTCGCTGTTCGAGGAGCACGACTTCCACGACTTCAAGATCTCGGTCAAGCACAACGACCCGGTCGTGATGGTGCAGGCCTACGAGATGCTCGCCGAGCGCGGCGACTGGCCGCTGCACCTCGGGGTCACCGAGGCCGGCCCGGCGTTCCAGGGCACCATCAAGTCGGCGGTCGCGTTCGGCACCCTGCTGTCCAAGGGCATCGGGGACACCATCCGCGTCTCGCTGTCCGCGCCTCCGGTCGAGGAGGTGAAGGTCGGCCTGCAGATCCTGGAGTCGCTGAACCTGCGGCCGCGTCGGCTCGAGATCGTGTCCTGCCCGTCCTGCGGCCGGGCCCAGGTCGACGTCTACAAGCTGGCCGAGGAGGTCACCGCCGGGCTCGACGGGCTCGAGGTGCCGCTGCGGGTGGCCGTGATGGGCTGCGTCGTGAACGGCCCGGGAGAGGCGCGCGAGGCCGACCTCGGCGTCGCCTCCGGCAACGGCAAGGGGCAGATCTTCGTCAAGGGCGAGGTGATCAAGACCGTCCCCGAGTCGCAGATCGTGGAGACCCTGATCGAGGAGGCGATGCGGATCGCCGAGGAGATGGGCACCCCGGTCGGTGACGACGGCGGCCCCTCGGTGACCGTCTCCGGCTGACCCGTGCTTCGAAGGATGTCCGCGACCGCTCTGGTCGCGTAGGCTCCTCACGTGCTCCGGACCCAGCACGGCCTGAGGCTGCTCGGACCCTCCGACCTCCCTGAGACGTTGGAGCTGCTGGCGCGCGATCCGGTGGTGAACGTGTTCGCCGACTACCGGGCCCGGCTCACCCGCCTCGACCCGCGCTGGCTCGGCGGCGAGATGTGGGGGTACGCAGAGGACGGCCGGCTGCGCTCGGTGTGCCACGCCGCGGCCAACCTGGTCCCCGTCGACGCGACACCGGACGCACTGGAGGCGTTCGCCGGGCGGGCGCTCTCCCAGGGCCGCCGGTGCTCCACGATCGTCGGCCCCGCGGACGCGGTGGCCGGTTTCTGGTCACACCTCGCACCGCGCTGGTCCCCGCCGCGTGAGCTGCGCTGGAACCAGCCGCACCTCGAGATCGACGTGGAGCCGACGGTGCAGCCGGACCCGTTGGTACGCCGGACGCGGCCGGCCGAGCTGGACGCGGTCTATCCGGCCTGCGTGGCGATGTACACCGAGGAGGTCGGCGTGTCCCCGGAGGCCGGCGGTGGCGCGGACATGTACCGGGCCCGGGTCTCCCAGCTCATCGGCAAGGGCTGGTCGTTCGCCCGGATCGAGGACGGACGGGTGGTGTTCAAGGCCGAGGTGGCCGCCGCTTCGCCGTACGCCTGTCAGGTCCAGGGCGTCTACGTCGACCCCTCCCGCCGGGGCGAAGGGCTGGCCGCCCCCGGGATGGCCGCCGTCGTGGCGTACGCGCTGCGCGACATCGCGCCGGTCGTCTCGCTCTACGTCAACGAGCACAACGAGCCCGCCCGGCGGGCCTACGAGGCGGTCGGCTTCCGCCAGTCCGCCACGTTCGCGACCATCATGTTCTGACGCGCGGGTGGTGCTCCGTCCGTGGCTGCCGGCGGCCCGGGAGCTTGGACGGCGCGTCGGCGCGTGGCCGCCAGTTGGGGCCGAGGGTGGATCGCGTTCACCCGGTTCTCAGGAACCGCTGCGACGATGCCGCCCGTGGACCAGTTGATCGTCATCGTCGCGCAGTACGCCATCTACGCCGTCGCCGTGGGGGCGGTGATCGCGTGGCTGCTGGTGCGCCGGCCGGAGAAGTACACCCTGGCCGCCCAGGCGATCGTCACGATGATCCTGGTCGCGATCCTGGTCAAGGTGGCCGGAGCGGTGCACACCGACCCGCGCCCGTTCGTCCAGGACTCGTCGCTGAAGCCGCTGTTCCCGCACCCGGCCGACAACGGCTTCCCGTCCGACCACACCGCGCTGACGTTCGGGATCGCCACGATCGTCTTCGTCTACCGCAGGGCGATCGGCGTCGTGCTGATGGTGATCAGCCTGGGCATCGGCGCCGCTCGAGTGGCGGCCAACGTGCACCACGTGCAGGACATCATCGCTGCCGTGGCCATCGGGGTGGTCGCGGCGCTGCTGTCAATGCTGCTGACCCGGCCGCTGACCCGGCTGAAGTGGTGGCCGCGGTCCTGACCGCCTGCCGGTTGGGCACGACCGGGACCACGGGCGCCCCAAACGGATGTGCAGGCTTGTCGACTCGCTCGATAGCCTTGCCCAATGAGCACCTCCGAGGCAGGCCGAGTCCTGCGCATGTCGTCCCTGTTCCTGCGCACCCTGCGCGAGGACCCGGCGGACGCCGAGGTGCCGAGCCACCGGCTGCTCGTCCGCGCCGGCTACATCCGCCGCGCCGCCCCCGGCATCTACTCCTGGCTGCCGCTGGGCCTGCGGGTGCTGCGCAACATCGAGCGGATCGTGCGCGAGGAGATGGACGCCATCGGCGCGCAGGAGCTGCAGTTCCCCGCGCTGCTGCCGCGTGAGCCCTACGAGGCGACCGGCCGGTGGACGGAGTACGGCGACGGCATCTTCCGGCTCAAGGACCGCAAGGGTGCGGACTACCTGCTTGGGCCCACCCACGAGGAGATGTTCACGCTCACCGTGAAGGACCTGTACTCCTCCTACAAGGACCTTCCGCTGTGGCTCTACCAGATCCAGACGAAGTACCGCGACGAGGCACGGCCCCGCGCCGGCCTGCTGCGCGGCCGCGAGTTCGTGATGAAGGACTCGTACTCGTTCGACACCAGCGACGAGGGCCTCGACGCGTCGTACGCCGCGCACCGGGCCGCCTACATCAAGATCTTCGACCGTCTCGGCTTCGACTACGTGATCGTCAAGGCCACCTCCGGCGCGATGGGCGGCTCGAAGTCCGAGGAGTTCCTGGCCCGCGCCGACAACGGTGAGGACACCTACGTGCGGTGCACCAGCTGCGACTACGCCGCCAACGTGGAGGCGGTGCAGGTGCGGCCGCCGGCGCCGATGCCGTACGACGGAGTGCCTGCCGCGCATGCCGAGCAGACCCCGGACACGCCGACCATCGACACGCTGGTCGACCACCTCAACGACAAGTTCCCCCGGGAGGACCGGCCCTGGCGGGCCGGGGACACCCTGAAGAACGTGATGGTGGTGCTCAAGCACCCGGACGGCACCCGGGAGCCGCTCGCGATCGGCCTCCCCGGCGACCGGGAGGTGGACGTCAAGCGGCTGGAGGGCCAGCTCGAGCCCACCGAGCTCGAGCCGTTCGACGAGACCGAGTTCAAGAAGCACCCGGCGCTGGTCAAGGGCTACATCGGCCCTGGCGCGCTGGGCGAGAAGAACGCCTCTGCGATCAGGTACCTCGTCGACCCGCGCGTGGTCGAGGGCACCCGTTGGGTCACCGGCGCCGACGCCGAGGGCAGCCACGTCCTCGACCTGGTCGCCGGCCGGGACTTCACCCCGGACGGCACCATCGAGGCCGCCGAGGTCCGCGACGGCGACCCCTGTCCCAACTGTGACGGGACGCTGCAGTCGGCGCGCGGCATCGAGATGGGCCACATCTTCCAGCTCGGCCGCAAGTACGCCGACGCGCTCGACCTGCAGGTGCTCGACGAGTCCGGGAAGCTGGTCACCGTGACCATGGGCTCCTACGGCATCGGGGTCTCGCGGGCAGTGGCGGCGATCGCCGAGAACACCCACGACGAGCTCGGTCTGGTGTGGCCTCGCGAGGTCGCCCCGGCCGACGTACACCTGGTCGCCACCGGCAAGGACGAGGCGGTCTTCGAGGCCGCCGCCAAGCTCGCCGACGAGCTGTCCGCGCGCGGGGTCACCGTGATCTACGACGACCGGCCGAAGGTCTCGCCCGGGGTGAAGTTCAAGGACGCCGAGCTGCTCGGGGTGCCCACCATCGTGGTGGTCGGCAAGCGGCTGGCCGACGGCGTCGTGGAGGTGCGCGACCGGGCCGGCGGCGAGCGCGAGGAGGTCTCGGTGGACGCGGCCGCACAGCGGCTCGCCGAGGTGGTCGGCGTTGGCTGAGCCCGTCGAAGCGGTGCTGTTCGACTGGGGCGGCACCCTCACCCCGTGGCACGCCATCGACTTCGCCGAGGAGAGCACGGCGCTTGCCGCCGCGGCGGTCGACGCCGACGTCTCGACCGCCGAGGTGCTGCGCGCCGCCGGCGACGCGGTCTGGGCCCGTGCCCGCGACCACCACACCAGCGCGACGATCGCGGACGTGTTCGTGGAGGCCGGCCTGACCCACGACGAGTCGATGCTGACCGCCTACCGGGAGTTCTGGGAGCCGCACACCCTCACCGACCCGGACGTGCTGCCGCTGTTCAGCCGGCTCAAGGTGGACGGCCTGCGGGTCGGGGTGCTGTCCAACACGCTGTTCCCGCGGACCTGGCACGAGGAGTACTTCCGCCGCGACGGCGTGCTCGACCTGCTCGACGGCTCGGTGTACACCAGCGAGATCAGGTGGACCAAGCCGGCGCCGGAGGCGTTCACCGCGGCGATGGAGTCCGTCGGCATCGCCGACCCGGGCCACTGCGTGTTCGTCGGGGACCGGCTCTTCGACGACATCTGGGGCGCCTCCCAGGTCGGGATGCGCACCATCCTGGTGCCGCACAGCGACATCCCCGTCGAGCAGCGCGGGCACTCCGAGGGTGAGCCGGACGCCGTGGTGGACCGGCTCGCCGACGTGTACGACGTGATCGCCGCCTGGACCCGCTGACCTTCGTCAGTAGGGCAGACCGGGCACCCCGGGGAACGCGCTCGGCGACCCGGAGAAGCCCAGCTGGCGCACCGCCGCGTCCGCGAGCGCGTCGATGGCCCACTGCCGGTGCAGCAGCGAGGTGTTCTCCACCATGTCGGCGTACAGCCGCGCGGAGGCCTTCTCCAGCTCGGTGGCAGCAGCGGTCAGCTGCCGCTCGGTGCGGACCGGGGTCGGCAGCTCGTAGCTGACCGCGGAGGCCACCGGGACCGCGCCGGCGTCGCGGATCATCGCGATCAGCTGGTCCCGGCGGCCGCGGTGCGTGGTGTAGGCCTGCGCGACCCGGCCGGCGAGCAGCGGGTACGTCGACGTGGACACCCGGCCGCCGATCACCCCGTAGCAGTACACCGCGGCGTACTCCCCGGCCAGCGTCTTCTGCAGCGCCTCGACCGCCGTCATCGCGAGCTCCCGGTCCCGTTCGGCCGGCGACCGAGACCCATCGCCTGCTGCGCGGCCGCGGCGGCCATGCTGGCCAGCAGCCGCGCGAAGGCGCCGCTGCGCGCGGTGAACGCCTGCTGCCTGTCGAACAGGCTGAGCCGGTCCTCGTGCCGGGCCAGCCGGCGCAGGGCCCGGTCGGGGTCGCGGGGGACGTCAGCGGTGGGCGGCGCGGCGGACGGCGAGGCCGACCCGGTCGGGCTGCCCGACGGGCTCGCCCCGGCCGTGCTGCCCGAGGAGCTCGCGCCGGCCGGGCTGCCCGGTGGCGCCGCCGACGGGCTGGCCAGGAGCGACGGGCCGGCCGACGCGCTGGCGGACGGGCCGGCCGAGGGACTGGTGGCCGAGCCCGGGACGGCGCGGGTGAGCAGGTCGACGTGCGCCTGGTGCACCGCCGCGACCGGGGTCAGCAGCGGCTGCAGCCCCTGGTGCCGGGCCATCGTGGCGTCGATCGCATCGAGCATGTCCCGCTCGGCGGCCAGTGTGTCGCCGGCGACCACCACGTCGGGGTCCAGCCCCGGGGTCGGTTCGCGCACCGGGGGCAGCGGCTCCGGCTTGCCGCCGGGCGTGCAGCCGCTGAGCACCGTCGCGGCGAGCCCGGCACCGAGCACACCAAGCGCGTGCCGCCGGTGCAGCACGGGTCCGCCAGCGGGCTGGTCCCCGGCCGCCGACCCGACCGGACCGTCCTCGCGAGCGTGCACGCGACGACCTTACGGGGCTTGGCGGGCGTACGGAGCGCGCGGGTGCTGCCGTGCTGGGCGTCCGCTAGGGTTGCCCTGCGACACAACAGCACAGCAGGGAGGTGATCCGGTGAACGCGCAACAGGTCCGGGACCGACTTGCCGGACTGCTGAGCGATGCCCTGCTTGCCGAGGGCCTCGACGTGGAGGCGGTCGAGCTGACCCCGGCCGGGAACCGCCGGCTGCTTCGGGTCGCGGTCGACAAGGACGGCGGGGTGACCCTCGACGATGTCGCCGACGCGACCCGCGTGGTGTCGCGGGCGCTCGACGAGTCCGACGTGATGGGCGAGCAGCCCTACACCCTCGAGGTCAGCTCGCGCGGCGCGGACCGGCCGCTGACCCTGCCCCGGCACTGGCGGCGCAACCGGGGCCGGCTGGTCAAGGTGGTCACCGACGACGGGCAGGCCGTGACCGGCCGGATCCAGGACAGCGACGAGCAGGGCGCCGTGCTCGACGTGGACGGGCGCACCCACCAGGTCGTCTACGCCGACGTGGCCAAGGCGCGGGTCCAGGTCGAGCTGAACCGGAAGGAGGGTTGACCGGCATGGACATCGACATGTCGATCCTGCGCTCGCTCGAGCGCGAGAAGGAGATCTCCTTCGAGATCCTGGTCGAGGCGATCGAGCAGGCGCTGCTCACGGCCTACCACAAGACCTCCGGCGCGCAGGCCGACGCCCGCGTCGAGCTGGACCGCAAGTCCGGTCACGTCACGGTGTACGCCAACGAGACCGACGACCAAGGCAACGTGGTCGGGGAGTACGACGACACCCCGGTCGGCTTCGGGAGGATCGCGGCCACCACCGCGAAGCAAATCATCCTGCAGCGGCTTCGTGACGCCGAGGACGACATCAAGTTCGGCGAGTTCTCCGGCAAGGAGGGCGACGTCATCTCCGGCACCATCCAGCAGGGTCGCGACCCCAACGACGTGATGGTCGACCTGGGCCGGCTGGAGGCGCTGCTGCCGGCAGCGGAGCGGGTGCCGGGGGAGCGTTACGAGCACGGCACCCGGATCAAGTGCCTGGTGGTCAGCGTCCGCAAGGGGATGCGCGGCCCCCAGGTGATGCTGTCCCGCTCGCACCCGAACCTGGTCAAGAAGCTGTTCGCCCTCGAGGTGCCCGAGATCGCCGACGGGTCGGTGGAGATCTGCGCGATCGCCCGCGAGGCCGGGCACCGCACCAAGATCGCGGTCCGCTCCACGGTGCCCGGCGTGAACGCCAAGGGCTCCTGCATCGGACCGATGGGCCAGCGGGTCCGCAACGTGATGCACGAGCTGCACGGCGAGAAGATCGACATCGTGGACTGGGCCGACGACCCGGCGCAGCTGGTGGCCCACGCACTGTCGCCGGCGCGGGTGTCCAGCGTGGAGGTCGTGGACGCGGCCGCCCGGTCGGCGCGCGTGGTGGTTCCCGACTTCCAGCTCTCGCTGGCGATCGGCAAGGAGGGCCAGAACGCCCGGCTGGCCGCCCGGCTGACCGGGTGGCGCATCGACATCCGCTCCGACGAGGCCGAGGAGGCGCCCGTCGCGCCGCCGGCGGAGCCGCGCGAGCAGCCGCAGGCCCCGCCCGCGGGGGCGTCGTTGGAGTCGGCCGAGGCGCCCGTCGCCCCGCCGATGGACTGAATCGGTTTCGGGTCCGGGCCGCCGAGCCGGTAGACTGACCGGCGGTGGTTCGAGAACACGGCATGCCAGCCTGCGCGGATGCGCCTGTGCGCACCTGTGTGGGATGCCGGGAACGCACCACCAAGCGTCAGCTGCTTCGAGTCGTTGCAGGAGACGAGGGGTTCGGCCGCGCCGTACTCCCTGATCCTGCCGGCCGGGCACCGGGCCGGGGAGCGTACCTGCACCCCACGTCCACGTGCCTGGAGCTCGCGATCCGCCGCAAGGCGTTCCCGCGGGCCCTCAAGGTCGCAGGCCCCCTGTCCGGTGCGCCGGTGCAGGCCTACGTCACGCAGCAGGCGCACCCCGGGACCTCCGGGGATGCTGGCGGCCCGCCGCCCGCACGTCCATGTTGACCGACAGAAAGTGGAGCAGCAGCTCATGAGCACTCGATGAGTACTTTGCGATGAGCATGCACACCAGCTAACGGTCCGGACCACGATCGGCTCGGACCAGAAGGAGAAGCGTGGCTAAGGTCCGAGTCCACGAACTCGCCAAGGAGTTCGGAATCCCGAGCAAGCAAGTGCTGGAGAAGCTCGGGGAGATGGGGGAGTTCGTCAAGTCGCCGTCGTCGACGGTCGAGCCCCCCGTAGTGAAGCGGTTCACCGACACCTTCGGTGAGGAACTGAAGGCTGCCGCCGAGAAGGCCGCGGCCAAGAAGGCCGCCAAGAAGGCGCCGGCGAAGAAGGCTGCCGCCAAGCAGGCGGAGGAGGCTCCCGCCGAGGCGACCGGGAACGGTGCGGCTCCGGCCGCCACCCCGGAGACCGCGGAGGCCCCGGCGCAGCCCGAGGCGCCCGCGGCGAAGGCCGCGCCGAAGCCCGGCCCCCGTCCGGCAGCGCCCGAGCAGGAGCCGGCCGCGCCGGCCGCCGAGTCGGAGGCTCCCGCGGAGTCGCCCGACGCCCCGGAGGCCCCGGAGGCCCCGGCCGCGTCCGCCGGCACCCCGACCGAGCGCAAGCCCACCCCGGCCCCGCCCCGTCCGGCGCCGCGCCCGGGCACCCCGCGTCCGGGCAACAACCCGTTCTCGTCCACGCAGGGCATGGGCCGGCGTCCGGCCCCGCCGCGCGGAGACCAGGACCGTCCGCCGCGCCCGCCGTCGAGCCGCGACGGTGGCCCGGGCCGCACCGGCGGCCTTCCGGGCCGGTCCGGCATGCCCCGGCCGAACCCCGCGATGATGCCCAAGTCCCCGGCCGCCTTCGGCTCCGGTCCCGGTGGCCGTGGCGGTGCGCCCGGCCGCGGCGGTGCGCCGGGTCGTGGCGCTGCGCCCGGTCGCAGCGGTGCGCCGGGTCGCAGCGGTGGCGGCGGGTTCCCGCCGAGCAGCGGACGGCCCGGTGGCCGTCCCGGTGGCGGCCGCCCCGGCGGTCGTGGCTCCACCCAGGGTGCGTTCGGCCGTCCCGGCGGTCCCTCGCGTCGCGGCCGCAAGTCGAAGCGGCAGAGGCGCCAGGAGTTCGACAACATGGAGGCCCCGACCATCGGCGGCGTCCGCGTCCGCAAGGGCAACGGCGAGACGATCCGGCTGGCCCGGGGCGCGTCCCTGACCGACTTCGCCGAGAAGATCAACGTCGAGCCGGCCTCGCTGGTGCAGATGCTGTTCCACCTCGGTGAGATGGTCACCGCCACCGAGTCGGTGAACGACGCCACGTTGGAGCTGCTCGGCGAGGAGCTCAACTACGACGTACAGGT
>DASTWW010000229.1:0-19218 GCA_035765755.1 Nocardioidaceae bacterium
CTGGGCGGCGCCGGAGCTGCTGCAGGCGGCCACGGCCGACGGGCACCGCTCGCTCGGCTTCCCCGACGCCGGCCGGATCGCGGCCGGCTTCCGCGCGGACCTGGTGACCGTGGACACCGGATCCGTGCGCACGGCGGGGACGGGAGCCGACGAGGCGGCCGCCGTGTTCGCCGCCTCCGCGGCGGACGTGGTGCACGTGGTCCGCGACGGTGTGGACGTCACCCCGGACCGGGCTCAGGTCGCGGCCGACCTGGCCTCGGCGATCGAGAGGCTCTGGTCATGACCACCTCGCTGCTGACCGGGATCGGCGAGCTCACCACGCACGACCCTTCCCAGGACGGGCCGCTGACGGATGCCGCGCTGGTCATCGAGGGCGGCCGGGTCGCCTGGACCGGTCGTCGGACCGAGGCTCCGGCCGCCGACGCGTCGTACGACGTGGGCGGGCGCGCCGTGATCCCCGGCTTCGTGGACTCGCACTCCCACCTGTTGTTCGCCGGGGACCGGTCCGAGGAGTTCGCGGCCCGGATGACCGGAACGCCGTACTCCGCCGGCGGCATCCGCACCACGGTCGCCGCGACGCGGGCCGCGAGCGACGAGCAGCTGGCCGCCAACCTGGCCCGGCTGGTCGCCGAGATGCAGCGGCAGGGCACCACCACGGTGGAGGTGAAGAGCGGGTACGGGCTGACGGTCTCGGACGAGGCGCGCGGCCTCGCGATCGCCTCGCAGGTCACCGACGAGACCACCTTCCTGGGCGCGCACGTGGTGCCGCCGGAGTACGTCGACGACCCTGACGGGTACGTCGCCCTGGTCACCGGTCCGATGCTCGAGGCCTGCGCGCCGCACGCGAGGTGGATCGACGCGTTCTGCGAGCGGGGGGCGTTCTCGGTCGACCAGGCGCGAACGGTTCTGTCGGCCGGCGCCGCCTCCGGGCTGCGTGGCCGGCTGCACGCCAACCAGCTGGGTCCCGGCCCTGGGGTGCAGCTGGCCTGCGAGCTCGGGCTGACTGCGGTCGATCACTGCACCTACCTGTCCGACGACGACGTCGCCGCGCTGGCCTCCTCCGGCACGGTCGCCACCCTGCTGCCCGGGGTGGAGTTCTCGACCCGTTCTCCCTATCCGGACGCACGTCGGTTGCTCGATGCCGGCGTGCAGGTGGCCTTGGCCAGCGACTGCAACCCCGGCTCGTGCTACACCTCCTCGATGCCGTTGTGCATCGCGCTGGCCGTGCGCGAGATGGGCATGTCCCCGGCCGAGGCTGTCTTCGCCGCGACGGCGGGCGGGGCCCGCGCGCTGGGGCGTGAGGACGTGGGCCACCTCGTGCCCGGGGCCCGCGCGGACGTCGTCGTGCTCGACGCCCCGTCGTACATCCACCTCGCCTACCGGCCCGGCGTGCCGCTGGTGCAGCGGGTCTGGACCCGCGGCCGCCCGCTCGGCTGACCCGCCGCCACCGGCAGTCGCTCTCGCTACGGCCGTCGCTCGCTACGGAAGTTCCCGGAGCCTCTTGGTCAATGGCTGACCACAACGCTCCGCGGATCAGTCCTGCGAGGGTCAGGTCAGCGCCCGCCACGGGCGACGAGCCAGAAACATGCCGATGAGGGTGGCGCCCAGGAAGGCCTCGAGCACGTAGACCGCCGTCCAGCCGAAGTGCCAGTCGAGGTACAGCGGGAACGGGAGGGGGATGCGTCGGTCGCCGAAGACCGACAGGACCAGCGGCTCGCCGATGAGCAGGGCTCCCACCACCGGAGTGACCCAGCCGCGGTGCCTGCCCAGGATGCTTCCGAGGGCTCCCATCACCGGTCCGGAGACGAGGCCGAGGACGAACCAGACGAGCCCTGCCCGGAACACCCACACGAACTTGGCCAGCAGGCCGCCTTGCTCCTCGAACGCGGGGAGGAACAGCAGGGTCTCCACGACGTAGAACCCGGCCAGTGCGCACAGCGTGGCGGCCCAGCCGGTCAGGGCACCGCGCCACACACTTCCCTGGCGCAGGGCCGGCAGCAGCGCCAGCACCAGCCATGGAGCGCTGAGGTTGCCGAGCTCGCTGCGCAGATCGAAGGCCAATGCTCCCCGCGCCTTGAACAGCTCGGCGAGCGCGCCGAACGCGAAGCAGGCGGCGAGCACCGCGACGCGTCTCCAGGCCACAACGGCAGCCTGCCATGCCGGACCCCGGCCCGGTGCCCCCTCCGGACCTGGGCGCACTCGGCGGTAGCGGGCGGGAACGGTCAGCCGCTGGCGTTGGTGTAGGAGTCGGCTCCGGAGGAGATGTCGCTGCAGATGTTGGTGCTGGCGTTCCGGCTGTTGCCGATCACGCTCTTCGGGATCTTCACCGGCCCGGTCGCCTCCGGTGAGAACTCGTGCTGCTGGCCGAGGATGACCCGCAGCCCGGACTGCTGGGTCTGCTGCAGCGAGGCACCGGTGAACAGCGACTGGAGCACCTTGGCGTCGGCCTGCTGACCGGGGCCGTACTCGACCACCGTGTGCTGGTAGTCGGCCGTGCCCGCGTTCGCCACGGAGGCGATGCTGAGCCCCATCCGGTGCAGGTGCCGCGACGTGCGCCCGGCCAGGTTGCCGATCAGGGTGCCGTTGAGCACGCTCACCGGCGTGGTGATCGCCTTCACCTGGTCCTGCAGCGTCGGGGTGCTGGTTGCCGAGGACGAGGAGGACGATTGCCCCGTCGAGGACTTCCCTGTCTGGCCGGCCTCGGCGGTCTGGCTCTTGGTCAGCGGCTGGTCGGCCTTCAGCGCCGTCCACAGCCGGTCGACCGCTGGGTGCACCAGCGCGACCCGCGCCCCGTCGTACCTCCACGGCGTGGTCACGAACGTGATGTCCTTGGTCTGGATCTGACGCAGGCTCATCGCGAAGGACAGCAGCTTGGCGGGTGACCCGAGGCCGGGGTCCACGGTGAAGTACTTCGTGGCGGCCTCCGCGAGCGGCAGCAGGTGCGACGGGGTGAGCCCCTCGGCGCGCACCTTGCGTACGACGGAGGCGAGGAACGCCTGCTGGCGGCGGATCCGGCCGATGTCCGAGCCGTCGCCGATGCCGTGCCGGATCCGCACGTAGTCGAGCGCCTTGGCGCCGGAGACCCGCTGGATGCCCGCCTTGAACACCAGCTTGCCCTGGGTGCCGAGGTTGGGGTTCAGGTCGCCCTGGTAGAGCGCGTGCGGCAGGCAGACCCGCACCCCGCCGACCACCTTGGTCAAGGCGGCGAACCCGGCGAAGTTGGCCACGATGGTGTGGTCGACCCGCATCCCGGTCAGCTGCTCGACGGTGTTCTGGGTGCAGGCCGGGTTGCCCCGCGGTGCCTGCCCCATCGAGAACGCCTCGTTGAACATCGCGCCGTACTGCGGCGACGACCAGCTGCCGTCGGGCAGCCGGCAGCTCGGGATGGTGACCAGCGCGTCGCGCGGGATGGACACCGCCACCGCGTGCTGGTTGTCGGCGTAGATGTGCACCAGCAGCGTGGTGTCCGAGCGGCCGACCGCGTCGCCCTTGCCGCCGAGCTTGGCGTTGTCGCCGGTGCGGGTGTCCGAACCGATCAGCAGGATGTTCTGGCCCGCGTACGACGGCGGTGGCCGGTGCTTGCTGACCCCGGCCTCGCTGAACGTCTGGATGTGCCCGTCCAGCTTGTGGTACTCCACGGCTCCCCAGGCGACAGCGGTGCCCAGCACCATGGCGATCACCACGCCGATGGAGAGCAGGATCCGTCGCCGTCGCCGACCGGAGTGTTCCGGGGCACGATGGCGCGCGTTTGCCATGTTCTGGCCTCGTTGGGGGGCTTCGGGGGCAGGACCCTGCACGGTACCAATGTCCCTCGCGGACCGGCCAGTCCGCCAGAGCTTACCCAGCGGTAGGCCTACTTATCAGCAAGATCTAAGGTCCCCGGTCCCCGAATAGAAGGTTCTCCCGATGTGCGGACCCTCCTCAGAGGCACACCATCGAGTCACGAGTTGAACCGATGAGGAGCAGGTCATGATCCAGTCGCAGATCTTCCTGATGAGCCAGGAAGCCGTGTGGAAGGCCGACATGGCGGCCCGCCGGGAGCGGGTCAGCCGACTGTACGGCACGTCCGGCGGTCGGGCCAGCGGTCGGCGGCGCGTGCCCGCGCTGCCGGTGCTGCACCTGCCGCGCC
This sequence comes from Nocardioidaceae bacterium, assembly GCA_035765755.1. Taxonomy (GTDB): domain Bacteria; phylum Actinomycetota; class Actinomycetes; order Propionibacteriales; family Nocardioidaceae; genus DASSKA01. Next base: position 4,130 of record DASTWW010000229.1, read on the forward strand.
GTCATCGCCGCGCGATCGCGGTCGCATGAACGCCCCACGAAACCGCTCGCTCCGCTCGCACTTGCGCGGGGAAACCGGGGAGAGCGCCGTACGACGGGGGTGGTGAGGAGCTCCGAGGCAAAGGACCTCACCACTCCCGTTCCCAAGACACCAGACCAACCGAGGAGACACCCATGTTGCAGCCAGGGGCCGTCTTGCTGGCCCACTACTGGAAGGCCGAGAACGAGCTGCGCCGCGAGCGACTGGCCAACAGCTACGGCCGGCCGGGCCCGCGGCGCGGGGTCCGGGTGCTGTCGAGGCTGCGCCGGAAGCGCCGCGACCCGCGCTACGTGCTCGCGGCATGAACGCCACGACCACCGAGACCGGCCCGGACGCGGACACCGCCGCCGCCGGGCCGGTTTCGGACGCGGACACGATCGCCGCCCCGCCGGTATCGGACGGTGCCCACGAGACCGGCACAAAGACCCCGGCCGCGGTGGAGACCGCGGCGGTGGCGAATCCCACCGCTGCGGTTATCGACGCGACGTGGGGGGTGGCGGGCGCGATGATAGGAGACGTGCTCTCCCACCCCGACACCGTGCGCCCCATCCTCGGCCGCGACCGCGAGCTCGCCGACCTGAGCGAGCTCGTCGGCGTGGGCGGAGACCCCCGACCCCGGTCGGTGCTGGTCGCCGGGGACGCCGGGGTCGGCAAGACCCGGCTGCTCACCGAGCTCCTGGACCGGGCCGGCACCGCGGGCTTCCGCACTCTGGTCGGGCACTGTCTCGACTTCGGGGACAGCGCACTGCCCTACCTCCCGTTCAGCGAGATGTTCGGCCGGCTGGCCGCCGACGAGCCGGCCGTCGCCGCGCGGCTGGCCCAGGCCCACCCCGCGCTCACCCACCTGCACCCGGGCCGTCGGCTGCTCAGCGGCGCGGTGCACCCCGGCCCGGGTGGCGAGCCCGACGCCCCTCCGGCCCCCGCCGTCCACCCGGGCAACCTGGACCGGGCCGAGCTGTTCGAGGCGGTGCACTCCACGCTGGAGGCGCTCGCGGACGAGTCGCCGGTGCTGGTGGTCGTGGAGGACGTGCACTGGGCCGACAAGTCGACCCGTGAGCTGCTGAGCCTGCTGTTCGGGTGGCCGTTCCGCAGCCCGGTCACCGTCATCGCGTCGTACCGCAGCGACGACCTGCACCGGCGGCACCCGCTGCGCGCCACCGCCGCCGAGTGGGTCCGGCTGCCGGCGGTGCAGCGGCTCCAGCTCGGTCCGCTGCCGGACCCGGACATGCACCGGCTGGTCGGCTCCCTGCAGCACCGCCCGATGCGGGAGAGCGACGTGCACGCCATCGTCGAGCGCGCCGAGGGCAACGCGTTCTTCGCCGAGGAGCTGGTGGTGGCCGCCGAGACCGGCGACCGAGGTCTGCCGATGGACCTGGCCGACCTGCTGCTGGTCCGGCTGGACCGGCTCGACGACGAGGCCAAGCAGGTGGTGCGCGCCGCGGCCTGCGCCGGCCGCCGGGTGTCCCACGACCTGCTCGCCCGGGTGCTGAAGGGCCAGGTGGCCGACCTCGAGCGGGCGCTGCGCACGGTGGTCGACGCCAACGTGCTGGTCCGGCAGGAGAGCGGCTACGCCTTCCGCCACGCACTGCTCGGCGAGGCGGTCTACGACGACCTGCTGCCAGGGGAGCGGGTGCGGTTGCACGCGGCGTACGTCGACGCGCTGTGCGGCGGCGACGGGGGTACGGCGGCGGAGCTGGCTCGGCACGCCCGCGCGGCGCACGACCTGGACACCGCCGTGCGCGCCAGCATCGAGGCCGGCGACGAGGCGATGTCGGTAGGCGGTCCCGACGACGCCGCCCGGCACTACGAGACCGCCCTGGAGCTGCTGGCCCGGCTGCCCGAGGCGGACGTCGACGTGGTGACGCTGACGGTGAAGACCGCGGACGCGGTGGTCACCAGCGGGCACCCGCAGCGGGCCCGCAAGCTGGTGGAGCGGCAGCTCACCGACCTCGGCACCGACCTGCCCGCGGAGCAGCGGGCCCGGATGCTGGTGACGATGGCCGCGGCCGCGCTGCTCACCGACGTGCCGCAGACCAAGGGCGCCTGGGAGGCCACCCAGGAGGCGCTCGGCCTGGTCTCCGACGCGCCCACCCCGCTGCGCGCCCGGCTGCTGGCCGTGCACGCCCGCGCCTGCGTCAGCCAGGGCCTCGACGAAGAGGCGGCCCGGATGGCGATGGAGGCGCTGACGGTGGCTCAGAAGCTGGACCTGTCCATGGTGGTCGCCGACGCCACCACCACGTTGGCCGGCATCGAGCAGCGCGCCGGGGACCCGGGCGCGGCGGAGCGGTCGCTGGAGCAGATCGTCGCGCAGGCCACGGCCGACCGGGACGCCGACACCGAGATGCGCGGGCTGTACCTCCTCGGCGACCTGCTCCAGGAGCGCGGTGACCTGGCCGGCGCGAGCCGGGCCTACCAGCGCGCGGTGGCCTGTGCCCGGTCGGCCGGCAGGCCGTGGGCGCCGTACGCCTTCGACGCGCGCGTGATGCGGGCCATCGTCGAGTACCAGCGCGGCGAGTGGGACTCGGCCCGCGCGGTCGCGGACATGTCGGGGGAGTCCCCGCCTCCGGTCGCCGAGTCCCTGCTGCTCGCGGCGCGGATGGCGGTGCTGGTCGGGCGCGGTGATGACGAGGCCGACCAGGTGTACGCCCGGATCCGGCCGGTCTGGGACCGGGACGGTCTGCTGGTGATCACCGCCGGCGCCGCCGCGGTCGACCTGTACGGCCAGCGCGGGGAGCTCACCCAGCTGCTCGGCGTGCACGACGACATGGTCGCCGCGATGAGCGCGCTGTGGCACGAGTTCTTCCAGGCCAGGATCCGGCTGTCCGCGCTGGTGCTCGGTCATCTCGCGGACGCGGCGGTGCAGGCGCCGGCCGGGGAGCGTGCCGGGCTGGTGGCCCGCGCGCCCGAGCTGATGACCGGTGTCGAGGGGGTGCTGCGCCAGGTCGACAAGCGCAAGCGCCCGCTCGGGCCGGAGGGGCTGGCCTGGGTGGCCCGGGCCCGGGCGGAGGAGATGCGGCTGCGCTGGCTGGCCGGCGTGGAGCCGCCCACCCAGGAGGAGCTGCTCGGCGCCTGGCAGGAGGCCCTGGACGGGTTCCGGGCCATGGGGCACCGTTACGAGGTCGCCCGCACCCAGCTGAGTCTCGGCACGGTGCTGCGGGCGGTCGGGGATCCGGCCGCGGCTCGCGAGCACATCGACGCCGCCCGTCGTACCGCCCGGGAGCTCGGGGCCGAACCGCTGCTCGCCCGGCTCCGGGTGCTGGGAGCCGTCCGCAGCCGCGACGAGGGTCGCCGGCAGGCGGTGCTGACCGGTCGCGAGGCGGAGATCCTCGAGCTGGTGGCCCAGGGGCGCAGCAACAGCGAGATCGCCCGGCAGCTGTTCATCAGCGCCAAGACGGTCAGCGTGCACGTGTCCAACATCCTGGCCAAGCTGGGCGCTGCTGGACGCACCGAGGCGGCGGCGATCGCGAGAAGGGACGGCCTGCTCCCCGGGGTCCGCGGCTGACCTTTCGAAATTCGATCGCCGCCGCGGTCCCGGCCGGGGAACGGGGGATGGCCGGCTGAGCCGGGTTCCCGGACGGTGTCCGTACCCCTAGTATGGGAACACGTTCTACCTCGGGATGTGATGCGCGATGACCGTGACCGACGAGCGGTTCGCCAAGATGAAGCCGTTCAACGCCGGGCGCGTGCCGCGGATCCCGACCGGCCAGCTGCCGCCCGGCCCGCATTGGCCGTCGCTGCTGCAGAGCATCGCGCTGGTCCGGTTCCGGCACCAGTTCGTGCCGGCCATGCACCGTCGGTACGGCGACGTGTTCACCGTCCGGATCATGCCGAAGGGCTCCGCGCTGGTGCTGTTCACCAGGCCCGAGCAGGCCAAGGAGATCTTCGCCGGCGACCCCGAGTATTTCCACGCCGGCAAGGGCAACGCGATCCTCGGCCCGATCATGGGCGAGCACTCGCTGCTGCTGCAGGACTCGAGCGAGCACAAGCGGGCCCGCAAGCTGCTGATGCCGGCGTTCAACGGCGCCGCGCTGCGCAGCTACCGCGACGTGGTCGTCGACGTGGCCGGCGCGGAGGTCGCGTCGTGGACCCCCGGTGAGGCGTTCCGGTCCTTGGACCGGATGAACGCGCTCACCCTCGAGGTGATCCTGCGGGTGGTCTTCGGGGTCACCGACGAGTCCCGGCTGGCGCGGCTACGGCCGCTGGTGAACGCCACGGTCAACGTCAGCCCGGCGGTGCTGCTCGCCTGGGGGTACCCGTTCCTGCAGCGGTTCGGGCCGTGGAAGGCCACCGTCGACAACCAGCAGCGGCTCGACGAGGTGATGTACGCCGAGATCGCGGAACGGCGGGCGGCGCCGGACCTGGCCGAGCGGGCCGACGTGCTGTCCCGGTTGCTGAGCGTCGGTGGCGCGGACGACGAGCCGCCGTTGGCGGACGAGGAGCTCCGCGATCAGCTGGTCACCCTGCTGCTGGCCGGGCACGAGACCACCGCCACCGCGCTGTCCTGGGCACTCTACGAGCTCGGCCGTGACCGGGCGCAGCTGGCGCGTGCCCAGCAGGCGGCCGACGCTGGCGACGAGGACTACCTCGAGGCGGTGATGAAGGAGTCGATGCGGCTGCGCCCGGTGATCCCGATGGTCGTCCGGCACCTGATGCGGCCGGCCACCATCGGCGGCATCGACCTGCCCGCCGGCACCAACGTGGGCCCGTCGATCCTGATCGCGCACGCCCGCGCCGAGAACCACCCCGACCCCGAGGCGTTCCGCCCGGACCGTTTCCTGCACGGCAGCCCGCCGCCCAACACCTGGATCCCGTTCGGCGGCGGCGTGCGGCGCTGCATCGGTGCAGGCTTCTCGCTGATGGAGGGCGTGACGGTGCTCGGCGAGGTGCTGAAGAGGTACGACGTGGGGCTGCCGGCCGGCTTGGCGGACCGGCCGAAGGTCCGCAACATCACCAGTGTTCCCAAGCGCGGAGCCCGCATCGTCGTACACCATCGCTGAACCTGACCGCGGCCCCCACCGCCCAGATCACGGCCTTGTCCGGTGACGCATGATCGACGTATGGCTGAGGACTCTCCCACCGTCCGGTCACTGGTCATCGGGGTCGTCTCGCTGGTCTTCGTGGCGCTCATCATCGGCGGCGTGTTCAGCCTGTTCGCGCTCGGTGCGGTGAACGTCTCCGGCCTCGCGAGCAGCGGGCCGGCGCCCAAGCCGAGCCTGTACATGCCACCCCTGAGCAAGCACCCCAGCGCGAGCGCCGGCCCGAGCTCGCCCGCGCCCAGCTCGCCCGCGCCCAGCTCGTCGGCCACCCCCGAGGCGCCCGCGCAGTCCCCGTCGGCGAGCCCCACGAAGCGGCACCATCACCACCGTCGCCACCAGATCACCCTGGCTGCCAGCCCGCTGCACGCCTCGGCCTCGGAGCGGATCAACCTCTCCGGCCGGTACCCGGGCGGCGACGGCACCGTCTTGCAGGTGCAGAACTTCCAGGGCGGCAGCTGGACGACCTTCCCGGTCAGCGTGACGGTCTCCGGGAGCACGTTCCGGACCTACATCTACTCCGGGAACCCGGGTCCGCAGCGCTTTCGGGTGGTCGACCCGAGCACCGGCCGGGCGTCCAACCCGGTCACGGTCACCATCGGCTGACCCCTGGTAAGCGGCCCCGAGCTCGGCGGGGCGAGGAACGGTGTGAGACAGGTCACATCGTGGAGCCGCGGACCGCGGGAACACGGCGCGCTCTGGGGCGTTGTACCCCATGTCAGCGAAGTTGAGTTGAGGCGGCTCAACTTGTTTGACAGACTTTCGGCACCGGGTCCATCGTGGGCCGGTCCCCGAACTGAGAACGAACCCCTCGCGCCAACCGGGCCGGTGGGGCGACAAGTGGAGGTAGCACATGGCTCGCGCGGTCGGCATCGACCTCGGCACGACGAACTCCGTCGTCGCCGTACTCGAAGGTGGCGAACCCACCGTCATCGCAAACGCGGAGGGCGCCCGGACCACCCCGTCCGTGGTCGCGTTCGCCAAGAACGGCGAGGTGCTCGTCGGTGAGGTGGCCAAGCGCCAGGCGGTCACCAACGTGGACCGCACCATCCGTTCGGTGAAGCGGCACATGGGGTCGGACTGGAAGACCCACATCGACGACAAGACCTTCACCCCGCAGCAGATCTCCGCGTTCGTGCTGCAGAAGCTGAAGCGAGACGCCGAGTCCTACCTCGGCGAGACCGTGACCGACGCGGTGATCACCGTGCCGGCGTACTTCTCCGACGCCCAGCGGCAGGCCACCAAGGAGGCCGGCGAGATCGCCGGGCTGAACGTGAGTCGGATCGTCAACGAGCCGACCGCGGCGGCGCTGGCCTACGGGCTGGAGAAGGAGAGCGACCAGACCATCCTGGTCTTCGACCTCGGCGGCGGCACCTTCGACGTGTCCCTGCTCGAGATCGGCGACGGGGTCGTCGAGGTGAAGGCCACCTCCGGTGACAACCACCTCGGCGGCGACGACTGGGACAACCGGCTCGTCGAGTGGATGGTCAAGAAGTTCAAGGACAACAACAACATCGACCTGGGCGCGGACAAGATCGCCCGGCAGCGGCTGCAGGAGGCCGCGGAGAAGGCGAAGATCGAGCTGTCCTCCTCGAGCGAGACGACGATCCACCTGCCCTACATCACCCACTCCGAGTCCGGCCCGCTGCACTTCGAGGAGCGGATCAGCCGCAGCGAGTTCCAGCGGATGACCCAGGACCTGCTCGACCGGACCAAGGAGCCGTTCCGGCAGGTGATCAAGGACGCCGGCATCGACGTGTCCAAGATCGACCACGTCATCCTGGTCGGCGGTTCGACCCGGATGCCCGCCGTCGCGGACGTCGTCAAGGAGCTGACCGGCGGCAAGGAGCCCAACAAGGGCGTGAACCCCGACGAGGTCGTCGCCGTGGGCGCCGCGCTGCAGGCCGGCGTGCTCAAGGGCGAGGTCAAGGACGTGCTGCTGCTCGACGTGACCCCGCTGAGCCTGGGCATCGAGACCAAGGGCGGCGTGATGACCCGGCTGATCGAGCGGAACACCACCATCCCGACCAAGCGGTCGGAGGTGTTCACCACCGCCGACGACAACCAGCCCTCGGTGATGATCCAGGTCTACCAGGGCGAGCGTCAGATGGCGGCGCAGAACCAGCCGCTCGGCAACTTCGAGCTGACCGGGCTGCCCCCGGCGCCGCGCGGCGTCCCGCAGATCGAGGTCACCTTCGACATCGACGCCAACGGCATCGTGCACGTGTCCGCCAAGGACCGCGGCACCGGTCGCGAGCAGTCGATGACCATCACCGGCGGCTCGGCGCTGTCCAAGGAAGACATCGACAAGATGATCAAGGACGCCGAGCAGTACGCCGAGGAGGACCGGCTTCGCAAGGAGTCCGTCGAGGCGCGCAACCAGGCCGACGGTCTGGTCTACACGACCGAGAAGTTCCTTGCCGACAACGGCGACAAGGTCCCCGAGGACGTGAAGACCGAGGTGCAGGCCGACGTCGACGCGGTGAAGAAGCTCCTGGAGTCCGAGGACACCGACGCGGACGCGCTCGGCGCGGCCACCAAGAAGCTCGGTGAGTCCAGCCAGAAGATGGGTGCGGCGATGTACGCGGCCGGTGAGGCCGACGCCTCGGCTGCTGGCGGTACGAGGGGCACCGGCGACTCCGACGAGGACGTGGTGGACGCCGAGATCGTGGATGAGGACACCACCAACAAGGACGAGGGTGAGAGCAAGTGACCTCTGGTCACCAGGAACACGGCGAGCCGGCCGACGAGCTCCAGCAGGAGCAGTCGGCCGGTGAGCAGCCGGACGGTCAGCAGGAGGGCGGCGAGGAGGTCAACGGCCTCGCCGCCGACCTGGCCGGCGCCCAGCAGGCCGTGGCCGCGCTGACCGCGGACCTGCAGCGGCTGCAGGCGGAGTACGTCAACTACAAGCGGCGGGTCGACCGGGACCGCGAGCTGGTGCAGCAGAACGCCACGTTCAAGGTGCTCTCCTCGATGCTCCCGGTCCTGGACGCCTTGGACCGGGCCCGCGAGCACGGCGAGCTCGAGGGTGGCTTCAAGGCGATCGCCGACTCGCTGGAGAACATCGTGGCTGCTCAGGGTCTGGTCAAGTTCGGCAAGCCGGGTGACGAGTTCGACCCGCGCTTCCACGAGGCGGTGATGCACTCGCACTCGCCGGACGTGACCACCACGACCTGCCAACACATCGTGAACGCGGGCTACCAGATCGGCGAGCGCGTCGTGCGCCCGGCGACGGTGACCGTCGTGGACCCGGAGCCCGCCGAGGCCGCGCCGGCCGAGGGCGATGAGCACAGCGGCGACCGGCCCGAGGAGTGAGCGCTGAGCAGTAACCTCCGGCGCAGAGCCGGAACCACACGCGACGAGGGAAGGGAGGTGCGCGCATGACGAACTCGGACTGGGCGGGCAAGGACTTCTACAAGACGCTCGGAGTGTCCAAGGACGCCTCGGCGGCAGACATCAAGAAGGCCTACCGCAAGCTCGCGCGCGCCAACCACCCCGACTCGCACCCCGGCGACAAGGCCGCCGAGGAGCGGTTCAAGCAGGTCGCCGAGGCCTACGACGTGGTCGGCGACGTGGAGAAGCGCAAGCAGTACGACGAGATGCGCTCGATGTTCTCCGGAGGCGGGTTCGGCCCGTTCACGACCGGCGGCGGAGCCGGCACCGGCGGTCAGCCGTTCGACATCAACGACTTCCTCCGCAGCCAAGGGGGCGGCGGCAGCTTCGGGGACATCTTCGGCACCATGTTCGGCGGGGGCGGCGGCCGCGCCCGTCGTACGGCGCGACGCGGCGCCGACATCGAGAGCGAGGCCACCATCGGCTTCACCGACGCCCTCGACGGGGTGACGGTCTCGCTGCGGCTCAGCTCCGACGCCCCGTGCCCGGAGTGCAGCGGCACCGGCGCCCGGGCCGGCACCGTGCCGAAGGTCTGCCCGCAGTGCGAGGGGGCCGGCATGGTGGCCGCCTCCGTGGGCGGCGCGTTCACCATGAACGAGACCTGCCCGACCTGCCGCGGCCGCGGCTTGGTGGTCGAGGACCCGTGCCCGGCCTGCCACGGCTCCGGGCGCGGGACGTCGAACCGGACCATCTCCGCGCGCATCCCTGCCGGCGTCAAGGACGGCCAGCGGATCCGGCTGCGCGGCAAGGGCGCGCCCGGCGAGAACGGCGGCCCGAACGGCGACCTCTACGTCACCGTGCACGTCTCCGCGCACCAGCTGTTCGGTCGCAAGGGCGACAACCTGACGCTGACCGTGCCGGTGTCCTTCGACGAGGCGGCGCTCGGCGCCGAGATCAAGGTGCCCACCCTGGACGGGGCGCCGGTGACCGTGAAGATCCCGGCCGGCACCCCGAACGGGCGCACGTTCCGGATCCGTGGCCGCGGCGCGCGGCGCGGTGGCCACGGGACGACCGGGCGCAGCTCGGACGTGCGCGGCGACCTGCTGGTCACCGTGGACATCCAGGTGCCGGCGGTGCTCTCCGACGAGGCTCGGGCCGCGGTGAAGGCCTACCAGGACGCGACCGCGGGCAGCGACCTGCGCGCCAACCTGTTCGCCGGTGGCCGGTGATGAGCACCGAGGCGTTCCAGGGCCGGCCCGGCCCGGAGGTCCCGCTGTACGTCATCAGCGTGGCCGCCGAGCTGAGCGGCCTGCACCCGCAGACGCTGCGCGCCTACGACCGGATGGGCCTGGTGATCCCCGGCCGCACCGGGGGCGGAGGACGCCGCTACTCCTGGCAGGACATCGAGCTGCTCCGCGAGATCGCCGAGCTCACCGGCACCGGCATCGGACTGGAGGGGGTCCGGCGGATCCTCGACCTGGAGAACCAGGTCGCCGCGTTGCGGATGCGGGTCGCCGAGCTCGAGGACGAGCTGTCCGCGGCCGAGTACACCCTGCAGCAGACCGTCGCCCGGCGTACCAACCTCCCCGCCGTCCGGGCCACCCCGGCCCCGGGCGGCACCGCGATCACCGTCTGGCGCCGCAACCGCGTCTGAGACCCGATACCGGTACGTGTACCGCGACGTATGCGTCGCGATATCGGCACGATATCGGTAAGAACACAGCAGAAGAGAAGAGAAGATGGACGCTTCGAAGTTCACCACCAGGAGCCAGGAGGCGATCAACGCCGCGATCTCGGCTGCGGCCACCGACGGCAACGCGCAGGTCGAGGCGGTGCACCTGCTGGCCGCGCTGCTCGCGCAGCCCGAAGGGATCATCCACCCGTTGCTCGAGGCGGTCGGTGTGGCGCCGTCGGACGTGACCTCCGCCGTGCAGGCCGAGCTGAAGAAGCTGCCGTCGGCCTCCGGTACGACGGTCGGCAGCCCGTCGTACTCCCGGGCGGCGCTGCAGGTGCTGTCCAAGGGCAACGACATCGCCACCGAGATGAGCGACGACTTCGTCTCCACCGAGCACCTGCTGATCGCGCTGGCCGCCGTGGACAGCACCGCCGCCCATGTGCTGCGTGACGCCGGCGCGACCGCCGACGCGCTGCGCGGCGCGCTGGGCAGCGTGCGCGGCTCGCGCCGGGTGACCAGCCAGGACGCCGAGGCCACCTACCAGGCGCTGGAGAAGTACGCCGTCGACCTGACCGGCGCGGCCGCCGAGGGCAAGCTGGACCCGGTCATCGGCCGGGACGCGGAGATCCGCCGGGTGGTCCAGGTGCTGTCCCGGCGCACCAAGAACAACCCGGTGCTGATCGGCGACCCCGGCGTCGGCAAGACCGCCGTCGTGGAGGGCCTGGCGCAGCGGGTGGTCGACGGCGACGTGCCGGACTCGCTGCGCGGCCGGCGGGTGCTCGCGCTCGACCTGGGCGCGATGGTCGCCGGCGCGAAGTACCGCGGCGAGTTCGAGGAGCGCCTCAAGGCCGTCCTGCAGGAGATCAAGGACTCCCAGGGCCAGATCATCACCTTCATCGACGAGCTGCACACCGTCGTGGGTGCCGGCGCGGCCGGCGACTCGGCGATGGACGCCGGCAACATGCTCAAGCCGATGCTGGCCCGCGGCGAGCTGCGGATGATCGGCGCGACGACGCTGGACGAGTACCGCGAGCGGATCGAGAAGGACCCCGCCCTGGAGCGTCGGTTCCAGCAGGTGTTCGTCGGTGAGCCGTCGGTCGAGGACACCGTCGCGATCCTGCGCGGCCTGCAGGAGAAGTACGAAGCCCACCACCGGGTGACCATCGCCGACAGCGCGCTGGTGGCCGCGGCGACCCTGTCCGACCGGTACATCACCGGCCGGCAGCTGCCCGACAAGGCCATCGACCTGGTCGACGAGGCCGCCTCCCGGCTGCGCATGGAGATCGAGTCCAGCCCGGTCGAGATCGACGAGCTGCGCCGCCAGGTGGACCGGATGAAGATGGAGGAGCTCGCGCTGCAGCGCGAGGAGGACGTCGCCTCCAAGGACCGGCTGGACAAGCTGCGCGCCGACATGGCCGACCGGCAGGAGAAGCTGCGTGGCCTGGAGGCCCGCTGGGAGCAGGAGAAGCACGCCCTGGACCGGGTCGGCGAGCTGCGTGAGCAGGTCGACGTGCTCCGCTCGCAGGCCGACCGCGCCCAGCGCGAGGGCGACCTCGGCGAGGCCTCCCGCATCCTTTACGGCGAGATCCCGGCGCTGGAGAAGCAGCTCGAGGAGGCCAAGCGCGAGGAGGCCGAGGTCGAGCCGATGGTGCACGAGGAGGTCACCGCCGAGGACGTCGCCGAGGTCGTCGAGGCGTGGACCGGCATCCCCACCGGCCGGCTGCTCGAGGGCGAGACCGCCAAGCTGCTGCGCATGGAGGACGTGATCGGCGAGCGGCTGATCGGCCAGAAGGCCGCCGTCGCTGCTGTCTCGGATGCGGTACGACGCTCGCGCGCCGGCATCTCCGACCCGAACCGGCCGACCGGCTCGTTCCTGTTCCTCGGCCCGACCGGGGTCGGCAAGACCGAGCTGGCCAAGGCGCTCGCGGACTTCCTGTTCGAGGACGAGCGGGCCATCGTGCGCATCGACATGAGCGAGTACTCCGAGAAGCACAGCGTGGCCCGGCTGGTCGGAGCACCTCCCGGCTACGTCGGCTACGAGGAGGGCGGCCAGCTCACCGAGGCCGTGCGACGCCGGCCGTACTCCGTCGTACTCCTCGACGAGGTGGAGAAAGCGCACTCGGAGGTCTTCGACATCCTGCTGCAGGTGCTCGACGACGGCCGGCTCACCGACGGGCAGGGCCGCACCGTCGACTTCCGCAACGTGGTGCTGATCCTGACCTCGAACCTGGGCTCGAACTTCCTGGTCGACCCGACCCTCGAGGTCGAGGAGCAGCGCGAGTCGGTGATGGCCGTCGTGCGGCAGTCGTTCAAGCCGGAGTTCCTCAACCGGCTCGACGAGATCGTGATGTTCGACGCGCTCAGCCAGGACGAGCTGTCCCGGATCGTCGACCTGCAGGTCGTCGAGCTCGGCCACCGGCTGGCGGCCCGCCGGATCACCGTCGACGTCACCGAGGCCGCGCACAGGTGGCTGTCCAGCGTCGGGTACGACCCGGTGTACGGCGCGCGGCCGTTGCGTCGGCTGGTGCAGACCGCGATCGGCGACCCGCTGGCGCGGATGCTGCTGTCCGGCGAGGTGCTCGACGGCAGCCGGATCCAGGTGGACGTCGACGCCGCGAAGGACACGCTGGTGCTGCGGGTGGTGGACGCGGTTCCCGCCTGATGCCCCAGGTCCCGGACGCGTTCACCGGCGTCGTGGTGCAATGGTTTCCGAGCACCCCGCGAGGATGGATGGCGAATGACTGAGCAGAAGGCCGGGCCGCGCCCGACCCAGGTGACCGTGGCCGCCGGTGTGGCCGCGGCCGGGTCGGCCCTGCTCGTGGTGACTCTGTTCGACTCCGTGTCTGCCCTGCAGACGGTCGGAGTGCGGCAGGACATCGCCCAGGCGCTCGCGCAGTCCGGGCACCCGTGGGGCCTCGGCGTCGCGGACGCGGTCCGGGTGGTCCGGGACCTGATGCTGGTTGCCGGCGGCGCGGCCGCCGCCGCAACCGTGCTCGCCGTGTACACGCTGTTCCGGCACCGGTCGGCCCGGGTCGGGCTGACCGTGGCCGCCGCGATCATGCTGCTCACCGTGGTCTCTGGGGTGTTCGGGCTGGTGGTCGCCGCGGCGACCGCGATGCTGTGGAGCCGGCCGGCGCGCGACTGGTTCGCGGGCCGGCTGCCGGCTCCGGCCGGTGCATCGGCCGCCTCGTCGGCCGCCTCCAGCCGGGCGGTGCCCAGCGAGCCGGGCCGGCGGCAGCCGCTGCTGAGCTCCGCCGAGGAGGGCCCGCGGCAGGAGACCGGTGAGGGGGAGCAGCCGCGGCCGGCGCCACCTCCGACGTACGGCTTCGGAACGCCGCACGCCCACCAGGGACCGCCCTCCGGCCCGTCGGAGGAGCCGCAGGGCCAGCCGGGTGGCCAGGGCTACCCCGGCGGCTACCCGGGCCAGGGCTACCCCGGCGGCTACCCGGGCGAGCAGCACACCCAGCCGTACCCCGCCTCGAGCCAGCCGGTCTACCCGCCGCCCGGCGCCTACCCGCCACCGGGTGCGTGGCCGCCGCCGGCGTATGGCCAGCAGCCGTCCCGCCCGGTCGGCCGCCGGCCGGTGACCGTGACCGTGGCCGCGGTGCTCACCTGGCTGTTCGCGGGCCTGGCCACGGCCGGCTACCTCGCCGTGGTGGCGCTGCTGCTCGCCGACCGCACCCAGCTGATCGACCGGGTGACGACCGACCCGCAGTTCCGCGGCCTGAACATCACCGGCAACGAGCTGGTCGCCGCGCTGTGGGTGATGAGCGCGATCATCATCTTGTGGGCGGTGATCGCGATGGTGCTCGCCTTCCTGGCCTTCCGCGGGCACAACTGGGCGCGCATCACCCTGGTGGTCTCCTCGGCGGTCACCTTCGTGGCCTGCCTGGCGGCGTTCCCGTTCGGGCTCGCGCACATGATCGTCGCGGCGGCGGTCATCGTGCTGCTGTTCACCGGCGGCGCGAACGACTGGTTCGCCCGCCGCACGCGGGCGACCTATCCGCCGGCGTACTACGCGCCGCCGCGGCAGGAGCCGTCCCGGCAGGAGCCGCGGCAGGAGTACGACGCGCCGCCGGGGCGAGACGAGCAGGAGCCACCCTCGAACGTCTGGTGACCAGGCGCGGCCGGGCCGGGCCCGTCAGGCGTGCAGGTCGGCCTCGGTGAGCCGGCGGACGCCCTCCTCGAGGACGGCGGTCTCCTTGCAGAACGCCCAGCGCACCAGGTGCCGGCCCTCGTCCTGGTCGTCGTAGAAGCCCTGGGTCGGGATGGCCACCACCCCGGCGCGCTCGGGCAGCGACAGGCAGAACGACAGCCCGTCCCGGTGCCCGTAGCGGCGCACGTCGGTGAGCACGAAGTAGGTGCCCTGTGGTCGGTGCACCTCGACGTCCAGCTTGGAGAGCCCCTCGCAGAGCAGGTCCCGCTTGTCCTGCAGCTCGGCGGCGAGGTCTGTGTAGTACGACGCCTCGTGCTCCAGCGCGTGCGCGACCGCGGGCTGCAGCGGGGCGGCGTTGCTGAACGTCAGCCACTGTTTCGCGGACTCGACGATGTGCACCAGGTCGGCCGGCCCGGTGACCCAGCCGACCTTCCAGCCAGTGAACGAGAACGTCTTGCCGGCGCTGGAGATGGACACCGTGCGCTCCCACATGCCGGGCAGCGTGCACAGCGGGACATGCTCGTGGTCGTCGAAGGTGAGGTGCTCGTAGACCTCGTCGGTGATCACCACCAGGTCGTGCTCGATGGCGAGGTCGGCGACCGCCTGCAGCTCGGCGCGGGTGAGCACGGTGCCGGTCGGGTTGTGCGGGGTGTTCAACAGGATCGCCGTGGTCCGAGGAGTGACCGCCGCGCGCAGGTCCTCGACGTCGAGCCGGAAGTGCGGGGCCCGCAGCGGGACCCCTCGCCGGGTGGCGCCGGCCATCTCGATGTTGGCCATGTAGGAGTCGTAGAACGGCTCGAGCACGACCACCTCGTCGCCGGGGTTGAGGAAGCCGAACACCGCCGCGGCCACC
>DASTWW010000230.1:0-13462 GCA_035765755.1 Nocardioidaceae bacterium
CCTCAACCTGGAGTACAAGCTCGAGGTCTGGGACTCCCCCAACTCCGCCGGCATCATCATCGACGCCGTCCGCGCCGCCAAGATCGCCCTCGACCGCGGCATCGGCGGCCCCATCCTGTCCGCCTCGACCTACCTGATGAAATCCCCACCGGTGCAGATGGCCGACGACAAGGGCCGCGAACAGCTCGAAGCCTTCATTCGCGGCGACGTCGAGCGCTGACCTGCCCCGACACAGCAAGACCGCCGCTCCCAGCACAGGGCGCGGCGGTCTTGTCGTGTCTCTGACCCCATTTCGAGGGACAGTCACGGATCTTCAGGGCCGTGCACCTGCCGTTAGCGGAGACCCACCGAGAGATCCCGCAGGGCAGCCGGGCTCACAAGGTCGGGGCGTTCCTCTCCATCCCAGCGCGTGCATGAGGCGAGCCACGGCGAGCGCCAGCCGACACGGATTGAGCACCTGTCCCCAGCCCGCTCGGACCGTGGTGTCCCTGGCAACCAGACTGGCGATGTCGCGGTCGTAGTCGTCCCACCGGTCCAGGGCGAGCTCGTGACCCAATCGGCCGTCGAGCTCGACGACCAGTCCGATGTCGAGGTAGTCCACGTCCCGGTAGGCGCAATCGCACCCACTCCCGTCGGCGGAACCGGCTGCGGATGAAGCCATGGTCGAGCCCACAGGCGAGCACCTGGAAGCACGCGACCACGCCATCCTGCGGCGTCCATGCCCTGCAACGAAATGCACGTCATGAGTGAGAGACACCGGAGCGCCATGGGCACTATTTGGCCATGGGGCTCCGGTAGCTCCCCGGATGGCGCTGCGGGTTCCCGGACAGCAGCGACGAGTCCATGGCGACCGGTTCTGGGCGATCGTCGGTGCGCTCGCACCAGCGGACCGGTGCGTTCCGGGACAACGTCGCGTGCGCCGCACCATCTGGGGAACACTGAACAGGTGATGTCGCAGTGACCGCAGCCCGCCACCTGCTCCACCTGCTCCGCGGTCGGTGGTTCCGCCGGCTGTTCACCGTCCGGGTGGCCAGCCAGTTCACCGACGGCGTGTTCCAGGTGGCGCTCGCGGCGTACGTCATCTTCTCCCCAGAGAAGCAGGCCACGCCGGGAGCGATCGCCGCCGCGCTGGCGGTCGTGCTGCTGCCGTTCAGCGCGCTCGGCCCGTTCGTCGGGGTGTTCCTCGACCGGTGGTCGCGACGCCAGGTGCTCGCCTGGTCGAACTTCGTGAGGGTCGGCCTCGTCCTGGGCCTGGCGGTGGCGATGGCCGCCGGACTCCGCGGTCCGATCCTGTTCACGCTGATCCTGCTGAGCCTCTCGGTGAACCGGTTCCTGCTCGCCGGGCTGTCCGCCGCGCTCCCGCACGTGGTTCGCGCCGACGAGCTGATCACCGCCAACGCGCTCACCCCCACCGCCGGGACGCTGGCGTTCGTCGTCGGGCTCGGCGTGGGCACGGTCGGCCGGCTGCCGGGGGAGTCGACCGGGCTCGAGCCGGACGTGGGCGTGCTGTTCCTGGCGGCGGTGCTGTACGGCGCGGCGGGGGCGCTCGCCCTGCGCATCCCCCGAGACATGCTCGGCCCGGGACCGGACGCGGAACGGCCGGCCGTCCACGAGGCGGTGCGCGAGGTGGCCCGCGGCCTCGTCAGGGGACTGCGCCACCTGAGCGCACGCCGGCCGGCGGCCTACGGCCTGGGAGCGATCGCCGCGCACCGGTTCTGCTACGGCATCTCGACGGTGGCCCTGATCCTGCTCTACCGCAACTACTTCCACGGCCCCGGCGAGACGAACGCCGCCCTGGCCGGGCTGTCGTTCGCGGTGCTGGTGTCCGGGGCGGGGTACGTCGCGGCCGCGCTGGCCACCCCGGTGGTGACCCAGCACATCTCCAGCCGCACCTGGATGATCCTGCTGCTCTGCAGCGCGGCGCTCACCGAGGTGTTCCCGGGAGCGCTGTACACCCAGCCCGCGCTGCTGACCGCGGCGTTCTTCCTCGGTCTGGCCTCGCAGGGGCTGAAGATCTGCGTCGACACGCTGGTGCAGACCAATGTCGACGACGCCTACCGCGGGCGGGTGTTCTCGCTCTACGACGTGATCTTCAACGTCGCCTTCGTGGCCGCCGCGGCAGCGGCCGCCGTCGTACTCCCCTTCGACGGGAAGTCCTACACGGTGCTGGCCGCGATGGCACTCGGCTACCTGCTGACCGCGGCCGGGTACGCCGCCCTCACCCGGCGGAGCGCGCGTCCCACCACTCCAGCAGCGCCGCCTTTGCGTCCTCTGGAGACATCGGTCCGCGTTCCAGACGCTGCTCCAGCAGGAACCGGTAGGCCTCTCCCACCTCCCGACCCGGAGGGATGCCCAGGATCTCCATGATCTGGTTGCCATCCAGGTCCGGCCGGATCGCGTCGAGTTCCTCCTGCTCGGCCAGTCGGGCGATGCGCTCCTCGAGGTGGTCGTAGCTGCGCCGCAGCCGCTCAGCCTTGCGCCGGTTGCGGGTGGTGCAGTCGGCGCGGGTCAGCACGTGCAGCCGCGCCAGCTGGTCCCCGGCATCGCGCACGTAGCGGCGGACCGCGGAGTCGGTCCACTCACCGGTCCCGTAGCCGTGGAACCGCAGGTGCTGCTCGACGAGCTGGCAGACCGCATCGATGTCGTCGTTGGAGAACCGCAGCGCCTTCATCCGCTTGCGGGTGATCTTGGCGCCCACCACGTCGTGGTGGTGGAACGTGACCGTCCCGTCGCCGGAGAACCGCCGGGTCTTCGGCTTGCCGACATCGTGCATCAGCGCCGCGAACCGGCACACGAAGTCCGGGCCGCCGTTCGGCAGCCGGACCTCGAGCTCGATGGCCTGCTCCAGCACGGTCAGCGTGTGCTCGTAGACGTCCTTGTGCCGGTGGTGCTCGTCGCGCTCGAGGGCCAGCGCGGGCAGCTCCGGCAGCACCCGGTCGGCCAGCCCGGTCTCCACCAGCAGGGTCAGGCCGAGGCGAGGGTACGGCGCGGTGACCAGCTTCACCAGCTCGTCACGGACCCGCTCGGCGGAGACGATCTCGATGCGCTCGGCCATGGCGGTCATCGCCGACCGGACCTCGGGGTCGACGGTGAACCCGAGCTGCGCCGCGAACCGGGCGGCCCGCATCATCCGCAACGGGTCGTCGTCGAAGGAGTCCTCCGGCCGGCCCGGGGTGCGCAGCACCTTGTCGACCAGGTCGTCGAGACCGCCGTACGGGTCCTCGAACTCCTGCCCGGGCACCGTCACCGCCATCGCGTTGACGGTGAAGTCGCGGCGGCCCAGGTCGCCGGCGAGCGTGTCGCCGTAGGCCACCTCCGGCTTCCGCGAGGACGGGTCGTACTTGTCGGAGCGGTAGGTGGTGATCTCGATCTGCCAGCCGTCCTTGCGGCAGCCGATGGTGCCGAAGTCGCGGCCCATGTCCCAGATCGCGTCCGCCCATCCGGTGAGCAGCCGCTCCGTCGTGTCCGGACGCGCCGACGTGGTCAGGTCGAGGTCGTTGTGGAGGCGGCCCAGCAGCGCGTCGCGGACCGGTCCGCCGACCAGGGCGACCTCCTCGCCCGCCTTCCGGAACCGTTTGCCGAGGTCGTCGAGCACCGGCGAGACGCGCAGCAG
The DNA here is from genome assembly GCA_035765755.1 of Nocardioidaceae bacterium. Lineage (GTDB taxonomy): Bacteria > Actinomycetota > Actinomycetes > Propionibacteriales > Nocardioidaceae > DASSKA01. Next base: position 3,614 of record DASTWW010000230.1, read on the forward strand.
CTCGCGCACCGCCGTCTGCTGGACCTGGCTCAGCCGGGCTCGATGACTGTTCTGGGACTCGTCGGGCACGGGAGGTAACTCTAGTTGCGGGTCACGCCGGTCCCGACCGGTGCACGGTCGTTAGCATCGTGGGCGTGACCCGACCCGCCGCCAGGCGCCTTGCCGCATGCCTTCTGACGGGTCTGCTGACGGTGCTCGCGGCGGGGCTGTTGCCTCCGCAGGCGCAGACCGCTGCGGCGGCGGAGGACACCTCGTCGGCACCTCTGCAGGTGACCATCGGGTCGCTGGCGCCCTCGACGATCCCCCGGCACGGACGGATCACGGTCACTGGCCGCATCACCAACCGCTCGGACATGACCTGGACCAACCTGCAGGCCTACCTGTTCACCTCGTCCACGCCGATGCGCACCGCCGAGGAACTCGACGCGGCGGCGCACACCGACCCGACCGCCGAAGTCGGCGCCAGGCTCTACAAGCCGGGGCTGTACGACGACGTGGGTGACCTGAACCCGGGACAGAGCACGAACTACGTGCTGTCCGTCCCGCGCCGCGCGTTGCAGATCACCGGGGAGCCGGGGGTCTACTGGGTCGGGGTGCACGTGCTCGGTGGCAACGTGGACGGCCGTGACGGGATCGCCGACGGGCGAGCGCGAACGTTCATGCCGCTGATGAGCCCTCGCGGTCCGGACACCTCGCTGTCCCTCGTGGTCCCGATCCAGGGGCCCGTCGAGCGGCTCTCCGACGGCAGCCTCGCGCGCGCCACCGCGTGGAAGCGGCGGTTCGGCACCGACGGCCGCCTCGGCCGGCTGCTCTCGCTGTGCGCCACCGCCAACCAGCCGTTCACCTGGGTGGTCGACCCCGCGGTGCTCGACGCGGCCTCCGCGATCGCTCGCGGCAACCCGCCGATCGCCATCGCGCCGCCCCGGGACATCGGGTCCTCGAGCGCCCCGTCCCCGTCGCCGAGCCCGTCGCCGTCGGAGTCGCCGAGCGGCACGCCGTCCGGGTCCCCAGGGCAGGGCTCCGCCCAGCTCAACCCGGCGCAGCAGGCGGCCTCGGACTGGGTCCGCGGGTTCCAGGCACAGGCCACCGGCCGCGCCGTACTCGCCATGCCCTACGGAAACCTGGACGTCGCCTCGGTGATGCGCCACCAGGACGAGCCGCTGTACCGCCGGGCCGTCGCGTTGAGCACCGACACCCTCCAGAAGCTCGGGATCGCCTCCTCCCCGGCGGTCTCCCCGCCGCGCGGGTTCCTACCTCAGGTCGCGGTGCACCAGCTGAGCAGCGCCACCACCGTGCTGCTCAGCGACCGTGCGGTGCCCGGGGCGGCCACCCCGGTGCTGGCCGGCGGCGCGCCGCAGGGCCTCGCTGCAGGCGCCGGCAGCGCGGTCCCGCCCCGCGGCGCACGGCCCAGCATCGTGCTCATCGACTCCACTGCCAGCTCCGGCGGCCCCGGCCCCACCCCGCGCTTCGACGCGCTGGCGATCCGGCAACGCATCGTCAGCGAGGCCGCCGTGCATGCGCTCTCGCCCGACCGTACGCAACCGTTGGTCGTGTCCACCCCGGACCTGTGGAACCCCGGCGCCGACTGGCGCACCTCCAACTTCTTCGCCGGCCTCGACCTGTCCTGGCTGCACCACGTCGACATGCCCACCGTGCTGGCGGGCGCAGGCAACCCGGCCGGGCAGGTGCCGACCGCGGACAAGCTGGTCTACCCGCGGGTTCGCCGAGCGGCCGAGCTGCCGCAGGCCAACCTGCAGGCCACCCGGGAGCTGGTGCGCACCGGCCAGGTGCTGGCCGGGCTGCTCGCCGACAACGACAGTGTCGACACGGTGCTGGCCAAGTCCGGGATGCTGGCGTCCTCCGTGCGGGTCCGCAGCCATCCGAAGGTCGCCCAGGAGCACGCCATCGGCGCCGCGCGCCGGGTGCGCACCCTGATGCAGCGGGTGCGGATCGACGGGCCGTCGTTCGTGACCATGTCCAGCCAGGAGGGCACGTTCGCGGTCACCCTCGTCAACGGGCTGCGGCAACCGATCACCGTGGGCGTGGAGGCGGACACCGGCAGTCCCGACCTGTCCATCAGCGCCCCCGACCCGGTGACCCTGGCGGCAGGTCAGCGGGCGTCGGTGCGGCTGCACGCCACCGCACGGGACATCGGCGTGCACTCGGTGCGCCTGCTGCCCACCAACGCCAACGGCGTGCCGGTGGCCGCGGGCACCCGGTTCAGCGTGCGCAGCAGCCAGGTCGGCCTGGTCATCTGGATCATCATGGGCGTGGGCGCCGGGGTGCTGCTGATCGCCTCCGCGATCCGGATCGTGCGCCGGGTGCGGGGTCGCGACCGCTCCCGGGTACGGGTCTCCTCGTGACGCCCCGGGATCGGGCCGGCGCATCGTCGGGGATCCTCGGCTCCAGCGCGGTGATGGCCGCCGGCACCGTGGTCTCGCGACTGAGCGGGTTCGTCCGCCTCGCCCTGCTCGCCGCCGCGCTGGGCAACGGGCTACACGCCGACGTGTTCAATATCGCGAACACGATCCCGAACATGCTCTACATCCTGCTGGCCGGCGGCGTCTTCAACGCCGTCCTCGTGCCCCAGCTGGTGCGGGCGATGAAGCACGACCCGGACGGCGGGGACGGCTACACCAACCGGATCATCACGCTGGCCGGAGTTTTCCTGGCCGGGGTGACCGCGGTGCTGGTGGTACTCGCGCCGTGGCTGATGCGGCTGTTCCTGACCGGCTGCTACTTCACCCCGGCGCTGGCCGCGCAGCGCGACTCGGCGATCGACCTGGCCCGGTACTGCCTGCCGCAGGTGTTCTTCTACGGGATGTTCGTGCTGGTCGGCCAGGTGCTCAACGCCCGCGGCCGGTTCGGGCCGATGATGTGGGCGCCGATCGCCAACAACGTGATCTCGGTGGCCGTGCTCGGCGCCTACCTGGGGGTGTTCGGCTACGCCCACGACGCGGCCGGGGCATACTCCCCGCACCAGGAGCTGCTGCTCGGCGTCGGCTCGACGCTGGGAATCGTGGCCCAGTTCGCGATCCTGCTGCCCTACATGAGGGCTGCCGGGTTCACGTTCCGGCCGCGGTTCGACTTCCGCGGCTACGGGCTGGGACACACCCTGCGGCTCGGCTTGTGGACCGTGCTGTTCGTTGTGGTCAACCAGATCGCCTACACCGTCGTCGTACGCCTGGCCTCGAGTGGTACGGCGCAGGCCGCCTGCGGCGGCGGATCGGCCCACGGGACCGGCTACACCATCTACGACCAGACCTTCCTGCTGGTGATGGTGCCGCACTCGGTGGCCACCGTCTCGCTGGCGACCGCGGTGCTGCCCCAGCTGTCGGCGATGGCCGCCGGCGAGGACCTGGCCGGGGTCTCGCGGACCCTGGCCGGCACCCTGCGCACTGCGCTGGTGGTGATCATCCCGTTCGCGCTGCTGCTGCCCGTGGTGGCGCTCGACCTCAGCCACGTGCTCTGGGGCCGGGGCGCCGCGGGGACGACCTACCCGTTGTACGCGCCGTCCTTGTCCCTGTTCGCGATCGTGCTGGTGTTCTTCACCACCCACTACCTGATGCTGCGCGGCTTCTACGCCTTCGAGCGCACTCGTACCGTGTTCTGGGTGCAGTGCGCCGTGGCGGCCACCAACGTCGCGCTGGCCGTTGCCTTCACCCGGCTCACCTCACCGGTGAACACCGCACCGGCGCTGGTGCTCGCCTACGCCGCTGCCTACCTGGTGGGTGCGGCGTGCTCCTACTCCCTGCTGCGCCGACTGCTCGGCGGCCTCGAGACCGGACCGCTCGCCCGGTTCCTGGCCCGGCTGGTGCCGGCAGCTGGGCTGGCCGCGCTCGCCGCCTGGGCCGTGCGGACCGCAGTGGACGCGGTCTGGCCGGCGGACCAGGGCTGGGTACAGGCCCTGGTCCCGTTGACCGCTGCCGCACTCGGCGACCTGGTGGTGTTCCTGGCCCTGGCCCGGGCGCTGCGGCTGACCGAGGTCACCGAGATGGTCGGCCTGGTCACCAGTCGCCTGCGCCGCTGACCCGGGCCTTTACCATGTAGTTCAGCGGGGACCGGAACCGAAGCATCGCGCATCGACTGCCATCGAACTGTCACCGGTGAGGAGGGACGTGGCCGAGAAGCCGATCGGGCCGGGCACCGTGCTCGCCGGGCGGTTCCGTCTCGAGGACCTGCTCCAGGAGAACGGCGGCGCGCGGTTCTGGCGCGCCTGCGACCTGACCCTTGCCCGCAACGTGGCGGTCCACGTGGTCGGCGCCGACGACGAGCGGGCCGCCACCCTGCTGGCCGCGGCCCGCGCCTCCGCGACGGTCACCGACGGCCATATCCTGCGTGTCCTCGATGCCGCCCAGGAGCACGGGGTCGCCTACGTGGTCAACGAGTGGGGTTCCGGGGTGTCCCTGGACCGGATGCTCAACGAGGGCCCGCTGAGCCCGCGCCGCGCGGCCTGGGTGGTCAAGGAGGTCGCCGACGCCCTCGACACCGCGCACCGCAGCGGCGTGGCGCACGGCCGTCTGGTGCCCGAGAACGTGATGGTCTCCGAGGCCGGAGCGGTCAAGCTGATCGGCTTCGTCGTCGACGGCGTGCTCAACGGCGCACACTCCCGAGGAGGTACGACGGGGTTCGGCGACCAGGCCTCGGACGTGACCAACCTCGCCGCACTCCTCTACGCCGGGCTGGTCGCCAAGTGGCCGGGCACCGAGCCTTCGGTCGTGCCCGCGGCCCCCATCGAGCACGGACACCCCCTCCGTCCCCGGCAGGTGCGGGCCGGCATCCCGCGCCCCCTCGACGCGATCTGCGACCGGGTGCTCAACCCGTTCCAGCCGCACCGGCAGGTGCCGATGGGGACCGCCCAGGAGGTCGCCGCGGCGCTCAGCGACTTCATCGGGGACTCGGCCGGCACCGGGCAGCATGACCACGAGCACACCATGGTGCTCGGCGAGGGGCTACGGCTGGGCGCGAGCTCAGGGGCCACGGCCGCGGACATCGTCGCGGCCACCGGCGAGCACGGGGCCGCCGCCCCCGCACGGGAACCCGCGCCGGAGCCAGCCGCCCCACAGGACGAGGCCGAGCCCGAGGCGACCGCACCAGAGAACGAGCCCGAGCCCGAGCCGGCGACCGAGAACGACCGGGTACCGGAGCCGGCCGACCCGGACGGCCAGCCGCCACCGGAGCGGCCCACCGACCCCGAGCCGACCCAGGCGGGCGCCCCGGTGTTCTACGACGAGGGCAGCGGGGTCGGGTGGATCAGCCCCGACGACAGCCAGGGCCTGCGCGAGGAGGAGCCGCGCCGTACTCCTCCCCCGCCGCCACCCCCGTTGCCGGAGCCCGAGCCCAAGCCGCTGTTCGCGCCCGACCCGCCGGGCGGCCGCCCGCCGCGCGGCTGGCCGGAGCCGGCGTCCACCGGGTTCGCCCCGACCCCCGGACCGAACACCGGCTCGCTGCCCCCGGTGTGGGGCCCCGACGCCGACCAGCCTCCCCCGGACGAAGACGACGGCTGGGAGGACCATCAGCGGGCCGGCCGCGGCTGGCTTCGGCTGGCCGGCGTGGTCGCCGGAATACTGCTGCTCATCGTGGCCGTCATCGCCGCGTTCAACTTCGGCCGAGGCTCGGGCGGCGCCGCGACCCCGGCGCACCAGAGCTCCCCCAGCCAGGGCAAGGCCAGCGCGTCGGCCGGCCAGGTGCTGCCGATCGTCGGGGTGCGCGACTTCGACCCGGAGGCGGATCCGCCCGAGGAGAACCCGCAGATGGCTCCGCTGGCCGTGGACGGCGACCCGAGCACGGCGTGGCAGACCATGACCTACTACGGCAGTCCGCAGCTCGGCGGCCTCAAGGATGGGGTCGGGCTGGTCGTCGACCTCGGCAAGCAGCAGAGCGTGTCCAGCGTGTCCCTGCTGCTCAAGGGCAGCCCCACGTCGCTCGAGGTGTTCGCCGACGGCTCGAGCGGCACCGCCCCGACCACCATCAGTGGTCTGGACAAGGTCGGCGCGGTCACCGGCGCGGGCACGCACGTGGACCTGCAGCTGAAGCAGCCGGTGACCACCCAGTACCTCGTGATCTGGCTCACCTCGCTTCCCCCGGCGAGCGGTGGGTACAAGGGACAGATCGCGGAGATCACGGTGCGTTCGTGAGGCACGCGTGACGCCCCGGGAATCTTCGCACCCCTAGGATCGGTTGTAACCGGCGAACAGATCTCTCACCTGCAGGAGTGCACGCTGACCATGGCACCCGACACCCACGACGTCATCATCATCGGCTCCGGCCCAGCGGGGTACACCGCCGCCGTGTACGCCGCGCGGGCGAACCTGGCACCCCTGGTCTTCGAGGGCTCGGTGACCGCCGGCGGCGCGCTGATGAACACCACCGAGGTGGAGAACTTCCCCGGCTTCCGGGACGGGATCATGGGTCCCGAGCTGATGGACAACATGCGCGCCCAGGCCGAGCGGTTCGGCGCCAAGCTGGTCCCCGACGACGTGACCGCGGTCGACCTCACCGGCGCCGTCAAGGTGGTCACCGACGGGTCCGGCGAGCAGCACCGCGCCCGCGCGGTGATCCTGGCGATGGGCTCCGGCTACCGCAAGCTCGGCCTTCCGGGCGAGGACCGGCTGTCCGGCCACGGAGTGAGCTGGTGCGCCACCTGTGACGGGTTCTTCTTCCGCGAGCAGCACATCGCGGTGGTCGGCGGCGGCGACTCCGCGGTCGAGGAGGCCACCTTCTTGTCCCGGTTCGCCTCCAAGGTCACCCTCGTGCACCGGCGCGACGAGCTGCGGGCCTCCAAGATCATGCAGGACCGGCTGTTCGCGGACCCGAAGATCGAGGTCGCCTGGAACTCCGCGGTGGAGGCCATCCACGGCGACGACAAGCTCACCGGGCTGACCCTGGTGGACACCCAGACCGGTGAGAAGCGCGAGCTCGACGCGACCGGGCTGTTCATCGCGATCGGCCACGACCCGCGCTCGGAGCTGCTGCACGGTCAGGTCCGGCTCGACGAGGAGGGCTACGTGCTCGTCGACCAGCCGACCACCCGCACCAACCTGCCGGGCGTGTTCGCCAGTGGCGACCTGGTCGACCACCGGTACCGCCAGGCGGTGACCGCCGCGGGCACCGGGTGTGCCGCCGCGCTGGACGCCGAGCGGTTCCTGGCCGACCTGGACCAGGCCGGGAGCACCGACTCCCCGGAGATGGCCGCCGAGGTGCTCACCGAGCAGGTGCAGACCGCCGGCGCCTGACCCGGCTACACCGAGTTGTCACCGGTGACCCGCCTATGGCCGGATGGACCGACTGACAGCTCGGGAAGAAATGTCCGGACCCCGTGGTTGTCTAGGCTCGACAGCCAGACTTCGCCGAAACCCGAAGGAGCACCGATGGACGCCGTGACCGACGCCGACTTCGAGACCCAGGTCCTCAAGTCCGACAAGCCCGTGCTGGTCGACTTCTGGGCGGAGTGGTGCGGCCCGTGCCGCCAGGTCAGCCCGATCCTGGAGGAGATCAACTCCGAGCACGGCGACAAGATCACGTTCGTGAAGATGAACGTCGACGAGAACCCGGTCACCCCCGCGTCGTACCGCGTCACCGGCATCCCGACGCTGAACGTGTACAAAGACGGCGAGGTGGTCCGGCAGATCGTGGGCGCCAAGCCGAAGGCGGCCCTGCTCAACGAGCTCAGCGAGTTCCTGGACTGATCCCCGTGAGCGGCGGCCGTGCCTGAGCCCTCCGGTCCGGGGTCATTGCTGCCGCGGCACGTGCTCCGCGGCCGGCCGCACCGGCCGGAGCCCGCCGACCAGCTTCTCGAGCGCGGCCTCGACCTCCTCCCGCCAGGTCAGCACCGAGCGCAGCTCGAGACGCATCCGCGGGTGGCGCGGATGCTGCCGGTGGGTCTTGAAGCCCACCCGGAGCAGGAAGTCGGCCGGCAGCAGGCAGCCGCCGTAGCCGACGTCGATCGAGCGGGTGTCGGCGAACGCCTCGATGGCCCGGATCCCGCCGCGTTTGAGCAGGTCCTTGGCCACCGCCTGCACCAAGGTCCGGCCCAGGCCGACGTTGCCGTACTCCGGGTAGACCATCCCGGTCACCAGCAGCACCGAGTCCTCGCTGGCCGGCGCGGTCGGGAAGGACCGCGCGCCCGGGACGAACGCCGGCGGGGCGTAGACCACGAAGCCGGCCGGGTCGCCGTCGACGTACGCGATCCGGCCGCAGGAGCCCCACTCCAGCAGCACCTGGGAGATCCAGGCCTCCTTCTCCTGCGCCGCCTCCCCGGCCTGCACCGCCCGCTCGCGGCGCACCGGGTCGAGCTCCCAGAACACGCAGGACTGGCAGGGCACCGGCAGGTCGGTGAGGTTGTCGAGAGTCAGGTGGGCCAGCCGGCGGGCCATGGCTCACCACCCCCGCCGCGGCGTACGCGTTGTGGTCTGTCCCATGTCGCAACCCCGAAGTCGAGGGCCCTCGTCCGATGATTCATTCTAGTGGTCCACCGACAGGAGCCCCCATGCCCGAGAACCGCCGACACGCGCCAGGGGTGAGCACCCGCCTGGACACCTACGTGGACCGGTACGCCGCGCGCACGAAGGGCATGACCGCCTCGGAGATCCGCGCGTTGTTCGCGGTGGCCAGCCGGCCGGAGGTGGTCTCGCTCGCCGGCGGCATGCCGAACATCTCCGGGCTGCCGCTCGACGTGGTCGGCTGCGCCATCCACGACCTGGTCGGCGAGCGTGGTGCGGTCGCGATGCAGTACGGCTCCGGGCAGGGCGACCCGACCCTGCGCGAGCAGATCTGCGAGGTGATGGCGCTGGAGGGCATCGATGCCCACCCCGACGACGTGGTGGTCACCGTCGGCTCTCAGCAGGCCGTGGACCTGGTCACCCGGATCTTCTGCGACCCCGGCGACGTGGTCATCTGCGAGGCACCGTCGTACGTCGGAGCGCTCGGGGTGTTCCGGGCCTACGAGTGCGAGGTGGTGCACGCCGCGATGGACGCCGAGGGGCTGGTGCCCGAGGCGCTGGCCGAAGCGATCGCCGCGGTGCAGGCGGCCGGCAAGCGGGTCAAGTTCGTCTACACGATCCCCAACTTCCACAACCCCGCCGGTGTCACGCTGTCCGGGTCGCGGCGGGCGGAGATCCTCCGGGTCTGCCGCGAGGCGGACGTGCTGGTGCTGGAGGACAACCCGTACGGGCTGCTCGGGTTCGACCGGGAGCCGCACCGGGCGCTGCGCGCCGAGGAGGCGGACGGGGTGGTCTACCTCGGCTCGTTCTCCAAGACCTTCGCGCCCGGCTTCCGGGTCGGTTGGGCGCTGGCCCCGCACGCCGTACGCGAGAAGCTGGTGCTCGCCCAGGAGTCGGCGACGCTGTGCCCGCCGTCGTTCTCGCAGCTGGCGGTCTCGGCGTACCTGTCCGAGCACGACTGGCTCGGTCAGATCAAGCAGTTCCAGGAGATGTACCGCGAGCGCCGCGACGCGATGATCGCCGCGCTCGACGACCTGATGCCCGCCGGCGCCACCTGGAACGTGCCCGAGGGCGGGTTCTACGTGTGGCTGACCCTTCCCGACGGCCTGGACGCCAAGGCGATGCTGCCGCGGGCGGTCACCGCGCGGGTGGCGTACGTGCCGGGTACGGCGTTCTTCGCCGACGGCTCGGGGGCGCAGAGCATGCGGCTGTCCTACTGCTACCCGACCCCGGAACGGATCCGGGAGGGGGTACGCCGGCTGGTCGGCGTGATCGAGCAGGAGACCGAGCTGCGGGAGACGTTCGGGACCGGCTCGGGGCCGGCCGCCGGCCGCGGCTACGAGGCGCCGAACACCGACCTGAGCTAGGAGTCGACATGGACCGGGATCCCGCGGCCGGTGGCCGCATC
>DASTWW010000231.1:0-7121 GCA_035765755.1 Nocardioidaceae bacterium
CGTCGTACTCCTCGGCGACGCCGGGCTCGGTGATCCGCGCCGCGAGCTCCTCGAGGCGGCGTACGGCGTGGTGCAACGGTGCCATCGCCTCGTCGAGCACGCCGGCGACGGTGATGCCGGCGGGGTAGCTCGGCTCCTGCTGGAGGTACCCGAGCTCGGCCGGAGTGGTCACCGTGCCGCCCTCGCTCGGTTCGACACCGGCGAGCACGCGCAGCAGCGTCGACTTGCCGGCGCCGTTCTCACCGACCAGGCCCAGCGGCTCGCCAGGGTTGGCGATGAGGTCGACCCCGTCGAGCACCACCCGGTCGCCGTACGCCTTGACGACGTCGCGGGCCACCAGGGGAGCGAGCGGGGAGAGCAGAGAAGGCTGAGACATGGAGGACCACCGATCGGTGTGATCACGGTGCTCGCCGGGCATGCGGCCTCGGTCGCGAGCGGGCAGGGTGGTCAGCTCTTCATGTCGGGGGAGAGTCTGGCGGTCGCTGTCCCGGACGCGCAACCGGTTTTGTCCGCGACGCGTGAACACCTCGAGACGGAACATGCAGGATCCGAATAATCTGGCCCGCATGACGCTCGACGCGCCCTCCGGCTACGCCACCGACCTCGATCCTGAGGAGCTCGCCTTCCAGATGCTCTACGGCCCGTGGGAGCCGATGAGCCCCTCGGAGCTGCACGACCTGATGGCCGGGTTCCCGGCTCCCTGGTGGGTGGTGGGCGGCCACGCGATCGAGGCGTTCACCAAGGTGAAGCGGCACCACGAGGACATCGACCTGACGATCTTCGCCGAGCACCTCCCCGCGCTGCGCGAGCACGTTGCGGGGCGCTACCACGTGTGGAGCGCCGGGGCCGGCGCCCTCCGGCCGGTCGACGACCACCATCCCGATCCGCACCCGGACGCCGGCCAGGTGTGGCTGCGGGAGCACGCGCTGGCCCCCTGGCGGGTGGACTGCATCCTCAACCCGTCCTCGGAGGGCCGGTGGTTGTCCCGCCGCGACGAGACGCACGTCGCCGATCTCGAGGACGTCACCTGGGTCGCCGACGACGGGGTGCGCTACCTCAACCCCGAGATCACCCTGCTGTTCAAGGCCAAGCACGCCCGGCCCAAGGACGATGCCGATCTCGCGAGCGCGTGGCCGCTGCTGTCCGACGAGAAGCTGGGGTGGCTGCGCGACGCCCTACGCCGCCTCCATCCCGATCACGCGTGGGCCGAGCGGCTGGGCCAGGCGTGAGCCGAGGCGCGTGAGGGGGAGACTGCAGCCATGGACATCGACAGGGCCAGAGACTTCGCACGACGCAACCACCGCTCGGTGCTGGCTACCCGCACGTCGGGCGGTGGGATCCAGCAGAGCCCGGTGCTCGTCACCCTCGACGACGAGGGCTACCTGCTGGTGAGCAGCCGGGAGACCGCCTACAAGACCAAGAACGTGCGCCGTGACCCCTGGGTCCAGCTGCTCCTGATGAACGACGGGTTCTTCGGGGACTGGATGTACGTGGAGGGCCGCGCGGAGGTGGTCTCGCTGCCGGAGGCGATGGAGCCGCTGGTCGAGTACTACCGCAGCATCTCCGGAGAGCACGACGACTGGGACGCCTACCGGGCCGCGATGGAGCGCGACAAGCGGGTGGTGCTCCGCATCGAGCCGGAGCGCGCCGGTCCGGACCGGGAGGGATGAGCCGCGTTGGTGACCGGTCGGCGCCACGCCGTACCCTGGAAGGCGCGATGAACCAGCCCTCTGCCGCCGATCCGGTCTACCTCGACCACGCGGCCTCGACGCCGATGTACGCCGAGGCCATCGCGGCGATGACGGCGCAGCTGGCCGCCACCGGCAACCCCTCCTCGCTGCACGCCGCCGGCCGGTCCGCGCGGCGGGTGGTGGAGGAGTCCCGCGAGACCATCGCCCGGGCGATCGGGGCGCGGCCCGGGGAGGTGGTGTTCACCTCCGGCGGCACCGAGTCGGACAACCTGGCGGTCAAGGGCCTGTTCTGGTCCCGCCGGGACGCCGACCCCCGCCGAGTGCGCATCCTGTCCACCGCGCTGGAGCACCACGCGGTGCTGGATCCGCTGCACTGGCTCGCGCAGGAGGAGGGCGCCGAGGTCGAGCTGCTGCCGGTCGACCGGGACGGCCGGCTGGACCTGGTGGCCTACCGCGCCGCCGTGCTGCGCGACCCCGGCTCGGTGGCGCTGGTGTCGGTGATGTGGGCGAACAACGAGGTGGGCACCCTCCAGCCGATCGAGGAGGTCGTCGAGCTCGCCCACGAGCACGGCATCCCGGTGCACACCGACGCGGTGCAGGCCGTGGGCGCCGTCCCCGTCGACTTCGCGGCGAGCGACGTGGACCTGCTTACCCTCACCGCGCACAAGCTTGGCGGGCCGTACGGCGTGGGCGCGCTCGTCGTACGACGTGAGCTCGCGCTGACCGCCCTGCTGCACGGCGGCGGCCAGGAGCGCGAGATCCGCTCCGGCACGCTCGATGCCCCGGCGATCGCCGGCTTCGCCGCCGCGGTCGAGATCGCGGTGCGCAACCAGCCCGACCACGCCGCCCGGGTCGGCGCGCTGCGCGAGGACCTGGTGCGCCGGGTCGCCAAGCAGATCCCGGACGCGGTGGTCAACGGCACGAGGGACGGCCTGCCCGGGATCGCGCACCTGACCTTCCCCGGCTGCGAGGGCGACTCACTGCTGATGCTCCTCGACGCGCGCGGCATCGCATGCTCGACCGGGTCGGCGTGCCAGGCAGGCGTGCCGCAGCCCTCGCACGTGCTGCTGGCCATGGGCCGCGACGACGAGCAGGCTCGCTCCTCGCTCCGGCTCTCGCTCGGGCACACGAGCACGCCGGCGGACGTGGACGCACTGGTGGAGGCGATCGCTCCGGTCGTGGAGCGCGCTCGGGCGGCCGGCGTGGTCGCCGGACTGTCTCCGTCGAAGCAGCTGGCCGGCTGAGTCATGCGTGTGCTTGCCGCGATGTCCGGCGGCGTCGACTCCGCCGTGGCCGCGGCCCGGGCCGTCGATGCCGGTCACGACGTGACCGGGATCCATCTCGCGCTGTCGCGCAACCCCTCGTCGTACCGCACCGGCGCCCGGGGCTGCTGCACGATCGAGGACGCCGGCGACGCCCGCCGGGCCGCGGACGTGATCGGCATCCCGTTCTACGTCTGGGACCTCAGCGAGCGGTTCCACGACGACGTGGTCGAGGACTTCGTGGAGGAGTACGCCGCCGGCCGCACCCCGAACCCGTGTCTGCGCTGCAACGAGAAGATCAAGTTCGCCGCGGTCCTCGACCGCGCGCTGGCGCTCGGCTTCGACGCCGTCGCCACAGGGCACTACGCACGGCTGGTCACCGAGCCGGAGGGCACGGTGGCGATGCACCGGGCGGTGGACCCCGGCAAGGACCAGTCCTACGTGCTCGGTGTGCTCACCCAGCAGCAGCTTGCACACTCGCTCTTCCCGCTCGGCGGCTCGCTCAAGCAGCAGGTCCGGGAGGAGGCCGCCGCCCGCGGGCTCGCGGTGGCCGACAAGCCGGACAGCCACGACATCTGCTTCATCTCCGACGGCGACACCGCAGGCTGGCTGCGCGAGCGGCTGGGCGAGGGCAGCGGACGGATCATCGACGAGCAGAGCGGTGAGGTGCTCGGCAGCCACCAGGGCGCCTACGGCTTCACCATCGGGCAGCGCAAGGGCCTGCGCTTAGGCCGTCCCGCCCCGGACGGCCGCCCCCGCTACGTGCTCGACATCGAGCCGGTCTCCGGCACGGTCACCGTGGGCTCGCGGGAGCGCCTCGCTGTGTCCGGGATCGACGGCATCCGACCGCGGTGGTGCGGCCCCGCACCCTCCGAGCCGGTGCACGGCGCGGTCCAGCTGCGGGCGCACGGGCAGGAGCACCCGGCCGTCGTGTCGGCCGACGGCGACCGGGTGGGTATCGAGCTGCTCGAGGCGGCGCAGGGTGTGGCCCCCGGTCAGGCCGCCGTGGTCTACGACGGAACCCGGGTGGTCGGCTCCTGCACCATCGCCGCCACCCGCTGAGCGTTCTGTAGGGTCAGGCGTTGTGGTGCGTGCGAGCGGGATCGGGTCGATGCCCGGGGCGGACGCGGCGGCGTACGACGAGGCCGTCCGCATCGTGCTCGGCGAGCTTCCGGACCTTCCCCACCTGCCGGAGCTGCCCGGCCGGGGCGCGCACACGAACATGACCGGCCGCGCGCTCGCCGTGATGGCCGAGCTGGGCGCGGACCTGCAGCCGGCTGGCTGGCGGCTCACCGACGCCCCCGGCGTCGACCACCGCAGGGCGCGCTCGCTGCTCGCCCAGGACCTCGACGCGGTCGAGGAGCAGGCTCAAGGCTTCGAGGGCACCTTCAAGATCCAGGTCGCCGGCCCGTGGACACTGGCGGCGACCGTGGAACGGCCGCGCGGGGACCGGGTGCTCGCCGACCACGGCGCGCGCCGCGAGCTCGCCCAGGCCCTCGCCGAGGGGCTGCGTGCCCACGTCGCGGACGTCCGTCGCCGCCTGCCGGGCGCCGACGTGGTGGTGCAGGTCGACGAGCCGGCTCTGCCGGACGTGCTGGCGGGCCGGGTGCCGACCTCGTCCGGTTTCAGCCGGCACCGTTCCCTCGACGCCCAAGGTGCCAGTCCTGCCCTGGAATGGGTGTTCGCCGCGGTCGAGGACGCGGGGGCCACCTCGGTGGCGCACTGCTGTGCCGCGGAGGCACCGGTCGCCCTGCTGACGGGCGCCGGGGCACAGGGCGTCAGCGTCGACCTCACCACTCTCGCCGTGCAGGAGTACGACGCACTGGCAGAGGTCCTGGAGAAGAAGGCCCCGGCCTACCTGGGCGTCGTGCCGGCGACCGACCCGGCGCAGCCCCCGTCCGAGCGGTCGCTCGTCGAGCGGGTGCTGCGCCTGCTGGACATGCTCGGGCTGGACCCCGAAGACGTCCGTGACCAGCTCGTCGTGACCCCGACATGCGGGCTCGCCGGAGCATCGCCCGCCTGGGCCCGTCGTGCCCTCGCCCTCGCCCGGACCGTCGCCGCCAACCTCTGACCGTGTCGCCGGCGTGCCGGCGACCCCCCTTCGAAGTGTGCTGATACCAGATTCTCCTTGCGGCGCTGAGGATTCTCCCAGCTTCCCAGGACCCACGTTGTGTTTGTGGCCCCTCTGCGGGGGTACGAATCCAACCTGCCCGATCGTGCGAGTCGGAGGGACTCGCAGAGAAGGGAGGGGCAGTGAACGCAACGGCGCGAATTGCCGCAGCGGTGGCAGGCGGCTACCTGCTGGGCCGGACAAAGAAGCTCAAGCTGGCCATCACGGTCGGCAGCATGCTGGCCGGCCAGCGGATCTCCACCAATCCTCGTGAGCTGCTGCGCCAGGGCGCGCAGCTCATCGAGAGCAACCCAGAGCTGTCCAAGCTCTCCGACCAGGTCCGCTCCCAGCTCGTGCAGGCACTGCGGGCGGCCGCGGTCAGCACGGCAAGCGACAGCATGAACCAGCTCAGCGATGCGATCCACAGTCGCACCGAGCGGCTGGCCGTCACCCAGGGCCAGAACGGGTCCGGCGAGGAGGCCGAGGACGAGGCTGCCGAGGAGCCCGAGGAGGCCGAGGACGAGGCTGCCGAGGAGCCCGAAGAGGCCGAGGACGAGGAGCCGGAGGAGGGAGAGCCCGAGGACGACGAGGCGTCCGACGAGGAAGACGAAGAGGAGCAGCCCGCGGCGCGCAAGCGGCCCGCCAACCGCTCGAGTGGGTCGGACGGCGGCTCGAGCAGCCGCCGCTCCGCGCAGAAGAAAGCGCCGAGCAAGCCGTCGACCGCCAAGAAGCAGGCAAGCAAGAAGACCACGAAGCAGACCAGCAAGAAGAAGTCCTCTGCGTCCCGGTCCACGAAGGGATGACTGGCGATGACCGAGAAGACAGCTGACAAGGCCTCACAGGCGGCGAACGGCGCGAAGTCGATGTTCGACGAGCTTCCTGTGGATCGGCTCAAGGACGAGTTGATGCGTGGGCTCTCCACGCTCGGGGAGCGGGCGGTGAAATCCGCAGGGAAGCGCATCAACGGCTTTTCCGACAAGCTCAACGATGTCGCCGAGAACGGTGGGGCGCTCGCCAACGGCGGCGTGATCGGCAAGGCCGCCAAGGGCGGAGTCGAGAACGCGGCCGAGGGCGACTCGCCGGTGGCAGGCGCCGTGAAGGGCGGACTATCCGGCGTCAAGGACAAGGTCAAGGAGAAGCTCGGCGGGGGCGGTGGCAAGGGCAAGGGCTCCACCAAGGCCACCAACATCGTCGAGGAGATCGACGTCGGCGTCCCGGTGGACGTCGCCTACAACCAGTGGACGCAGTTCCAGGACTGGTCGGACTTCATGAAGAAGGTCGACACCATCGAGCAGGAGGCCGACGAGCAGGTCAACTTCAAGGCCCAGGTCTTCTGGTCCCACCGGCGCTGGGACGCCACCATCCTCGAGCAGGTGCCGAACGAGAAGATCGTCTGGCGCTCAAAGGGCGAGAAGGGCCATGTCGACGGAGCGGTCACCTTCCACGAGGTCGCCCCGAACCTGACCCGCATCCTGGTCGTCCTCGAGTACTACCCGCAGGGATTCTTCGAGCACACCGGGAACCTCTGGCGTGCCCAGGGCCGGCGTGCCCGGCTCGAGCTCAAGCACTTCCGTCGCCACGTGATGACGCGGGTGCTCCTCGACCCGGAGCAGGTCGAGGGCTGGCGCGGCGAGATCCACGACGGCGAGGTCACCCGCAGCCACGAGGAGGCGCTCGACGACGAGCAGCAGGACGCCGATGAGGACCGCTCCGACGAAGACGAGGACGCGCGCGGCGACGAGCCCGAGGACGAGTACGAGGAAGACGAGGGCGAGCAGGAGGACGAGGAGGACGAGTACGACGAGGACGAGGGCGAGCAGGAGGACGAGGAGCCCGAGGACGAGTACGAGGAGGAGCCCGAGCCGGAGGAGCAGGCTCCGGTCCGGCGGCGACGTGCCAGCTGAGCCGTAAGACAACAACCGGAACCCAACTCCGTCGGGAAGGAACCGATAGTGACCGTACAGACGAGCCAACGCAAGGGCAGCTACCTCGAACGACCGACTCCGAGCAGCCTGGCCGACGTGATCGACACGATCCTCGACAAGGGCATCGTCATCG
>DASTWW010000232.1:0-23980 GCA_035765755.1 Nocardioidaceae bacterium
AATACCCCGAGCGCCGAGGGACAGCCCGCTCGTGGCGGCACGCTGAACATGCTGGGGTCGGGCGACATCGACTACATGGACCCGAACATCAGCTACTACTCGATCGGCTACCTGGGTCTGCGCATGTGGAGCCGGCAGCTGTTCACCTACCCGGCCGACCCGAACCGGACCACCACCGCGGTTCCGGACATCGCCACCGAGATCCCGACCGTGTCCAACGGCGGTGTCAGCAAGGACGGGAAGACCTACACCATCCACATCCGCGACGGCGTGAAGTGGAACACCAACCCGGCGCGTCCGGTCACCGCCCAGGACGAGGTGCGCGGCGTGATGCGCACCTGCAACCCGATCAAGCCGTTCGGCGGCATCCCGGACTTCGCCACCCTGATCGAGGGTTACCAGAAGTTCTGCGACGGGTTCGCCAAGGCCGGCAAGACCGCGGACGCGCTGGCGAAGTACATGGACTCCCACAGCATCTCCGGCGTCCAGGCCAAGGACGACAAGACCGTCGTCTTCAAGCTGACCCAGCCGGCGACGTACTTCGTGGACATGCTGACCATGCCGGCCTTCTCGCCGGCCCCCGAGGAGGTCAACAAGTACCTCCCGGGCAGCCTTGACCTCGCCAAGAACCAGGTCTCCGACGGCCCGTACCAGGTCGAGAGCTACAACCCGACCAAGCAGATCGTCTTCACCCGCAACCCGGCCTGGACCGCCTCGAGCGACCCGGTCCGCAAGGCGTACGTCGACAAGATCGTCGTCGACGAGACGGTCAGCCAGGAGTCCACGCAGCAGCAGCTGCAGACGGGCACCGACACCGCGGACATGGAATGGGACAACTTCCCACCGCCGTCGCAGATCCCGCAGCTCGAGGCCAGCAAGGACCCGAACCTGAACGTGGGCCAGACGTCCTCGTCGAACCCCTACATCGTGTTCAACACGGTCTCGCCGAACAACAACAGCGCGCTGCAGAAGCTGCAGGTGCGCCAGGCGCTGGAGTACGGCATCAACCGCAAGGACCTGATCCAGGTGCTCGGTGGTCCCGCGCTCAACACGCCGCTGACCCACGTGCTGCCGTCCAACATCGAGGGCTCGCAGAACATCGACCTCTACCCCTACGACCCGCAGAAGGCCAAGCAGCTGCTGGCCCAGGCGGGCTACCCGAACGGGCTGACGCTGAAGTTCCTGTACCGCAACTCCTCCGAGGGCAGCACCAAGTCCTTCCAGGTCGTGCAGCAGGACCTGTCCAAGATCGGCGTCAAGGTCCAGGGCGTGACCTCGCCGGACGCCGACTTCTACGTGAAGTACCTCGAGGTGCCCGACGTGGCCAAGCGGGGTGTCTGGGACCTGTCCCTGGCCGGCTGGGGTTCCGACTGGTACGGCAACGCCGCCCTGTCGTTCTTCGCCCCGCTGTTCTCCGGACAGCCGTCGTTCCCGCCGGTCGGGTCCAACTTCGGCTTCTACAACAGCGCGAAGGCCAACAAGCTGATCCAGCAGGCGTCCACCGCGACGTCGGAGGACCAGGCCAAGGCGTTGTGGGCCAAGGCTGACAAGCAGGTGATGGAGGACGCTGCGTTCTTCCCGATCACCCAGCCCAAGCAGGTCAACTACCACGCGACCCAGGTGCACAACGCGGTCTACATCCCGGCGATCCAGAACTTCGACCCCACCAACGTGTGGTTGGAGTCCGGTCACCAGGGCGGCTGACCCTACAACGCACTGCATGGCGTGTCACGCCCGACCCCGGGCGTGACACGCCATGTCACGGGGGTGACAATGACTGAGGCCAAAAGCCAACTGAGGACAGCCGAGTCGGAGGGAGACCCGTGTCACTGCTGGAGGTCAAGAACCTGAGGGTGTCCTTCAACACCCCCGACGGAGTCGTCAACGCGGTGCGCGGACTCTCCTTCGAGCTGAACAAGGGCAAAACCCTGGCAATCGTGGGCGAGTCGGGCTCCGGCAAGAGCGTCTCGACCCAGACCATCACCGGACTGACCCGGGGGGCCAAGGTCACCGGCGAGGCCTACTTCGACGGCGTGGACCTGCTCACCGCGGACGCGTCCTACCTGCGCAAGGTGCGCGGCTCCCAGATCGGGATGATCTTCCAGGACCCGCTCTCCAGCCTGCACCCGTACTACCGGGTCGGCTGGCAGATCGTGGAGATGATCCGCGCCCACGAGTCGGTCTCCAAGCAGGCGGCCCGAGACCGGGCCATCGAGCTGCTCAACCTCGTCGGCATCCCACGCGCGGACACCCGGATCGACGACTTCCCGCACCAGTTCTCCGGCGGCATGCGCCAGCGGGTGATGATCGCGATGGCGATGTCGCTGAGCCCCTCCCTCTTGATCGCCGACGAGCCGACCACCGCCCTCGACGTGACCGTGCAGGCGCAGGTGCTCGGCGTGATGCGGACCATGCAGGAGCAGTTCGGCACGGCCATCATCCTGATCACCCACGACCTCGGTGTGGTCGCCCAGATGACCGACGATGTCGTGGTGATGTACGCCGGTGCGGCGATGGAGACGGCCTCGCGCCGGGAGATCTTCTACAACCAGCACCACCCGTACACCGAGGGGCTGCTCCAGTCGCTGCCCACCCAAGGCGAGACGTCCCGGCTGACCCCGATCTCCGGCACTCCACCCTCCCTGATCAGCTTGCCCCCCGGCTGCCCGTTCGAGCCGCGATGCCGCTACGCGTTCGACAAGTGCCGGGAGGAGACGCCGCCGCTGCGCGAGGTGTTCGCAGACCCCGACCACCACTCCGCCTGCTGGCTGTCGACCGACCAGGACGAGCGTGTCCGAGTGCGAGAGGAGTCCTACGCACGCGACGAGGCGACTGCATGAGGCGCGCCGAGCGCCGCACGCCCCGTCGAACCCGTCTCCGTAGGGACCACCAATGACCAATCCAGCCACCACCCCCGCAGCCACCAGCACGGGCGATCCGCTGCTCAAGCTCGAGGACGTCCGCAAGCTGTTTCCGGTGCACTCGAGCTCGCTGACCAACCGGGACCGCGACTTCGTGCACGCCGTGGACGGCGTCGACCTGGAGGTACGCCCCGGAGAGACCCTCGGGCTGGTCGGCGAGACCGGCTGCGGCAAGTCGACCCTCGCCCGCTGCATCGCCCGGCTGTACGACGTGACCTCCGGCAAGATCACCTTCG
Source organism: Nocardioidaceae bacterium (assembly GCA_035765755.1). Lineage (GTDB taxonomy): Bacteria > Actinomycetota > Actinomycetes > Propionibacteriales > Nocardioidaceae > DASSKA01. Next base: position 3,158 of record DASTWW010000232.1, read on the forward strand.
ACGGCCGCGACGTCACCAACCTGTCCCGGAAGCAGATGCGCCCCATCCGGCGCGAAGTGCAGATGATCTTCCAGGACCCCTACGGCTCGCTGAACCCGCGCCGCCGGGTCGGCTCCATCATCGGCGACCCGTTCTCGATCCACGGGATCGGCTCCCGGCAGGAGCGCAAGCGCCGGGTGCAGGAGCTGATGGAGGTCGTCGGCCTCAACCCCGAGCACTACAACCGCTTCCCGGCAGAGTTCTCCGGCGGCCAGCGGCAGCGGATCGGGGTGGCGCGGGCGCTGGCGCTGCGGCCCAAGATGCTGATCTGCGACGAGCCGGTCTCCGCCCTCGACGTCTCCATCCAGGCGCAGGTCATCAACCTGCTGCTCGACCTGCAGAGCGAGTTCGGGCTGACCTACGTGTTCATCTCCCACGACCTCTCGGTGGTGCGCCACGTCAGCGACCGGGTCGCGGTGATGTACCTCGGCAAGGTCGTGGAGACCGCGGACGTCGACGAGCTGTTCGAGACCACGCGGCACCCCTACACCAAGTCGCTGCTGTCCGCACTCCCGGTGCCCGACCCGGACATCGCCGACAGTCGCCAGCGCATCATCCTGGCCGGCGACGTCCCCTCCCCCATCAAGCCGCCGTCGGGCTGCCGGTTCCACACCCGCTGCCCGAAGGCCCGCCCCGACTGCGTCAAGGTGGTGCCCCCGCTCGAGCCGGTCCTCGGTGACCCGCAGACACACCGGGCGGCCTGCCTGCACCCGCTGGAGGTCGGGGAGGACATGTCCCGTTCCACGCCGCAGATCGACGACACCGAGACGGTCGTGCAGCTTCGTGAGGAGGGCGCCAAGTGAACGCCGACAACCCGAAGGCGGAGACCCTCCGCGAGGACGTCGAGCACGCCGAGCGGGTCCCCACCACCGGGGAGTCGGCGGGCGCACGCACCGTCGCGGCCGTTCCGGCGAAGAAGATCGAGGGGCGCAGCCCGTGGGCACTGGCCTGGGACCGGCTGCGGCGCGACAAGGTCGCGATGATCTCGTTGCTCATCATCGTGCTGATCGCGCTGATGGCGATCTTCGCTCCGGTGTTCACCGCGTGGACCGGTCACCCGCCGAACGAGCAGTACCACTCCACCGGCCTGACCCTGAACGGTCTTCCGAAGCCACCGAGCAGCACCTTCTACCTCGGGACGGACGACCTCGGCCGGGACGTACTGGTCCGGATCGCCTACGGCGCCCGGATCTCGCTGCTCGTCGGCGTGGTCGCCACGCTGATCACGGTGGCCATCGGCGTGGTGGTCGGCCTGGCCGCCGGGTTCCTCGGCGGCCTGGTGGACACCGCGCTGGCCCGGCTCATCGACGTGGTGCTGTCGGTGCCGTTCCTGCTGGTGGCGATCGCGCTGGTCTCCATCACCGGGCCGAGCCTGACGGTGACCATCTTGGTCATCGGCTTCTTCAGCTGGGCGTCGGTGGCCCGTATCGTCCGCGGCCAAGTGCTCTCGCTGCGGGAACGCGAGTTCGTGGAGGCCGCCCGGTCGCTCGGGGCCGGCAGCTCCCGGATCATGTTCGTCGACATCCTGCCGAACGTGCTGGCGCAGGTCATCGTCTACACCACGCTGCTGATCCCGGTCGTCATCGTCGTGCAGGCGACGTTGTCCTTCCTCGGCCTCGGCCTGCCGCCCCCGACCGCTGACTGGGGCGGCATGATCAGCGAGGGGCAGGCCTACTACCGGGTTGCCTGGTGGTTCGTGCTGTTCCCCAGCGTTGCCCTGGTGATCACCACGCTCGCGTTCAACCTGTTCGGCGACGGAGTGCGGGACGCCTTCGACCCGCGCACCGACCAGCTGCTCAACAAGTGAGGAAGTAGACCGGTGATCCGATTTCTGATCCGCCGAACCCTCCTCGGGATCTTCGTGCTGTGGTTGATCACGATGGCGGTCTTCGGGCTGTTCTACGTGACCCCGAACAACGTGGCGCGAACGTTGGCCGGACGGCAGGCCACCCCGGCGACGATCCACCTGATCCAGGAGCGCCTCGGCCTCGACCAGCCGCTGTGGAAGCAGTACTTCGACTTCGTCGGAAACGCCCTGCACGGCAACCTCGGCTACGACTACTACCACCAGGTCCCGGTGACGACGATCATCGCGCAGGCGCTGCCCATCACGGTGTCGCTGTCACTGGGAGCCGCGATCTTGTGGATGATCATCGGCGTTGGCAACGGCGTGATCTCCGCAGTCCGGCCGCGCTCGATCGCGGACCGCGGGCTGACGGTCTTCTCGCTGGTGTTCTACTCGATGCCGACGTTCGTGCTCGGGCTGCTCTTCTTGTACTTCCTGTACTTCAAGCTCACGCTGGCCGGGTACGACTGGTTCCCCGCAGGGGGGTACGTCCCACTCACGGACGATCCGGCCCAGTGGGCCCGATCCCTGATCCTGCCCTGGTTCACCCTGGCCCTGGTGCTCGCCGCGACGTACACCCGGCTCACCCGCGGCTCGATGCTGGACGTGCTGTCCGAGGACTACATTCGCACCGCCCGGTCCAAGGGCATCCGGGAGCGGCGGGTGGTCATGCGACACGGTCTGCGCAGCGCGCTCACCCCGGTGGTGACCCAGTTCGGCATCGACCTGGGCCAGCTGATCGGCGGCGTGGTCGTGACCGAGACCGTGTTCAGCCTTCCCGGGCTGGGCAAGACCTCGATCGACGCGATCAACCAGCAGGACCTGCCGGTGATCGTGGGCATCGTGCTGTTCGCCTCGGCGGCGGTGGTGCTTGCCAACATCCTCGTCGACGTGGTCTACGCGGTTCTCGACCCACGGGTGCGGCTGCACTGACGCAGTCGGAGGTCGGCTTCGGCCGGTTCATCCTTCCTGGATGAGGCGGCAGCGGCGGCTCCTCGCGAGGCTGGGCACGTCCCAGCTTCTCGAGGAGCCGCTTGCGTATGAGGGCGCCGAGCTCCGTCCCGTACGACGAGCTGCCGCGGCACGTGCAGCGGCACCTCGCCGGGATGTCGCTGTTGCGCTCGGGCCTGGTGTCCGTGGTCGTGCTGGTCGGCTACTTCGCCCTCCCCCTGACCAACCTGTTGGGCGCTGCGGGGCTGATCCTGATGATCGGGATGCTGCTCCTCGGCTGGTTGCTCGCCTGGCAGCTGCGTGCCATCGCCGTCTCGCCGTACCCGAGGCTGCGGATGATCGGCGCACTGTCCACCTCGGTGCCGCTGTTCTTCGTGGTCTTCGCGGCCGCCTACTTCCTGATGGCCGACACCGCGCCGGGCACCTTCAACCAGCACCTGAGCCGGCTCGACGCGCTGTACTTCACGGTCACGGTGTTCGCGACCGTGGGCTTCGGTGACATCGTCGCAGTCACCGAGACTGCGCGCGCGGTGGTGCTGGTGCAGATGGTCGGCGACCTGGTGATTGTCGGGTTCGTCGCCAGGGCCTTCGTCCGGGCAGCGGAGACCGGGCTGTCCCGGCGCGACCGAGGGCGGTGACGGCCCTTCTCAGTGGTCCGATGATGGCCATGTCATCCCATTCCTGAGGTCGTAGGTCCCTAACGGCGACCTGCGGGCGGGACACAGGCTGGCATCGAGACAGCTCGGGAGGTCCGTCGGGTACGACGGAGGGGGTTCACCGGGCAGGGCCGGACGAAGGGCGCTCCTCGCATGAACCAGCAGCCGATCCCCCTGCGGACCAGGAGGGTCGAGCCGGTCCGTCGGCTCACCGCCGAGCCGGTCCGGACAGCTGCGCCCGACACGCACATGCCGCACCTGACCCGCCCACGGCTGCTGCAGACCCTGGCGGCCGCCACCGCACAGCCGCTGACCGTGGTGAACGCGCCCGCGGGCAGCGGCAAGACCGTCGCGGTGCGGGACTGGGCCGCGGAGGCGGAAGACCAGCTCGTCTGGGTGACCGTCGCCGAGGCCGACCTGGCCGGATCCGGGCTGTGGGGACTGGTCATGGAGGAGCTGCACCACCACGGGCTCCGGCTCGCCGGGCCACTCCCCGGACCCGGCTCACGGGCCTACGACCGGGTGTTCCTCTTCTCCCTCGCCACTCAGCTCGCCGACCGCGACCGGCCTTTGGTGGTCGTCGTGGACGCCGAGTGTCCGCTGCCCACGCCGGTGGGCGCCGGGCTGCACTACCTGGTCCAGCACGCCATGGGGCGGCTCCGGCTGGTCCTGCTCACCAGGGACGAGCCACCCCTTCCGATGTGGCGCTACCGGGTGGCCGGCGACGTCAGCGAGCTGCGCGCACCGGACCTGGCGTTCACCGAGACCGAGGCCCGCGAGCTGCTGGCCCGCCACGACGTCGGCCTGTCCCGCGATGCGCACGCCGAGCTGATGCGACGTACCCGCGGCTGGGCGGTCGGGCTGACCCTCAGCGCGCGGGCCCTCGCCGGCGCCGCTGAGCCGGACGAGGCGGTCACGCAGGTCGGTGGCGACACCGGAGCGGTGGCCGACTACCTGCTCGCCGAGGTGCTCGACCCGCATCCCCCTGCGGTGCGCCGGGTCCTGCTGCGCACCAGCGTGGTGGATCTGCTGCGTCCGGGCCTGGTCGAGGCGCTGGCCGGTCCGCAGGCGCCGCGCACCCTGTCGACGCTGCTCGGCGGGAACGCCCTCCTCGAGAGTGTGCCGGCGGCGCCGGGCTGTCTCCGCTACCACCCGATGTTCCGGCAGCTCCTGCGCAGCCGGCTGGAGGTGGAGGCGCCCGGCGATACCACCGAGCTCGACCGGACCGCCTCGTCGTGGCTGGCCCGCAACGGCGTGCTCGAGGAGGCGGTCTTCCGCGAGACGAGCAGCGGTCGCTGGCGGGCGGCCGCGGGCTACGTGGTCGAGGACCTCGCGGTCGGGGAGCTGCTGCGCGAACCGGCCGACCCCGGCCTGGTCACGCGCCTGGCCGATCTGCCGGACGCGGTTCCCGGCGCCCCCGCCGCACTCGTCCGTGCTGCGCTCGCGCTGGCGGCCGGTGACCCGCCTGCCGCCCAGGAGCAGCTGGCCCGGGTCGACACCCTGCTCGGGAACTACGCCACTCCCCCGGTCCGGCTGGCCAGGGACCTGCTGCGGCTGCGGCTGGAGGCACTGAGCGGGGAGGCTGCCGCCGTCGTACGCCGGGCCACGGATCTCGACCGGACGCTGTCCCTCCAGGACGAGCGCCGGCTCGCCGCGCATCCGGACCTCACGGCCATGATCGCGGCGGCCCGCGGGTCCGCGCTGGTCGCGCTCGGGGACCTGGAGTCCGCGGCCCGCGTGCTCAGCGCGCAGACGACCGAGGTCGACCGCCAGCGCACCGCCGCTCTCGTCGCCGACTGCCTCGGGCAGGCCGCACTGGTCGCCGCGTGGCGCGGCGAGCTGAGAAGGGCCGTGGAGCTGGCCGAGCGAGCGGTCGCGTCCTCGGACACCCCAGCGGCCGAGGTGGCGTTGGCCTGGGTCAGCGCGGAGAGGTACGACTTCACAGGACCGAGGACCCGGCTGCTCCGGGCGCCGAACGGCTCGCGTCCGCCGGGCGGCCCCCTCGCACGCGCGATGCTCGCCTTGGCGCGCTGCCGCGCCGCCCGGGCTCGGGGCCACCTCGACCAAGCGCTCACCGAGCTGGTGGATCCACGGCTGAACGACCTTCCCGGCTGGCTCAAGGAGCGGCTGCGGGTCGAGGCCGCCGCCGTCCACCTGGCGACAGGCAACCACCGCAAGGCGGCCACCGTGGTCGGCCGGGCAGGGACGGAGCTTCCGGAGGCTCGGCTGGTGCTGGCCCAGGCGACGATGGCCGCCGGGGGGTCGCCGTCCGGACTCGAGGAGCTCGCCATCACGCCCGACGCGGTGACGACCCGAGTGACCGGTGGGCTGGTCCTCGCCGAGGCGCTCCTGGACCGCGGTGAGCGGCGGCAGGCGACCGACGCGTTGTCCCGCTCCCTCCGGCTGGCCACCCCGGAGCGGCTGCGCCGGCCGTTCGAGGAAGCGCCTGCACCGATCCGCCGGCTGCTCGTGTCGCAGCAGGAGCTCCGGGGGAAGAACCCCTGGCTGGTCGACCGGCCGCATCCTGCGGAAGCCGCCCAGCCCGCTCCGGAGCCCCCACCGATCGTGGAGGACCTCACCGAGCGGGAGCGTGAGGTGCTCGGGCTGCTCGCGAACCTGCTGAGCACGGAGGAGATCGCCGGGACCCTGTTCATCTCGGTCAACACGGTGCGCACCCACGTCCGGAGCATCCTGCGGAAGCTCGGCGCCACCAGAAGGAACGAGGCGATCCGTCGTGCCCGAGCACTGGGCCTGCTGCCCGCCGAACCCCCGCACGTCGGGATCACCCGCTACGGATGAGGACTGATCCCGCCATGCGTACCACGCTGGAAATCTCTCCCCTGTAAGGAGTCACACCATGTCAGGCACAACATCAGGACCCGGCACCAAGCAGACCGGTACCGACATTCCCCGGCAGTACGCGCCGGCGAAGTCGGAACCGACCGGCTGGATCGGCTGGATCGTGTTCGCGGCCACGCTCGCCCTCGTGGTCGGCGTGTTCGACCTCATCGAGGGGTTCATCGCGCTGTTCAAGGACTCGTACTACCTCGTGGCGCCGAGTGGCCTGGTCGTGAACGTCAACTACACCGCCTGGGGCTGGGTGCACATCGCCATCGGCGCGGTGCTGGTAGCGACCGCTCTCGGCCTGTTCGCCGGGCAGACCTGGGCGAGGGTCGTCGGCGTGGTCATCGCCGTGCTCAGCGCGATCGTGAACTTCGCGTTCATCCCGGCGTACCCGCTCTGGGCCATGGCTGTGATCGCCATCGACGTGTTCATCATCTACGCGCTCACGGCGCACGGCGCCGAGATGAAGGAGGTCTGAGCCATGTCACTGTGGGAGGTGATGGTCTCCATCATCTGGTTCATGCTGCTGGTGGCCTGGTTCTGGCTGCTGATCGTCATCATCGGTGACCTGTTCCGCGACCAGAGCCTCTCCGGCTGGGCCAAGGGCGGTTGGTGCATCTTCCTGATCGTGCTCCCGTGGGTCGGCGTGCTCGCCTACCTGGTCACCCGCGGCCGCTCCATGGGCGAGCGGGCCTCGCGGGAGGCCGCGGAGAACGACAAGGCGTTCCGGGCCTACGTCCGGGAGGCGGCCGGTAGCAGCACCAACGGGCTCGCCGACGAGCTCGCGAAGCTGACCGATCTTCGCGACCGGGGCGTCATCTCACCTGCGGACTACGAGGCGGCCAAGGCCAGGGTGCTCGGCCAGGCCACGCACCGCGCGGCCAGCTGAGTGCAGCAGGTGTCCGAGGGCCGGACCCCTCCCGTGGGGTCCGGCCCCCGGCATGTCCCGCCTCCTCAGCCCTGGCGGCATCAGCTGTCCGCCGCGCCCCGGGTGAGGACGGGTCCGGGCATCGGCGGCCGGCGCCGGCAGCCGGTGCCGGACCGACGGGCGGTGCTGGATCCTCGGCCGATGCAGGAGCGAACGGGTCGGCCCGGTGGCGGGCCGGGCGGGGCGGGGTGCGGGCGCCGGAGCCGCGGGAGCGCTGTCCAGGATCACCCGGGCCAGCGCGTTCTCAGAGGCGGGCGAGCGACCCGGGTCGGTCCGAGCAGGAACGGACGGACCCGGGGCCGCCACGGTGCCCTCGGCAGCGGCGCCGACGGCGCTGAGCAGCCCGGCCGCGAACCAGCGCCCGGGCAGCGCGCTGGCGCGTAGGTTGATGCCGATCACCGCGGCCGCCACCGCCAGGAGCACCGCGAACGCGACGACCGGCTTGCGGTGGTCGATGCGTGGCGGCACGGCGGCTCCCGGGACGGTCTGCGGTGGGGTGGGCCGTGCCATCCTCCCCGACGCAGGCAGGCCGCGTCTCGAGAACCGGACAGATCAGGCGGACTTCTTCTTCTTCGCCTCCGGCTCACGCGGCACCAGAGTCGGGTTGACGTTGTCGCTGACCACCTCGCCGGTGACGACCACCTTGGCGATGTCCTCGCGGGAGGGCACGTCGTACATCACGTGCAGCAGGACCTCCTCGATGATCGCCCGCAGCCCCCGGGCACCCGTGCCGCGCATCATCGCCAGGTCGGAGACCGCCTCGATGGCGTCCTCGGTGAACTCCAGCTCCACCCCGTCGAGCTCGAAGAGCTTCTGGTACTGCTTGACCAGGGCGTTACGCGGCTCGGTGAGGATGCGGACCAGGGCGTCCCGGTTCAGCTTGTCCACCGTGGCGATCACCGGCAGCCGGCCGATGAACTCCGGGATCAGTCCGAACTTCAGCAGGTCCTCGGGCATCACCTCGGAGAACAGCTTCTCGGTGTCCCGCTCCTCCTTGCTGGGCAGCTTCGCGCCGAAGCCCAGCGACTTGCGGCCGATGCGCTGCTCGACGATGTGCTCGAGGCCGGCAAACGCGCCGCCGACAACGAACAGGATGTTCGTGGTGTCGATCTGGATGAACTCCTGGTGCGGGTGCTTGCGACCGCCCTGCGGAGGCACCGAGGCGGTGGTGCCCTCGAGGATCTTGAGCAGCGCCTGCTGCACGCCCTCGCCGGAGACGTCCCGGGTGATCGAGGGGTTCTCGGCCTTGCGGGCCACCTTGTCGATCTCGTCGATGTAGATGATGCCGGTCTCGGCCTTCTTGACGTCGTAGTCGGCGGCCTGGATCAGCTTCAGCAGGATGTTCTCCACGTCCTCACCGACGTAGCCGGCCTCGGTGAGCGCGGTGGCGTCGGCGATCGCGAACGGCACGTTGAGCATCCTGGCCAATGTCTGGGCGAGGTAGGTCTTCCCGCAGCCGGTCGGCCCGATCACCAAGATGTTCGACTTGGCGAGCTCGACCGCCTCGTCCTTGGCGTGCCGACCGGTGGCCACCCCCGCCTGGACCCGCTTGTAGTGGTTGTAGACGGCAACGGCGAGGGCCTTCTTGGCGTTCTCCTGGCCGATCACGTAGGAGTTCAGGAACTCGAAGATCTCCCGCGGCTTCGGCAGCTCCTCGAGGCCGACCTCGCCGCCCTCGCTGAGCTCCTCCTCGATGATCTCGTTGCAGAGGTCGATGCACTCGTCACAGATGTACACGCCGGGCCCGGCAATGAGCTTCTTGACCTGCTTCTGGCTCTTCCCGCAGAAGGAACACTTGAGCAGGTCGCCTCCGTCACCGATGCGTGCCACAGGCGCGACTCCTCACGACTCGGGCCGGCGGACCCGCCTTGGGTCCGGCTCCGCCGGCGGCATGTACCGCTGTCATCTCCACCGTGTCAGCTCCACAGTCGAAGGTACCCCGTCGTGTCCCCGAATGGGATGGCAACACGACGACTCCGACGGGTCACACCATCGCCTGGGAGCCCTTGCGCGACTCGAGCACCGAGTCGATCAGACCGTACTCCACCGCGCCCTCCGCGGTCAGGATCTTGTCCCGTTCGATGTCGCGGCTCACGTCCTCCACCGACTTCCCGGTGTGCTCGGCGATCATCGTCTCCAGCAGCTCGCGCATCCGGAGAATCTCGTTGGCCTGGATCTCGATGTCCGAGGTCTGGCCGTAGGTGCCCTCGGTGTAGGGCTGGTGGATCAGGATCCGGCTGTTCGGCAACGCCAGCCGCTTGCCGGGCGCGCCGGCCGCGAGCAGGATCGCCGCGGCCGAGGCGGCCTGGCCCAGGCAGACGGTCTGGATGTCGGGCTTGACGAACCGCATCGTGTCGTAGATCGCGGTCAGCGCGGTGAACGAGCCGCCCGGGGAGTTGATGTAGATCTGGATGTCCCGGTCGGGGTCCATCGACTCCAGGCACAGCAGCTGGGCCATCACCGCGTTGGAGATGTCGTCGCTGATCGGGGTGCCGAGGAAGATGATCCGGTCCTCGAACAGCTTCCCGTAGGGGTCGATGCGGCGGAAGCCGTACGACGTACGCTCCTCCCACTGCGGGATGTAGTAGTTCATGTCCGCGGCGTACGCGCGAGAGGCGATTCCCTCGGGACTCCTGCGGTCGGCGAGACCGGGGATGTGGGTGCTGCTCATCTCTTCCCTCACTTCTTGGCCGGCCGGCCCTGGTCGGCGACCTGGCCGGCGGACGCGACGACCTTGTCGATGAAGCCGTACTCGAGTGCCTGCTCGGCGGTGAACCAGCGGTCGCGGTCGGCGTCGGTCTCGACCTGCTCGAGCGGCTGGCCGGTGTGCTGGCTGATCAGGTTGAACAGCACCTTCTTGATGTGCAGGGACTGCTGCGCCTGGATCTTGATGTCGGACGCGGAGCCGCCCATGCCGCCGGAGGGCTGGTGCATCATGATCCGCGCGTGCGGGAGGGCGTACCGCTTGCCCTTCGCCCCCGCGCAGAGCAGGAACTGGCCCATCGAGGCGGCCAGACCCATCCCCACCGTCGCCACGTCGTTGGAGATGTAGTTCATGGTGTCGTAGATGGCCATGCCGGCATCCACCGAGCCACCGGGAGAGTTGATGTAGAGGAAGATGTCCGCCTCGGGGTCCTCCGCGTTGAGCAGGAGCATCTGCGCGCAGATCGCGTTGGCGTTCTGGTCGCGCACCTCGGAGCCGAGGAAGACGATCCGCTCCTTGAGCAACCGCTGGTAGATGTGGTCGTCGAGACCGTAGGTCTGGCCACCACCGTTCATCTGGGTCTCAGTCACGCCTCGACCCTAGCCAACGCCGCCCGCAGTTCCACGGGGGCGGTGCCGGTGTTCGCCAACAGCGGACTCCCGGCCCGTGCCCGGAAGGCCCGGCCGGGTCAGGAGGTCGACTGCTCCTGCTCGGCGGCCTCGCCGGTGGCGCCCTCCTGGGCCTCCTCGGCGCCCGCCTCCTCCTGACCGGGCTCGGCGAGCGAGCCGTCCGGGAGCAGGTTCTTCAGGTCCACCTCGTTCCCCGAGGCGTCGCTGACCTTGGCGGCCTCGACGATGCCGGCCAGCGCCTTGCCGCGGACCACCTCGGAGACCATCTCCGGGATGTGGTTGTGCTCGACCATGTGCCGGGCGAACTCGTTCGGGTCCTGACCGGACTGCTGGGCCCGGCGGAAGATGTGGTCGGTCAGCTCCTGCTGGTCCACCCCGATCTCGGTCTTGCGGGCGACCTCCTCGAGCAGGAACTGGGCAGCCACGGCGTCGCGGACCCGCTTCTCCAGGTCGGCCTCGAACTCGTCGATGGTCATCTCCTCGGAGTCCAGGTAGGACTGCATGGAGATCCCGGCGTACTCCAGCTGCTGCTCGACGTTCTCCCGGCGGGCGTTGATCTCCGCCTCGACCATGGCGTCGGGCAGCGGGATCTCGACCAGCTCGAGCAGCCGCTCGAGTACCGCGTCGCGGGCGCTGGCGGCCTGCTCGAGACGCTTGCCGCGCTCCAGCCGGGTGCGGATGTCGGCGCGCAGCTCCTCGACGGTGTCGAACTCCGAGGCGGTCTGCGCGAACTCGTCGTCGAGCTCGGGCAGGTCCTGCTCCTTGACCGCCGAGACCTTCACCTCGACGTCGACCTCGTTGCCCATCTGGTCGCCGCCGACCAGCCGGGAGGTGAAGGTCTTCTCCTCCCCCGCGCTCATGCCCAGCAGCGCCTCGTCGATGCCGTCGACGAGGCCCTCGGTGCCGACCTGGTAGCTCATCCCGCTCACCTCGGCGCCCTCGACAGGCTCGCCGTCCTTGCGAGCCAGCAGGTCGATGACCACGAAGTCGCGGTCCGCGGCCGGCCGGTCCACCTCGTGCAAGGTCGCGAACCGCTCGCGGAGGCTGCGCAGCTGCTCCTCGACGTCCTCGTCGGTGACCTCGAGGTCCTCGACGCTGACCTCGAGCCCCTCGTAGTCCGGCACCGTGATCTCCGGGCGGACGTCGACCTCGGCGGTGAACTCCAGCGTGTCGTTGTCGTCGAGCCGGGTGATGTCGATCTGCGGCTGGTCGAGCGGCTGTAGCTCGTTGGCCTGCAGCGCGTCGACGTACAGCTTCGGCAGCGCCTCGTTGATCGCCTCGTCGAGCACGGCGGGGCGGCCGATCTGCCGGTCGATGACCATCGGCGGCACCTTGCCGCGGCGGAAGCCCGGCACGTTGATCTGCTTCGCGATCTTCTTGTACGCCGCGTCGAGGCTCGGCTTGAGCTCCTCGAAGGGCACCTCGACGGTGAGCTTGGCCCGAGTGGGGCTCAGAGTCTCGACGGCGCTCTTCACAGGTCTGTCTCCTCAGTGTCTTTGTGAGTCTTGGTGCAGCACGCTCGACCGGACGGCGTGAGCCCCCGGTTGGGCCCACCTGTGAGCATGGTCGGGGCGACAGGACTCGAACCTGCGGTCTCCTGCTCCCAAAGCAGGCGCGCTAGCCACTACGCTACGCCCCGGCGCCGCACGCAGCGACGGGCCCTCGAAAGTCTAGTGGACCGGCCGCCACGGTCCGTAATCGGTGCGGTTCGGTCGCGCGCGCCCGGCTGTGGCACCATAGGGGCGCGCCCGGCCGGTCAACGGCTCCGAGGGCGCTCGCGGATGTAGCTCAATGGTAGAGCCTCAGTCTTCCAAACTGATGACGCGGGTTCGATTCCCGTCATCCGCTCCACTGCCGGTCATCGGCGGTGCACCAGGAGCAGGGCGCGGTCGTCGTTCATCGACTCGAGCCGGTTGATCAGCCGGCGGGCACCGTTCTCGAAGCCGGCGCGCAGCAGCCGCTCCCCCTGGCCCACCAGCTTGTCGATGCCCATCGCGATGTCCCGCTGCGGGGTCTCCACGAGGCCGTCGGTGTAGAGCAGCAGCGCGTCGCCATGCTGCAGGGTGCCCGCCACGCAGCTGAACTCGGCCTCGGGGATGACCCCGAGCACCGGCCCCTCCGTGTGGTGCACACCCCACCGGCCGGAGCCGGCGTGCAGCTGCACCGCGGGCGGGTGACCGGCCGAACGCAGCTCGAAGTCGCCGGTCTCCAGGTCGAGGTAGAGGTGGATGGCGGTCGCGAACCCCTCGCTCCAGTCCTGGCGCAGCAGGTAGCCGTTCGCGGCCGGCAGGAAGTCCGCTGCGGGCATCGAGCCGAGCAGCCCGCCGAAGGCACCGGACAGCAGCAGCGAGCGGGTGCCCGCCTGCTCCCCCTTGCCCGAGACGTCGACGACCGCGACCTGCAGCCTCCGCCCGTCGACCGTCCGGCTGGCCACCATGAAGTCGCCGGCGAACGAGGAGCCACCGGCGGAGCGCATCACCGCCTCGGCGTACCAGCCGCCCGGCAGCTCCGGCAACGTGCCCTGCTTGTTGATCCGGTCGCGCAGGTCCACCAGCATCGACTCGCCCCGCGCGCCGGCCACCCCCAGGCGGGAGCGTCGGAACGACGAGACCAGGATGATCAGCCCGATGACGAACTCGACCACGATCGAGGCGATGCGGCGAACGTCGAGCGCAGCGGGCGTGGCGGCGACCACTACCACGACGACGCCGAGGACGAAGACCACGAACCACGGCAGCGTCCGCGGCCCGAGCACCAGGTTGCCGATCACCATCGGGATGACCAGGGCGACCATCGGCACCGCCGCGGGCAGCCCGTAGACCAGCCCGCCGATCACCAGCGTCAGCGCGGACAGCAGCAGCACCCACGGCATCTCGGCCTCGCGCAGCCGTCTGATGGTCATGTTCCACCGTCGCGTCACCACCCGGCGAGCGGGCATGCTCGCCGAATGGGCAGCGGAGGGGGCGGAAACCACGGATAGACCTTAGTGGCAGCAGGAGCGGGCCGGGGGCTTTACCGAAAGGCTACCGGGGCGTAGCGGCCCGCCCGCGGTTCCCCGACCTGCCGGCGCGGGAGCGGAACACCGGCTGGCAGCGTGGGCACCAGAACAGGTTGCGACCGCCGAGCACCTGGGTGCGCACCGTGCCACCGCAGACGTGGCAGGGGCGCCCGTCGCGCCGGTAGACGTAGACCTCGCCGCCGTGGTCGTCCACCCGGGCCGGGCGGCCCATTGCCTCGGGCGTGTGCTCGTCGCGCACGGTGTCGATCCGGCCGGTCCGCACGCCGTACGCCATCAACGCCACCAGGTCCTCCCACACCGCCTGGAACTGGCCTCTGCGCAGACTGCTGCCCGGCCGCAGCGGGTGCAGCCGGTGCCGGAACAGCACCTCGGCGCGGTAGACGTTGCCCACCCCGGCGAGCACCGCCTGGTCCATCAGAAGCGCACCGATGGGTGCGCGGCTGCGTCGGACCCGCTCCCAGGCCCGGGTCCAGTCCGCGTCCGGCCGCAGCGGGTCCGGACCGAGCCGGTCGAGGATCCCCTCCCGCTCGGCGGCGGTGAGCAGGTCGCAGGCGGTGGCGCCGCGAAGATCGGCGTACGACGGATCGGCGCCGGTCCCCACCAGTCGGAGCCGGACCTGTCCGACCGGCGCCGGCGGCGGCCCGGCCGCGACGAGAAGCTTGCCGTAGAGACCGAGGTGCACGTGCACGTACCGGTCCTGCTCGAAGCCGACGAACAGGTGCTTGCCGTAGGACTGGGCGCCGACCAGCACGGTGCCGTCCAGCAGCGCGGCCGCCTCGGCGAACCGGCCCTGCGGGCTGCTCACCCGCACCACGCGGCCGGCGAACCGGTCCCGGACCTCGGTGGCGAGCCGGTGCAGGGTGTGCCCTTCTGGCACCTCACTCCCCCCGGGGCAGCGCCGAGGCCGGAAGCGGCGGCAGGGTCGCCGACTGCTCGTACTCGCTGAGCATTTCGATGCGCCGGCGGTGCCGCTCCGCGCCGGAGAACGGTGTGGCCAAGAACACTTCGACGAACCGGGTCATCGCCTCCACGGAGTGCATCCGGCCACCGACAGACACGACGTTGGCGTCGTTGTGCTCGCGGGCGAGCACCGCGGTCTCCTCGCTCCAGGCGAGCGCCGCTCGGACGCCGCGGACCTTGTTCGCCGCGATCTGCTCGCCGTTGCCCGACCCGCCGATCACCACGCCGAGGCTGTCCAGCCCGTCCTCGCGGTCCCGGGCGACGCCCTCGGCGGCCCGCAGGCAGAACACCGGGTAGTCGTCCTCCGGGTCGTGGACGAACGGCCCGTGGTCGATCGGCTCGAAGCCGTGGTCGGCGAGCCAGTCCATCAGGTGGTTCTTGAGCTCCAGGCCGGCGTGGTCGGAGCCGAGGTGCACGCGCATGGCCGCAGTCTCTCAAATGGTTCGGTCGATGAAGGCCGCGATCTCTGCGAGCGACGCCTCGGCGGCGTCGAACAGCTCCGGACGGCGCCAGAAGCCGTGCACCATGCCCGGGTACGTCGACAGCTCCACGGCGCCGCCGGCCTCGCCGATGCGACGGGCCAGCTCTTCGTCCTCGTCCACGAGCACGTCGTGCTCGGCGGCCACCACGAGGGTGGCGGGCAGGGTGTCGAACCGGTCGGAGCGCAGCGGGGCCAGGTCCGGGTCGTCGAGGTCTTCTGGCCGGGCGGCGTACTGCTGCCAGTACCAGGCCGCCTCCTCGGCAGTCAGCCCCCCGTTGCCCTCGGCGTACGAGGCGAAATCCTGCCGCGGCTCGAGAAACGGGTAGACCAGGACCGCGGCGACGAACGCGTTCGGGTTGCGCAGCGCGGCCACCAGCGCCAGGTTGCCTCCGGCGCTGTCCCCGAGCGCGACCACCCGGGACACGTCGACGCCCAGGTCGCTGCCGTTGGCCATCAGCCAGGCCAGCGCGGTGTCGACGTCGTCGGGCGCCGCGGGGAACCGGTGCTCGGGCGGCCGGCGGTAGTCCACGGCGAGCACCGCCATCCCGGTCCGGTTGGCCAGCCGACGGGACTGCGGGTCGTGGGTGTCGAGCTCGCCGAACACGAAGCCGCCGCCGTGCAGGAACACGATCGCGCCGGGGAGCTCGCCCCGGGACTCTGGCAGGTAGAGGCGGCAGGGCACCCCGCCGGCGTCCACGTCCCGTGCCTGCGCCTCGGGCTCGCGGGGATCGGCCTCCGCTGCGGTGCGGTGCTCCCGGCGGCGCCGCGCGATCTCCTCGGGTCCGGCGCCGCCGATGCTGGGCTGCTGTGCCCACTCGGCCAGCGCCGCGCGAGCCTGCGGGTGCAGCACCTCAACCCTCCAGCCTGCGCAGCTCCTCCTCGACCACCGACGGGTCGAGCTTGGTGAACACCGGGGTGGGCTTGCCGACCTGGGCGCCGACCCGCACCGGCCGCCGCTGCCAGGGCGGCGTCGAGGAGTACTCCCCGGTGATCACCGGGTACGTCGCATGGTCGTCATCGAGGCCTGCATCAAGATCACGGACCTCCTCGATCCGCGGCATCGGCTGCACCTGGCCGCTGCCGCCTAGCACCTTGTCGACCTCGTTGGCCGAGAACGGCAGGAACGGCGAGAGGATCAGGTTCAGGTCGGCCACGCACTGCGCGGTCACGTGCAGGATGGTGCCCAGCCGGTCCCGCTGATCCTCGGCCTTGAGCTTCCACGGCTGCTGGTCCGAGACGTACTTGTTCACCTCGGCCACCGTGCGCATCGCCTCGGACATCGCCTGCTTCATCCGGTTCCGGCCGATCAGGTCGCCCACTGCCGCGAACGCGCCCTGCACGGCCTCGAGTAGGGACCGGTCCTCGGCGGTCAGCTCGCCGGCGGGCGGGATCTCACCGAAGTTCTTGGCGATCAGGTTCGCAGTGCGGTTGACCAGGTTGCCCCAGCCGGCGACCAGCTCGTCGTTGGTACGTCGTACGAACTCGGCCCAGGTGAAGTCGGCGTCCTGGTTCTCGGGGCCGGCGACCGCCACGAAGTAGCGGAACGCATCGGGCTGGTAGCGCGACAGCAGGTCGCGGACGTAGATGACGACCTTCTTGGAGGAGGAGAACTTCCGCCCCTCCATGGTCAGGAACTCCGAGCTGACCACCTCGGTGGGCAGGCTCAGCTCGCCGTACTCCCCCGGTGTGCCGCCCCGGGCGCCCTTGCCGTTGTAGGCGAGCAGCTCCGCGGGCCAGATCTGGGAGTGGAAGGTGATGTTGTCCTTGCCCATGAAGTAGTAGGACAGCGGGCCTTCTGCGCCTTGTTCGGCCGGGTTCCACCACTCGCGCCAGCGTTCCGGGCCCCCGAGCCGGCGAGCCCACTCGATCGACGCCGAAAGGTAGCCGATCACCGCGTCGAACCACACGTAGAGCCGCTTGGTCGGGTTGTCCCGCCAGCCCTCGAGGGGCACCGGGATCCCCCAGTCGATGTCCCTGGTGATCGCTCGTGGCCGGATCTCGGCGAGGATGTTCTGGCTGAACCGGATCACGTTCGGTCGCCACAGGCCCGTGGCCTCACGCTCGCCCAGCCACTCACCCAGCGCCTCGGCAAGCGCCGGCAGGTCCAGGAAGAAGTGCTGGGTCTCGACGAACTCGGGGACCTCCCCGTTGATCCGCGAACGCGGGTTCTTCAGGTCCTGCGGGTCCAGCTGGTTTCCGCAGTTGTCGCACTGGTCTCCGCGCGCACCGTCGTACCCGCAGATCGGGCAGGTGCCCTCGATGTAGCGGTCAGGGAGCGTCCGGCCCGTCGAGGGGGAGATCGCCCCGACGGTGGTCTCCTCGACGAAGTAGCCGTTGTCGTAGACGCCCTTGAACAGCGCCTGCACCACGGCGTAGTGGTTGCGGGTCGTGGTGCGCGTGTAGAGGTCGTAGCCAAGTCCGAGCGCGACGAAGTCCTCGACGATGAGTCGGTGGTTCCGGTCGGCGAGCTCCTGGGGCGCGACCCCCGCCTCGTCGGCCGCGATGAGGATCGGGGTGCCGTGCTCGTCGGAGCCGGACACCATCAGCACGTCGTGCCCGGCCATCCGCATGTACCTGCTGAACACGTCGGAGGGCACGCCGAAACCGGCCACGTGGCCGATGTGGCGCGGGCCGTTGGCGTACGGCCAGGCGACGGCGGACAGGACTCTGGTCATGGCCCGATCCTAGGGATGCTGGCGAGTCGGCCGCCGCCTGGCCCGCTCCGCGGTCAGGAGAAGTCCGGCCTTGCGTCCCTGGTGCGCTTGAGCTCGTAGAAGCCGGGCGTGCTCGCCACGGCAAGCACCCCGTCCCACAGCCTGCCGGCGTCCTCGCCCTTCGGGGCCGGGGTGACCACCGGGCCGAAGAAGGCGACGCCCTGGGTGCTGATCACCGGGGTGCCCACGTCCATCCCGACCTGGTCCATGCCCGCGTGGTGGGACTTCTTCAGCGCCTCGTCGAACTCGTCTGAGTCCATGGCGTCCGCGAGGGACACGGGCAGCCCGACCTCGTCGAGCGCCTCTTCTATCAGGCCCCTGTCCGGGTCCCGGTGTTCGAGGTGGATGCGGTTGCCGAGTGCGGTGTAGAGCGGCAGCAAGATGTCCTCGCCCTTGTGGGCTGCCGCGGCCATGCACACGCGAACCGGTCCCCAGGCATCCTCCAGGAACTTGCGGTAGTCCTCGGACAGTCCTTCCTTGTCCTGGTTGAGGTACGCGAGGCTCATCACGTGGAACTCGGGCGCGATCGGCCGCACCTGCTCCACCTCGAGCACCCACCGGGACGTGAGCCAGGCCCACGGACACAGCGGGTCGAACCAGAAATCGACACGGACGCGTTCGGTGCTGTCAGTCATGCCCTGCCTTCCTGTCCCCGTCATCGCTTGTAGGGGGTAACCCCGCTATTGGTTTCCTTGTTCCCACGCGGGGGTGCGAGGATGCACCCATGCCTGGAACCAACCTGACGAGGGAAGAGGCGCGCACCCGCGCCGAGCTGCTCACCGTGGACTCCTACACGGTGGACCTCGACCTGACCACAGACGAGCAGACCTTCGGGTCCACCACCGTGATCCGCTTCGGCTGCAGCCAGCCCGGCGCGTCCACGTTCGCCGACCTGGTCGGGGCGACGGTGCACGAGGTGACCCTGAACGGCGAGCCGCTCGATCCCGCCGCGGTCTACCACGACAACCGGATCCAGCTCGACGGGCTGCGGGCCGACAACGAGCTGCGTGTGGTCGCGGACTGCCGCTTCAGCCGCACCGGCGAGGGCCTCCACCGGTTCGTGGACCCCGCCGACGACCGGGTCTACACCTACACCCAGTTCGAGGTCCCGGACGCGAGGCAGGTGTACACCACCTTCGAGCAGCCGGATCTCAAGGCACCGTTCACCTTCACCGTGACCGCTCCGGCGCACTGGAAGGTGTTCTCCAACGCGCCGACCCCCGAGCCGGTCCCGGTCCGCGACGGCGTAGCGGTGTGGCGGTTCCCCACGACCAAGCCCATCTCGACGTACATCACCGCGATCGTCGCCGGCGAGTACCACGAGGTGCTGGACTCCTACACCGGCAGGGGCGGCGAGATCCGGCTCGGGCACTACTGCCGCCAGTCCATGGCCCCCTACCTCGACGTCGAGCACCTGCTGGAGATCACCAAGCAGGGCTTCGGATTCTTCGAGGACGCGTTCGACTTCCCCTACCCGTTCGAGAAGTACGACCAGGCCTACGTGCCGGAGTACAACATGGGCGCGATGGAGAACGCCGGCTGCGTCACCTTCCGCGACGAGTACCTCCCGCGCAGCCGGCAGACGCACACCTTCTACGAGCAGCGCGCCAACACCATCCTGCACGAGATGGCGCACATGTGGTTCGGGGACCTGGTCACCATGAAGTGGTGGGACGACCTGTGGTTGAACGAGTCGTTCGCCGAGTGGGCCGCGCACCACTCCTCGGTGCGGGCCACGGAGTTCGTCGAGGCGTGGACCGGGTTCACCAGCCTGCGCAAGAACTGGGCCTACCGGCAGGACCAGCTGCCCTCCACGCACCCGATCGCCGCGGACAACTACGACCTCGAGGCCGTCGAGGTGAACTTCGACGGCATCACCTACGCCAAGGGCGCGTCCGCGCTCAAGCAGCTGGTGGCCTGGGTCGGCGAGGAGGACTTCCTAGCCGGTCTGCGCGCCTACTTCAAGAAGCACGCCTACTCCAACAGCCGGCTCACCGACCTGCTCCAGGCGCTGGAGGCCTCGTCCGGCCGTGACCTGCAGGCCTGGGCCGAGGAGTGGCTGGAGACCAGCGGCGTGAACATCCTCAGCCCTGAGTTCGAGGTCGACGGCGAGGGCCGGTTCAGCTCGTTCGCGGTGCACCAGGCGGCGGCCAACGAGAAGTTCCCCACGCTGCGCCGTCACCGGCTCGGCATCGGCCTGTACGACCGGGTCCAGGGCCGCCTCGTCCGTCGTACCTCCCTGGAGACCGACGTCGAAGGCGAGCGCACCGAGATCCCGCAGCTGGTCGGCGAGAAGCAGCCGGACCTGGTGCTGCTCAACGAGGGCGACCTGACCTTCGCGAAGATCCGGCTCGACGACCGGTCGCTGCGGACCGTGGTGTCGTCCGTCGACTCCCTCGACGACTCCCTGGCGCGGGCGCTGTGCTGGGCTGCCGCCTGGGACATGACCCGAGACGCGGAGCTGGCCACCAGCGACTTCGTCGCCCTGGTGCTGCAGGGAGTGGGCACGGAGTCGGACCTGACCGCGGTGTCGGCGCTGCTGCGCTACGCCAAGCAGGCGATCGACCTGTACTCGCACCCGACGCACCGGGCCGCGTTGAAGGATTCCTGGGAGCGCGGGCTGCGCAAGCTGCTCGACAACGCCGAGCCCGGCAGCGACCACCAGCTCGCGCTGGCGCGCGCGTACGGCTCGGCGGCGCTGAGCTCCGAGGGCCTGGACTTCGTGCAGGGTCTGTACGACGGGTCGGTGACCCTGCCCGGCCTGGCGGTCGACACCGACCTGCGCTGGGTGCTGCTGAAGTCGCTGGCCTTCGCCGGACGAGCCGACCGCGCGGCCATCGACGCCGAGCTCGAGCGCGACCGCACCATCTCCGGGATGGAGAACGCCGCGGGGTCGCGCACCGTGATCCCGACGCCGGAGGCCAAGCAGGAGGCGTGGAACGACGCGGTGGTCCGCGACGACGTGCCCAACGAGACCCAGCGCAGCGTGGCGTTCTCCTTCCAGGTCGCCGGCCAGGACCAGCTGCTCGCGCCGTACGTCCAGAAGTACCTC
>DASTWW010000233.1:0-18313 GCA_035765755.1 Nocardioidaceae bacterium
TGGTTGGCGCCGACGATCATGGTGAAACCGTCACCGAGTTCCCACACCCGGACAGGGTTTCGGTAGGCGTGCAGGATCTCGACCTCGCTCAGCCCATGCTTAAGCGCGGACGGAGCGATGACCGGATCGTCCACCGCTCCAAGATAACTTGTCGCGCCTCGGGCTGACAACGTTCGCTCGCGCTCTAGTTGGAAACCGTCACCTAGGCGTCCTCCCCGGGGGCGGCAAGGCGCGACCCTGGTTGCACGTCGAGCCGGCTGCGCACGACATTCAGCGCGCCCCCGAGGGCCTCCGCTGTCCTTATTTTGTCCTTACGAGGTCCAACAACCACCGACGATCGCCAGTGGCCGCAAACAGCGTTTCCGCAGGTCAGAGGCCATTTTCCATGTTGCGCCAACGACGTCCAACCACGCGGGGAGAGTTCGAGCTGTACTTCGACCTGTGACAGCGCTGCGCAGTGCTCGGCTACTGCAGCGGGATCACGTCCTTGCCGCGGTCGGCCTCTGGTCGCGGACCGAAGATGCGACGCTCTGACTCGCTGATCCGGATGTCGTTGATGCTCGACTCCCGCCGGGAGTTGAACCCATCGGCGTCGTACTCCCACAGCTCGTTGCCGTAGCTGCGCCACCACTGTCCGGAGGGGTCGCGACTCTCGTACTGGTAGCGGACCGCGATCCGGTTTCCGCTGAACGCCCAGAGCTGCTTGCGCAGCGCGTAGTCGAGCTCCAGCTCCCACTTCTGCCTCAGGAACTCGATGATCTGCGCGCGGCCGCGGACGAAGCTGTCACGGTTGCGCCAGACCGAGTCCGCTGAGTAGCCCATCGCGACCTTCTCCGGGTCGCAGGAGTTCCAGGCGTCCTCGGCGCCTTGCACCTTCGCGAGCGCGCCTGCTCCGTCGAACGGCGGGAGTGGTGGCCGCTGCTCCATGACGGTGTCCTCTCGACGATCGATGGGTATTCAGCGTGCGCTGGTTGCGGTGCTCGTGCCAAGCTGCGGCTTCGACCAGGACGGGTCGTACACGGACGCGAGGCGTGCCAGGGTCAGCGCACCGAGCAACAGGCCGAAGTCGCGCAGGGCTACGTCGTAGAAGCCGGAGTAGGTCAGCAGGTTGAGGATGATCCCTGCCAACCAGAGGGTGACGATGTAGCTGGCATAACGCGGTTTGATCGCGACGGCGATCCCGGCGACGATCTCGATCGCCCCGACGACGTACATCGCGGTCTGGGCCGAGAACGGCAGCAGGCCCACGATCCACGGTGCGAGGTAGTGCGGCCAGTAGGTCATGGAGTTGGCGAACTTGTCCGCGCCCATCCACACCGGAAGCACGGCGTAGCCGATCCGCATGAGCAGGAATGCACCGTAGGCAGGGTCGCTACGGGCGCGGTCCCAAATTTGCTCGAGGCTGTGTGAGTGGGTCATAGAGGCTGCGGTGGTCATCGTGCGACGCTCCTTGTATCAAAGACGATTCTTGCTTTTAGACTTCACTCCCGGTGAGGATTTGTCAAGAGTGATTGATGTTAGAGTGGCGCGATGGATGACATGGTGGACCGCAGCCTGCTCGGGATGGCTCGACTGGCGGCCCTGGACAGCCCGGTCCGACGGCGCCTGTACAGCTATGTGGCGTCCAGCGACAGCCCGGTCTCCCGCGACGAAGCCGCCAGCGCGACGGGTATCAGCCGCACGTTGGCGGCCTACCACCTGGACCGGCTCGCCGAGGCAGATCTGCTGCGCGTCAGCTACGTTCGGCCCGCCGGCCGAGGCGGGCCGGGTGCGGGACGACCGGCCAAGTACTTCACCCGCACCGACGTCGAGGTCGCGGTCAGCGTGCCGCCACGCAACTACGGCCTGCTGGCGGAGGTGCTGGCTGCCGCCGTCGCCACCGACGACTCCGGTTCCCTGCCGGCCACGGTGGCCGCCGCCGCCCGGGACGCCGGCCGAGCCGCCGCGGACGGCGACAACGAAGCGCCGGACCTGGTTGCCCTGCTAGAACGGTGCGGCTACCAGCCGACATGCACCGAAGACGGCAACCTCGAGCTGCGCAACTGCCCCTTTCACCGCATCGCTCAGCACCACAAGGAGCTGGTATGCGGCGCGAACGAGCAGCTTCTGCGCGGCCTGCTCGACGGCGCCGGTCATTCAGACGCCCGCGTCCGTCTGGATCCGCGGGTGGACCGCTGCTGCGTGCTGGTCGACCTGTGACCGCGCCCTGACCTGAGGGTTGCCGTCTCACGGACGGGTCGACAGCAACAACAGGTCGCCCGAACCGTTGTTGCTGGTCAACAGCCCCGTCGACAGCCATAACGGGTCGCCACGAACCGTTGTTGCTGCTCGCGGGCACGGCGGCCGGCTGCGCGGCGGCAAGCGGACCCGTGCCTGCAGGACGCTCGTCACAGCGCTCGTGGTGGCGCGAAACGCTAGTCTCCGTTCCGGACGGCCCGCGTCCGGAACGGTGGTGGTCTCGTGAAGCCCGACGGAAGCCCCGCAGCACGGGCGCTGCAGGCCCTGGACCTGATCCAGGGAAGTCCCGGCGTCACTGCGGACACGCTCGCCGCCAAGCTCGGGGTGTCCGAACGCGCGGTGCGGCGCTACGTGGGCATCCTCCGCGACGCCGGCATCCCTATCTGGTCGGTGCGCGGCCCGTACGGCGGCTACCGGGTCGGCCGGGGCCTGCGGCTGCCGCCGCTGATGTTCACTGCCACGGAGGCCCTCGGCCTGGTGATGGCGGTGCTCGACGGCCACCACGAGGCCGCCGATGCCTCCGACCCGGTCGGCAGCGCGCTGCGGAAGATCCTGCGGGCGCTGCCGGAGCCGGTGGCCGCGCAGGCCGAGGCGGTCCGTCGTACCACCGCACCGGCCCCGGACCGTGCCGCCGTCCGGCCGGACCCCGGCACGACCACCACCCTGGTGCACGCCTGCGCGGAGCACCAGCGGGTGCGCCTGGACTACCGCTCCGAGGCGGGGTCGGAGTGGCTCGCCGAGGTCGACCCGTGGGCGGTCGTGGTGCGCCACGGCCGGTGGTACCTGCTCTGCTGGTCGCACTCCGCCGAGGCCAAGCGGGCCTACCGGGTCGACCGGGTCCGCCGCGCCGAGCTCCTCGACGACACCTTCCGCCCGCCCGCCGAGCTGGACCCGGTGGCCGTGCTGGAAGAGCATCTCGCCGTCGGTTGGGAGTACGACGCGGAGGTGCTCGTCGAGGCGCCCTTCGATGCCGTGGCGCCGTGCTTGCCGCGCACCCTCGGGCGGCTCGAGCCCGTCGACGAGGCGACCACCCGGCTGATCGGGAGCACCAGCAACCCGACCTGGTACGTCCAGCAGCTCGCCGCCGCCCCCGCGCCGTACCGGATCCTCGGATCCGCCGAGCTGCGCGAGGCCGCCCGGATGGTCGGTCGGCGGATGGAAGCGGCCGGCTCCCAGAAGACACCCGAGAAGACAACCAATTACCGGCACTCGCGCGTCACACAGGAGTAGCCGGGAGGTGAGCCATGTCCGACGGACCACACCGTCGCGCGACCGTTGGCCGCACCGTCGTGACCGTGACGGCGGCCGCGGCCACCGTGGTCGCCGTGGTGCTCGGCGTCTCCCGGCTCACCAGACCGCACCAGGACCTGCCGATCCGGGGCACCGGCACGCCCACCGCCACCGCTACGCCCACCGCCACCGTCCCGGCCGACGACCTGCTGTCCCTCACCCGGCAGGTGAAGTGCCGCACACCGATCCCCGGAGCGGTCAGCCACGACGAGCTCGCGGCCTTCGCGGCGGTGACCGCGGTCAGCTGCACGAGCGACACCCGCGAGATCCCGGGTGAGGGCACCTGGTCGGTGGAGGTCCGCCGCGTCGCGACCAGCGGGGTCCCGGCGCTGCAGGCGGCCTTCGAGCGACCGGACGAGCCGACGCCCGAGGGCATCGCCTGCCCGGCGATCGCGGTGGTCCCGCAGCCGCTGGTGCTCGTGGACGCCTCCGGCCACACGCTGGTGCCCAGCCCGCCGCTTGACGAGTGCCATCTGCCGCAACAGGCCTTCACCACGGCGCTCGACCAGGTCACCTGGCGCGAGGTCTCGGTCGACAAGGTGCAGCAGGTCGTGACCCCGCAGGCGCAGGCGGCGAACTGCGCCCAGGACTTCAAGGACATGTCCTACATCGAGGCGGTCGCCGGTCATGCGACCAGCTCGGGTGGCCCGGTGCTGGCGTCCCCACCCGCCACCGTGCAGGTGTGCGTCTACCGGGCCACCGAGCAGGATCTCGAAGTCGGGACGTTCCGTCGCAGTGTGAGCCTGTCGGCCGACGACACGCGGAGGCTGCTGGCCGCGCTCGCCGGGCCGGGGCCCACCGGGAGCTGCCCGGTCGAGCGCGACTTCGCGGTCATCGACTCCCGCGGCGGGAACTGGGCGACCGTCGAGCTGGGCGGCTGCTTCCGGGTGGCGGGCTCGGACTCCGGGCTCGGCACGGCCGACCCCGCGGTCGTCACCGCACTGCTGGGCGGGCCCTGACGAGCGCCCTGGGAACGGGCTCGTCAGCGACGCGAGCTAGTGCCGTGACCGGCCACGTTCGCGCTGCTGGGCGGGTCGCCGTGGCGCGCGTGCACACGCCGGCATCGAAATCCCGGCGCAACGACAGGTCGCGTGACCCGTCACTGCGACGTCTCGGCCGAGGGACAGCCATAACAGGTCAGGTGACCCGTTGGTGCAGTCGTCGCCGGCGACCGGACAGCCAGACAGCCGACGGCCAGACGAGCGCCCTGGGAACGGGCTCGTCAGCGGCGCGAGCTAGCTGATCGTGACCCCGTGCAGGGCGAGCGCCCCGGCCATCCGCTGGGCCTGCAGCCGGGAGGCGTTCTCCAGGTCCACCCCGAGGGTGTCGGCGAGCTCCTGCCTGCTGGTGCCGATGTAGCCGGCGACCACGCCCATCGACTCCGACTCGGCCGGGGCGGCGGTGGTCGCCGCGTCCAGCAGCGAGCTCAGCAGCGACGTCAGCCAGGGCGCATCGTCCAGCTCGATCCAGTCTCCCGGCCCGGTCCCGATGCGCACGACGGCATCGGCCGTATCCGGGTCGCGCTGCAGCTGCAACGCGTGCTCCCCCACGGCGATCGTCCGGCTGCGGCACAGGCCGTCGTCGAGGCCGGTCCCCGGGTCGTGGTGCGAGGCGCACCACTCCGCGCAGGGCGCCTCCAGCAGGTCGAACAGGACTGACTCACGGCCGAGGTCAGGCAAGGCTCATCCTTTCGTCAGGGGGAAGCTCGTTACGGCCGCCCCGCGACAGACCGCTCACCGAGATACGGCGCGTCACGCGGGGTGAATCGGTTTCAACGTGCACTGATAGTGGTGCAGGAGCCCACCGGTCCGCAAGGGGGGTCTGCACCTGTCTGGTCAGGTTCTCGGCAAGCGCGGGCACCTGTCCGTAATGCGCACTCGTCTCGACACTCGGATCTTGCTGCACGACGCTTCCCACCCCAGACGGCGGCCCCTCCCCCGGGCGTACGACGCACCGAGACCGCTCCAACGTTCTATCGGCTCGCGCCGCGGTTGTCCCGGAAATGGGACAAACCTCACCCCCAGAACATCCGCTCCACGACCTGCCGCGCGCGCCGTGTCACCCGAAGGTAGTCGTTGACCATCACGTCGGACTCGCCCGGCCGGTAGCCGCAGATGTGCGCGACAGCGGCGCGTTCCCGCACGTCGCGGGGCAGCGAGTCGGAGGCCCGGCCCCGGACCTGGGTGGTGGCGTTGCGCAGCCGGCTGGCGGTGCGCCAGGCGGTGCCCAGCGCCTCGGCGTCCTCGGCCGTCAGCAGGTCCGCCCGCACCGCGGCCGCCAGCGCGTCGATCGTGCGTCCGGTGCGCAGCCCGGGCACCGCCTCGGCGTGCTGCATCTGCAGCAGCTGGATGGTCCACTCGATGTCGGCGAGCCCGCCGCGGCCCAGCTTGAGGTGGGTGGCCGGGTCGGCGCCCCGGGGCAGCCGCTCGTCGTCGACACGGGCCTTGATCCGCCGGATCTCCCGCACGTCGTCCTCGGTGATCCCGCCGGGCCGGTACCTGACCGGCTCGATGACCTTGGTGAACCGCTCGCACAGGTCCTTGTCCCCCATGGTGGCCGCTGCGCGCAGCAGCGCCTGCGACTCCCACATCGCGGACCAGGTGCCGTAGTAGGCCTCGTAGGAGCTCAGCGACCGCACCAGCGGGCCGCGCTTTCCCTCCGGGCGCAGGTCGGCGTCCACCTCCAGCGCCGGGTCGGTGCCCGGCAGCGCCAGCAGCCGGCGCAGCTCGTTGGCCACCTCGTGGGCCGCGCGCGCCGCGTCCTCGGTCTCGGCGCCGTCCACCGCCTCGTGCACGAACATCACGTCGGCGTCGCTGCCGTAGCCGAGCTCGCGGCCGCCGAACCGGCCCATGGCCACGATCGCAAGTCGCATCGGCAGCCGGCCGCCCCGGCCGGACGCCGCCGTCTGGGAGGCCACGGCCAGCGCGGCCTCCAGGGTCGCCTCGGTGACGTCGGTGAGCGCGTAGCCGACCTCGGCGACGTCCAGCAGCCCGCACAGGTCGGCCACGGCGATCCGGAACAGCTCCCGGCGGCGCACGGCGCGCACCGCCGCGATGCCCTCCTCGGGGTCGGTGTGCCGCAGCCCGGCGGCCAGCATCTCCTTCTCCAGCGGACCGCGGCCGAGCGGCACCAAGCCATCCGGCTTGCCGAGCAGCGCCACCCCTTCCGGAGCGCGCATCAGCAGGTCGGTGGCGTAGCGGCTGGAGGCCAGCACCAGCGCCATCCGCTGCGCGACCTGACCCTCGTCGCGCAGGTCGCGCAGGTACCAGTGCGTGGAGCCGAGCGCCTCCGAGATCCGCCGGAAGCCGAGCAGCCCGGCGTCCGGGTTCGGGGCGCCGGCGAACCACTCGAGCATCACCGGCAGGAGGGTGCGCTGGATCGCCGCGGAGCGGGACACCCCGCTGGTCAGCCCCTCGAGGTGCCGCAGCGCGGCCTCCGGGTCTTCGTACCCGAGCGCGGACAGCCGGTGCTCGGCGGCCTCCGGGGTGAGCCGCACCTCCTCGCCGGGGATCTTGGCGACCGCGGCGAGCAGCGGGCGGTAGAAGAGCTTCTCGTGCAGCCGGCGGACCTGGACGCTGTGCCGGCTCCAGGTCCGGTTCAGCTCCTCGACCGGTTGCCGGAACAGGCCCATGGACCGGCCCAGCCGGTGCAGCGACGGCTCGTCCTCCGGCACGACGTGCGTGCGGCGCATCGCCGCGAGCTGGATCCGGTGCTCGAGGGTGCGCAGGAACCGGTACGCCGCGTCCAGGGCCGCGCCGTCGTCGCGTCCGACGTACCCGCCCTTGGTCAGCGCGGCCAACGCGTCGAGGGTGGCCCGGCCGCGCAGCGACTCGTCGGTGCGCCCGTGCACCAGCTGCAGCAGCTGGACCGCGAACTCCACGTCGCGCAGGCCGCCGGGGCCGAGCTTCAGCTCGCGGCCGGCCTGCCCGGTGGGCAGGTGCTCCAGCACCCGCTGGCGCATCGCCTGCACGTCGGTGACAAACCCGTCCCGCTCGACGGCCGACCACACCATCGGGGCGATCCGGCCGCAGTACTCCCGGCCGAGGGCCAGGTCCCCGGCGACCGGGCGGGCCTTGAGCAGCGCCTGGAACTCCCAGGTCTTGGCCCACCGCTCGTAGTAGCCGAGGTGGCTGGCCAGGGTGCGCACCAGCGGCCCGGCCCGGCCCTCCGGGCGCAGCGCGGCGTCGACCTGCCAGATGGTGCCCTCGGCGGTGTGGTCGGAGCAGATCCGCATCATGTTGGAGGCCAGCTGGGTGCCGGCGCGCACCGCCTCGTGCTCGTCGGATCCCTCGGTGGGCTCCACGACGAAGACCACGTCCACGTCGCTGACGTAGTTCAGCTCCCGGCCGCCGCACTTACCCATCGCGATCACCGCGAGCCGGCAAGACGCGGAGGTGTCGCCGGTCCGGGCCCGGGCCACCGCCAAAGCGGCCTCGAGGGTGCCGGCGGCCAGGTCGGCGAGCTCGGCGGCCACGTCGTCGACGGCCAGCCCGCAGGCCAGGTCCCGGGCCGCCAGCCGCATCAGCAGCAGCCGGTAGCACACCCGCAGCGCGTCGACAGCCTCCTCGTCCGGGCAGCCCGCCACCGGCTCGGCGGCGCCGGGATCGGCCTGCACCGCCTCCAGCAGCTCCGCGCGGAGCGCCGCCGCGGTCGGCCGTGTTGTCTCCAGCGCCGGGTCGGCGAGCGCCGTCCACTGGTCGGGGTGGACCAGCAGGTGGTCGCCGAGCGCGGTGCTGGCACCGAGGACGGCCAGCAGCCGGCCCGCGAAGGCCAGGTCGTCGGCAAGCGTGTCCAGCAGCCCGTCCGGGGCGACGGCCACGAGCCGGTCCAGGTAGTCGACGGCCTGGTCGGGGTCGGCGGTGCCGGCCAGTGGCTCGAGCAGCCCGTCGGCCGTCGGGCCGATCCGGGCCAGCGCGGCCCCGGAGCGCTCCGCATGCTGGAAGCCGAGCCGGACCAGCCGCCCGGTCTCGGTGCTCATCCGGCTCACGGCTGCACCGGGTCCTTACCGATATCGGTGCGGCTACCGCGACGTATAGGTCGCGTTTCCGACACGACATCGGTGCGGCTACCGCGACGTATAGGTCGCGTTTCCGACACGACATCGGTAAGAACCAGGGCGGCGAGCTGGCGGGCCAGGACCGACCAGGTACGACGGAGGGGGTCGGTGGCGGCGGCGACGTCGGCGACGTAGGAGTCCACGTCCACCCCGCGCTCGATGGCTTGGTCGCGGTCCTCCTTGGCCCAGGGACGGACGATGTGCTCGCCGGCCTCGGGGTGCCACTGCACCCCCCAGACGGTGGGCGCGAACCGGGCGGCCTGCAGCTCGCTCGTCGGGGTGCGGGCCAGAGGTACGGCGTCGGGAGGGAGCTCGACCACGATGTCGTTGTTCCACTGCACGGCGGGGCTGTCCCCGACCAGGGGGCCGAGCAGCCGGTCCTCGCGGGCCTCCGGCAGCCAGCCCACCTCGAGCACCCCGATCTGCTGCCCGCGCGGGTTGCGGACGACCGTTCCGCCGAGCGCGACGGCCGCCAGTTGGTGGCCCAGGCAGATGCCCAGGGCTGGGGCGCCGTCCTCGGCGGCGCGGCGGAGCAGCCCCTTGACCGGGCCCAGCCACGGGCACGCCGCCTCGTCGTACGCCCCCATCGAGCCGCCGAGCACCAGCAGCCCGGCGTGCTCCGACAGGTCACCGGGCAGCTCGTCGCCCGAGCGCGGCCGGCGTACGTCGAGGGAGGCTCCCGCCTCCAGCAACCACTCCCCCATCCAGCCCACGGGGCAGGTCGGCTCGTGCTCGACGACCAGGATCGGTGCGCTGCTCACAGGGGCGAATCTATCCGGTGCCGCGTCACAGCACCGGCAGCATCAGGTCCCGCTCGTAGGCCGAGACCTGGCCGCGGTACTCCTCCCACTCCGCACGCTTGTTCCGCAGGAAGAAGTCGTAGACGTGCTCGCCGAGCGTCTCGGCGAGCAGCTCGGAGCTCTCGGCCACCTCGATCGCCTCGTACAGGCTCTTCGGCAGCGGGTCGATGCCCAGCGACTTGCGCTCCCGCTCGTTGAGCGACCATACGTCGTCCTCGGCCTCGGCCGGCAGGTCGTAGCGCTCCTCGATGCCTTTCATGCCGGCGGCCAGGATGACCGCGAACGCCAGGTAGGGGTTGCAGGCCGAGTCGATGGTGCGCAGCTCGATCCGGGTGGACTGGCCCTTGTTCGGCTTGTACATCGGCACCCGGACCATCGCCGAGCGGTTGTTGTGCCCCCAGCAGATGTACGACGGGGCCTCGCCGCCGCCCATCAGCCGCTTGTAGGAGTTCACCCACTGGTTGGTGACCACCGTGATCTCCGAGGCGTGACGCAGGATGCCGGCGATGAACTGCCGCCCGGTCTTGGACAGCTGGTACTCCGCGCCGGCCTCGAAGAACGCGTTGCGGTCGCCCTCGAACAGCGACACGTGCGTGTGCATCCCCGAGCCGGGGTGGGTGGTGAACGGCTTGGGCATGAACGTCGCCCACACGCCCTGCGACAGCGCCACCTCGCGGACCACGGTGCGGAACGTCATGATGTTGTCCGCGGTGGACAGCGCGTCGGCGTAGCGCAGGTCGATCTCCTGCTGGCCCGGCCCGCCCTCGTGGTGGCTGAACTCCACCGAGATGCCCATCGCCTCGAGCATGGTGATCGCCTCGCGGCGGAAGTCCGACCCGGCGCTCTGCGCGGTGTGGTCGAAGTAGCCGCTCCGGTCCACCGGCACCGGGTCGTCCCCGGGCCGCGGGGTCTGCTTGAACAGGTAGAACTCGATCTCGGGGTGGGTGTAGAAGGTGAAGCCGAGCTCGTTGGCCCGCGACAGCGTGCGCTTCAAGACGAACCGCGGGTCGGCGTACGACGGGGAGCCGTCCGGCATCACGATGTCGCAGAACATCCGTCCGGTGCCGGGACTCTCCCCCCGCCACGGCAGGATCTGGAACGTGGACGGGTCGGGCTTTGCGAGCATGTCCGCCTCGTACACCCGGGCGAAGCCCTCGATCGCCGACCCGTCGAAGCCGATGCCCTCGGCGAACGCGCCCTCGAGCTCCGCCGGCGCGATGGCCACCGACTTCAGGTAGCCGAGCACGTCGGTGAACCACAGTCGCACGAACCGGACGTCACGCTCCTCGAGCGCGCGCAGCACGAACTCCTCTTGCTTGCCCATGGGGCCACTATCCCGCACGCGTGTTACAGCGACGTGAACGTCACGCCTTCGGCACGTTGCGCTCCAGCTCGGCCAGCCACGCCTCGGCGTTGCCGTCGGAGGGTGCGCGCCACTCCCCGCGCGGCGACAGCGCGCCGCCAGCGGACACCTTCGGCCCGTTCGGCAGCGCGGAGCGCTTGAACTGGCTGAACGCGAAGAACCGCTTGATGAACACCACCAGCCATCGGCGGATGGTCGCCAGGTCGTACGACGGGCGGAGGTCCTCGGGGAAGCCGGGCGGCCAGTCCCCCCGCTTCGGGTCGCTCCAGGCCTGCTCGGCCAGGAAGGCGATCTTGCTCGGCCGGAAGCCGTAGCGCAGCACCTGGAACAGCGTGAAGTCCTGCAGCGCGTAGGGGCCGATCGCGTCCTCCGTGGACTGCGGGCCCTCCCCCTCCTCGGCGGGCACCAGTTCCGGGGAGATCTCCTGCTCGACGATCGCCTGCAGCACCTCGTTGGCCTCGTCAGCGAAGAAGCCCTCGGAGATCACCCAGCGGATCAGGTGCTGGATCAGCGTCTTGGGCACCCCGGAGTTCACCGTGTAGTGCGACATCTGGTCACCGACGCCGTACGTCGCCCAGCCCAGCGCCAGCTCCGAGAGGTCGCCCGTGCCGAGGACGATCCCGCCTCGGTGGTTGGCGATCCGGAACAGGTAGTCGGTGCGCAGACCGGCCTGCACGTTCTCGAACGTCACGTCGTAGACGGGCTCGCCGGCGGCGTACGGGTGGTCGAGGTCGCCGAGCAGCTGCCGGGCGGCAGGCTTGATGTCCAGCTCCTCGAAGGAGACCCCGAGCGCCTTGGACAGGCCGGTGGCGTTGCTACGAGTGGTCTCGCCGGTGGCGAAGCCCGGAAGGGTGTAGGCCAGGATGTCGCTGCGCGGCCGGCCCAGCCGGTCCATGGCCCGGGCCGCGACGATCAGCGCGTGCGTCGAGTCGAGCCCGCCGGAGACCCCGATCACCACCTTCGGCTGGCCGATCGCCCGCAGCCGCTGCTCGAGGCCGGAGACCTGGATGTTGTAGGCCTCGTAGCAGTCCAGGCGCAACCGGTCCGGGTCGTTGGGGACGAACGGGAACCGGTCGACGCTGCGCAGCAGGCCGATGTCGCCGGTGGGTGGCTCCAGGGTGAACGGCACCGTCCGGAAGCGGCGCGCTCCGGTGGTCGAGCTTGTCGAGATCCCATGGGTGCGCCGGTTGTCGTCGAAGGTGCCCTGCCGGAGCCGGTCCTGGCGCAGCCGGTCGAGGTCCACGTCGGCCACCGACCGGCGCGCCTCGAGCGGGAACCGCTCGGTCTCGGCGAGCAGCTCCCCGCACTCGTAGATCATCGTCTGCCCGTCCCAGGACAGATCGGTCGTGGACTCACCCTGCCCGGCCGCGGAGTAGACGTAGGCGGCCAGGCACCGGGAGCTGGCCGACCTGACCAGCAGCCGACGGTCCTCGGCACGGCCCACGGTGATCGGGCTGCCGGACAGGTTGGCGAGCACCGTCGCACCCGCCAGAGCGGCCTCGGCGCTGGGCGGCACCGGCACCCACATGTCCTCGCACACCTCGACGTGCAGCACCAGTCCGGCCACGTCGTCGGCCCGGAACAACAGGTCGGGGCCGAACGGCACCTGCGCGCCACCGACGGTGATGGTCGCGTCGCGCTGGTCGTCACCGGGCGCGAAGTGCCGCTTCTCGTAGAACTCGCGGTAGGTCGGCAGGTACGACTTCGGCGACACCCCGAGCACGCGTCCCCGGTGCACCACGACCGCGCAGTTGTAAAGCCGGTTGCCGTGCGCAAGAGGCGCGCCGACCACCAGCACGGGCAGCAGGTCACGTGACGCCGCGACGATCCGGTCCAGTGCGGCACGGACACCGTCGAGCACCGCGTCCTGGAGGAACAGGTCCTCGATCGAGTAGCCGGAGAGCACCAGCTCGGGGAAGATCGCCACCGCCGCCCCTTGCTCGTGGCAGGCGCGTGCCCCGGCCAGCACGGCATCGGCGTTGGCCTCGGGGTCGGCGAGTGAGACCGGCACCGTGCAGGCCGCCACCCGGGCGAAGCCATGGCTGTAGGCAGAGCGGAAGTCCACGTCGCGAGTCTGCCACGTGACGCGAGGCACAGTTCCGAGGATCCCGTTCGGGACTAGCCTGTTGCTGGTCCGGGGACTCCGTCCGGGAGCCTCGAGAATCCGCCGGAGGACGAAGAATGAGCGAGACCACCGCGCCGTACGGCACCGGCCCCACCGCCGCCTCGACGCCGCCGATGCGACGCGTGCGCACTCACCACCTGCGCGACATGAAGGAACGCGGCGAGAAGTGGGCGATGCTGACCGCCTACGACATGTACACCGCGGCGACGTTCGACGAAGCCGGCATCCCGGTGCTGCTTGTCGGCGACTCGGCGTCCAACAACGTGTTCGCGAACGAGACGTCGTTGCCGGTGACCGTCGACGAGCTGCTGCCTCTTGTGCGCGCGGTGACTCGCTCGGTCAAGCGAGCACTCGTGGTCGCGGATCTTCCGTTCGGCTCCTACCAGGCCTCGCCCGAGCAGGCCTTCCACACCGCGGTCCGGTTCATGAAGGAGGCCAACGCACATGCGGTGAAGCTCGAAGGCGGACGCGAGGTGGCACCGCAGGTGGAGATGCTCACTCGCGCAGGGATTCCGGTGATGGCGCACATCGGCTTCACTCCGCAGTCCGAGCACAACCTCGGTGGCTATCGCGTGCAGGGTC
Organism: Nocardioidaceae bacterium; assembly: GCA_035765755.1. GTDB lineage: Bacteria > Actinomycetota > Actinomycetes > Propionibacteriales > Nocardioidaceae > DASSKA01. The sequence goes on from DASTWW010000233.1 coordinate 13,455, forward strand.
GGGGCAGTGCCGGTCAGCGGCTGCTGTCCGACGCCAAGGCCCTGGAGGCGGCTGGCGCTTTCTCGTTGGTGATGGAAATGGTTCCCGGTGATGTCGCGGCCGAGATAACCAGGTCGGTGAGCATCCCGACGATCGGCATCGGCGCAGGTGTGCAGTGCGATGCACAGGTCCTGGTGTGGCAGGACATGGCGGGTCTGCGGACCGGCAAGATGCCGCGTTTCGTCAAGCAGTACGCCGATCTGCACGGTGTCCTGCTCAAGGCCGCGCAGGACTACGCGGCCGAAGTTGCCGAAGGAACTTTCCCTGCTGAGGAGCACACCTTCTAGCCTCGATCTTTCGTCTGGTTGCGGCGTGAGCCGTTGAGTACGACCTTCGGGTCGGATCTGTGGCGAGGCATAGAGAGCCGACGGCGCTGTGTTCGCCGGTTCTCCGAGGGTCCTTCGTCGTCGGGTCGGGGCCGCTGGGTCAGCCGGGTTGTAGCGCTGCCCAGCCGGTGTCGATGAGGTCGTTCCAGGGCCAGCCTCGGGGCAGGCGGAGACGTCGTCGGCGTCCGCTGCGGATGATGCGTCCGGCAACGCTGAGCAGCCGGAACCGGAGCCGTTTGGGTTCCCAGCGGCGGGCGGGGTGGTCGTGCCAGGCCAGCGTCTGGGTCCAGGCCAACAGGTCGGCGGCGAGGGCGATGATCTCCAGCCAGATCTGGTTCTGGGTGAACCGGTGGAACGGCAGGTTCCGCAGCCCGGTGTCCTTCAGGCCGCGGATGCGGTCCTCGGCGCGGGCGCGTTGGCGGTGCCGGACCTCGAGCGCAGCCAGGGTCCAGCCGGGGCCACGGGTGTTGGTGGCAAAGCAGGTGATCCGCCAGCCCTCGTGGTCGGTCAGCCGCAGCTGCGCGCCGGGGTGGGGACGTTCGCGGCGGGCGATGACCCGCATCCCGGCCGGCCAGCCCCGCAGCGTGGCGGGCAGGTAGGCGGTCAGCTCGGCGACCTGCGCGCCCTCACGCGGCATCCCGTCACCATCGATGGCAGCCCGCCAGGCCTGCCGCGGCACCTGGTTGAGGGCTTCGACGACCGGCGGCATCCCGTAGAACCCGACCGAGTAGTCCAGCCCCAGGTCGGTGATGTGGCGCAGGAAGTCCTTGACGCCGCCGCCGGTGTCGGTGCGCACCACCACGTTGCCGCGCTCGTGCTCTGGCAGCTGCGCGAGCGCCTGGTCGAGGACGGTGATGTGGTCGGCGGCGCAGTTCGCGCCGGCCGACCCGGTGCGCAGCATCCCGGCCACCGTCTCCCCGGAGCCGTCCTCGCCGTGGTCGACGAACGCGAACAGCGGGTGGAACCCGAACCCACGCTTGAACGTCGGCGCCGCCAGCTCCTTCTCGCTGTGCGCGGTCACCAGCGTGGCGTCCATGTCGATCACCACCTGTCCACCGGGCTGGCCGGCGACTGGCCGCCGGCGCCCCCACACCCGGTCGCGGGCCGCGGCGCGGGCGGCGCGGATCGCGGTGAGCGCGGCGTCGACATCGCCGGCCAGGGAGGCGACCAGCCGAGACACCGTGGGGTCGGAGGCCACCGACCCGAACACGTCCGGTTGGGCGCGGACCACGGCGATATCGGCCAGGCAGTCACCACCGAGCGCGACCGCGGTCGCGACGTCGAGCAGCACCTTGCCCGGATCATGGGTGGCACGGCCCGCGGACCACGGACCCAATGCCGCGGACAGCGCTCGGCCCAGACCGGCGAGCTCGATCGTCTGGCGGAGCAGGACTCCGCCAGAGGATGAGACCAGCGACTCGCGGGCGGGATCGAGAACCAACATCGGGACGCGGTTACGCTTCACCTACGGAGTGCCTTCCGCTCGGAGACCTTGAGACTTCGCAATCACAAGAATCCCGTGCCGGACAGGCACTTCCGTGCGTTACGCGCCGTACTCAACCCCGACGACGTGAAAGATCGAGGCTAGATGCCGTTGCTCGCTGAAAGCGCCGAATCGTCAACCAGGCAAGGGAATTCGCCTCCGATGGCGCGTGGGTAGCCGCATCAGACGCTGAACCTCGGCTCGCGACACGCCTTGCGAGTTTGGCGGTTTTCGTTTACCGCGCGCCTCGATGTTGCCAAGATCTTCTGCATGGGCGACCGCACCGGCCGTCCTCGACTGACATCAGACCGGCGAGCTGTCGGACTGTCACGACCCAGGAGGCACAGGTGCCTACAGCAGCAAAGACGGCGAAGAAGTCGCCGGCCAAGAAGACGGCCGCGAAGAAGTCGCCCGCCAAGAAGACGGTGACCAAGTCGGTGGCGAAGTCCCCGGCGAAGACGGCCACCGCAAAGAAGGCGGCAGCCAAGAAGACCCCGGCCAAGAGGACCGCGACCAAGAAGACGGCCGCCGCAAAGAAGACCGCCGCAAAGAAGACCGCCACGAAGAAGACGGCCACCGCAAAGAAGACCGCCACGAAGAAGACGGCCGCCGCAAAGAAGACCACCGCCAAGAAGGCCCCAGCGAAGAAGGCCCCGGCCAAGAAGGCCGCGACCAAGAAGACGGCCGCCGCAAAGAAGACCGCGGTGAAGAAGACCGCCGCAAAGAAGACCGCAGCGAAGAAGACCGCAGCGAAGAAGACCGCAGCCAAGAAGACCGCAGCCAAGAAGACGGCGGCCACGAAGAAGAGCACCGCGAAGAAGGCCCCGGCCAAGAGGACCGCCGCGAAGAAGACCAGCGCGGCCCGGGTCTCGGCGGCCAAGAAGGCGCCGGTGCGGAAGGCGACCAAGAAGTAGCTCCACTGCCGGCACGGCCGGCTCAGCCAGCGGGCCCCCGTCCACCGACGGGGGCCCGCTCGCGCGTGCACCAGGGCGCGCACACTTCGCTGCGGGCCGAAGGCCGGCGTGAGTACCGTCGAGTCGTGCGCGTAAGCCCGACCGGTAGCCGACGTGAGTCCGAAGTCGCGTATGTCCGTCCGCTGCTGACAGTGTTCCTGGCCTGGCTGTGGGTGATGGCGGGGGTCAACTTCGCCGCACCCCTCTACGAGGTCTATGCCGGCACGTTCGGCTTCGGCGGGATCGTGCTGACCACGGTCTTCGCCGTGTACGCGGTGACCCTGGTGGCCACGTTGCTGCTGTGCGGTCGGGTCGCCGACCGTTTCGGTCGTCGCCCGGTGATCCTCGCCGGGATGCTCGTCGCCTGCCTGGCGTTGGTGGTCTTCGCGTTCGCCCAGTCGACGGGGTGGTTGTACGCGGCTCGGGCGCTGCAAGGGGTCGGGGTCGGGCTCATCAGTGGTCCCGCCACGGCGGCACTGGTGGAGATCGACCCGCAGCGCGGCGCACGCCGTCCGGCGATGCTGGCCGGGGTTGCCCAGGCCGCGGGCAGCGGACTCGGTCCGGTCATCTCCGGATGCCTTGCCCAGTGGGCGCCGGAACCGCTGCGGCTGAGCTACTTCTTCGGCCTGGTGGGCACCGTGGTCGCCGCCGGTTTCGTCTACTTCCTGCCGCAGCGCGAGCACGGTGAGGAACCGTGGCGGATCCAGTGGCCGAGGGTGGGCGCGGACATTCGGGCCGACTTTCTGCGGGTGGGCCTCACCGCAGGTCTGGTCTGGGGATCGCTTGCGCTCTACCTGTCCGTCGTGCCGTCGTACGTCGCCGAGCTGCTGTCGACCGACAACCTCGCCATTCTGGGTGCCAACTCGGCCCTCGCCTGCTTCGCCTCCGCGGGCACCCAGGTCTGGGCACGCCGCCGAGGACGCCGGGTGCACCGGTCGCAGGCCATCGGGCTCGTGCTTCTCGCCACCGGACTGGTGCTGCTCGTCGTGTCTTCGCTCTCCCACTCCCTGGCGACGGTGCTGCTGGGGGCCGTGCTGACCGGTGTCGGGCACGGGTATGCGTTCCTGCACGCCCAGGACGAGGTCAACGGCATCGCGCCTGGAAACCGGCGCGCCGAGGTCACCGCGGCCTTCGTGTGCTGCATCTACGTCCTGGTCGGCGGCTCGGCCATCGCCATCGGGCTCCTCGAGGAGATCACCGGGCTCACCACGGGCGTCTGCATCGTCGGGGGCGTGCTGACCCTCGGAGCCCTGGTCACGGCTAAGTGGCAGACGGCACGCGGCAGGCAGCTGGCCGGCTGAAACGTGGGGCTGGCACCGCGGGTCAGGTCAGGTCGTCGTAGTCGCCCTTCCCGGACTCAACCAGCCGGCGCTCCACGCGCAGCACCCCGGCCTCGTGCTCGGGGTCACCGGACATCACCGCGGCCAGCCGCAGGTGCGGCAGCGCGTCGGCGTAGCGGGACTGCCGCTCCAGCGCGCGGCCGAGCGCGAAACGTGCCCACACGTCGGTCGGGCACTCCTGCACCAGCCGGGTCAGGTCCTGCTCGGCGCGGGTGAGCTGCGCGCTCTGGAAGTACGCCCACGCGCGCAGCGTGCGCAGGCTCGCCGAGGTCGGCTCCGCGTCCAGGGCGGGGTCGAGGATCTCGATGGCGCGCTGCGGCGCCCGTGCCTCGAGCAGCTCCCAGGCCTGCCGGTAGACGTCGGCGGGGTGCTGGACCGGTTCGGGTGGTGGGGTTGTCACGTTCGCTCCTCTCGACGTACCAACACTGCACCGCCCCCGGTCGATTCCCGCTCCCCTGCGGCCGGGGTGTGGCGGATGAGCCGGCCTGTAGGCCGGGTTCTGTCCCCGCGCGCCTCGCGGCGCCACGGTGGGCGACCATCCATCTGGGACGGCCGTCGCCGGCCGCCTCGTGCGGTCTACCCGCGGACTCGGGCGGGCAGCCCTCGAACGTCCGCGCAGGCGCCGGAGCGCCCTCTTGACCTTGCTCCCGGTGGGGTTTGCCGAGCCGCCCCGGTCACCCGGGGCGCTGGTGGTCTCTTACACCGCCGTTTCACCCTT
>DASTWW010000234.1:0-9574 GCA_035765755.1 Nocardioidaceae bacterium
CGGGAGCACCACATCGTCGAGCTGGTCGAGTCGGTGCTGGTGCCGCGGTTCCGGGAGGAGCCGATCGCGCCGCTGCTGGGCAGCTTCGTGACCGAGGCGGTCCGGGACAACCTGCACCGGGGCGTGGTGGACCTCGGGCTCGAGGAGCTGCACGGCTGGCTGGTCGACAACCCCGACACGTTCGCGGAGGTGCTGACCGAGCGGGCGCCCTGGTGGGCGCCGGACCGGCTCAACAGCGCGGTCAGCCGCCGGCTGTACCGCGAGATCGTCGAGTGGTTGCTCGACATCCGCCACGACCCCGATCACCACGCCCGCAAGGCGCTGGACTCGATGCTGCGCCAGCTGGCCCACGACCTGCTGCACGACCCGGAGACCCAGGAGCGCGCGGAGAGCCTGAAGAACCGGGTGCTCAGCCAGCCGCAGGTGGTGGCCACCGCGACGTCGCTGTGGAACGCGGTGCGCCGCGCGGTGGTGGAGACGCTGGAGGATCCGGAGGGGTACCTCCGCAGGCGCGGCTTGGAGGAGCTGCGCGGGCTCGGCGCGCGGCTGCGGGAGGACGACGCCCTGCGGGAGCGCCTGGACGGCTATGTCGCCGACCTCGCGGTCTTCGCCGTGAGCAGGTACGGCGACGAGCTGACCGCCGTGATCACGCACACCATCGACCGCTGGGACGGCAAGGAGGCCTCCCGCCGCATCGAGCTGCACGTCGGCCGCGACCTGCAGTTCATCCGGATCAACGGCACCGTGGTCGGTGGTCTGGTGGGTGTGGTGATCCACGCAGCGAGCACGCTGCTGCGCTGAGTCCCGGGTGCTGTCACCGGTACGGCACGATGGACGCATGCGCGACGTGCCCATCCGTGACGAGTCGATCCGGCTCGGTCAGTTCCTCAAGCTCGCCGACCTGGTCGACACAGGCGCCGACGCCAAGCCGGTGCTGGCTCGCGGCGAGGTGACGGTGAACGGGGCCGTCGAGACCCGGCGGGGCCGGCAGCTGGTCAAGGGCGACGTGGTCACCGTCCGCGGCGCCGAGGCGCGCGTCGGCTGAGCGCCTCTTGGTCCTCCGCCGGCGCTTCGCGCGTCAGCGCACGGCGAGCAGGTCCACCACGAAGATCAGTGTCTCCCCGGGCTTGATCACGCCGCCGGCGCCGCGGTCGCCGTACGCCAAGTGCGGCGGGATCACCAGCCGGCGCCGGCCGCCGACCTTCATGCCCTGCACGCCCTGGTCCCATCCGCTGATCACCTGGCCGACGCCGAGCCGGAAGGCGAGCGGTTCTCCGCGGTTGTACGACGCGTCGAACTCCTCGCCGCTGGAGTGCGCCACCCCGACGTAGTGCACCGACACGGTGCGGCCCTCCGTGGCCTCGGCCCCGTCGCCCTCGGTGATGTCCTCGACCTGGAGGCTGGTGGGCGGCGGGCCCTCGGGGAAATCGATCTCCGGCTTCTCCGGCATGGCGCACCTCTTTCGGGGTCGGGGTGAGCCGTCAACTCTAGCCATGTGGGCTTCGAGCCAGGCGCCGCCCCGACTCGTTCAAGCGAGGATGGCCGGACTGACGAGCGCTCGAGCCAGACGAGACATGCCAACAGTGGCGGCAAACAGCGTCTGCAAGGCCGGCGGAATCGTCATTTGCCGCCACTTTCCGGCCCTGCCGTGCATTGGCCGTCCGGGGGCTCGGCAGGTCGGCGAGCAAGGTCAGGCGACAGCCGTTCGGACCGAGAAGGTGTCGGCCGGGGCGCGCGAGTCAGACGACGTGCGCGGGCTGGCGGTCCGTGTTGCGGAACAGGTACACGCCCACCGTGACACCGCTGACCGCGGTGGCCTCGCCGCTGAAGAGCACCCGCTCCGAGCTCGTCTCGCCGGTGACCATGAAGAAGTAGCCGGCGTGCTCGAGCCGCCAGCCCAGGCTCTCGATCTGGGCGAGGGTCTCCGCGGAGCTCGTGGCCGTGCGCTGACCGTTGGCCGCGCCCATCCACGCGTCGCCGTGGTGGCCACCCACCTCGAGCTGGATCTCGAAGAACGCCTGCCCCGACTCCTTCGCCGCGGTCGCGGCCCCGGCCGGGGTGGCCAGGAACGCCGCCCGCTGGCGCTGCTCCTCGGCGACCCTCGCCTGCTCGGCACGGGCCGCCTCCTCGCGAGCACGGCGCTCCTCGCGCTCCCGGCGCTCGGCTTCCTTCTCCTCGGCACTCTTGAACACGACGTCCCCCGTCAGTTGCAGAATTCAGATGCTCGAGAGTAGCGGATGCCGGTCCGGGACCGACGGAGGTCGTCGCAGGTCCGAGAGGACCTCGTCGAACCGCTCGGCGGCGCTGCGGTCACCGGCTGCCTCGGCGTGTGCGCGCCGATTGTCGCAGGGCCCTCGGCGACGCGCGCGTGCATTTCCGGCCACGGGCCGCGGGCGGTGCTTGCCGGGCGCCGCCGACTTCGGCATCGTGAGCGCCGTGGAAGCCCTGGTCCCGTTCCTGATGTTCTGCGGCGACGTGCACGGCAAGGCCGAGGAGGCGATCGGCTGGTACTGCTCGATCTTCGACGACGCCCGCGTGGTCAGCATCGACCGCTACGGCCCCGGCGAGCACGATCCCGAGGGCACGGTGCGCACCGCGGTGTTCGAGATCGGCGGGCACCGGGTGAGGGCCATCGACAGTGCGGCCGCGCACCAGTTCACGTTCACCCCGGCGATCTCGCTGTGGGTCGAGTGCTCGTCGCCTGAGGAGATCGAGCGGGTGGCCGCCGCGCTCGGCGAGGGAGGCAGCATGCTCATGCCGCTGGGCGACTACGGCTTCAGCAAGAAGTTCTGCTGGGTCGCGGACCGCTACGGCGTGACCTGGCAGCTGAACCTCGCGCAGTAGCCTCAGCTTCCGGCGCTGTGCACGTAGGAGTCGAGCTGGTCGCGCTCGAACTCCAGCTCGCTGATCCGGCTCTTCACCACGTCGCCGATGCTGACCACCCCGGCGAGCACGCCGTCGGTGACCACGGGGACGTGCCGGAAACGGCCGTCGGTCATGACCTTCATCAGCTGCAGCACGGGTTCGGTGCCGTCACAGGTGTGCACCTCGGTGGTCATGATCGTCGAGACCGGCGCGTCCAGCACGGAGTCGTCCGCGTTGAGACGTCGCACGACGTCGCGCTCGGAGACGATCCCGTCCACGCTTCCACCGTCGCGGCTGACGATGACCGCGCCCACGTTCTGCGTGGCCAGCAGGGCGAGCAGGTCCCGGATGGTCGCCTCAGGGGCGATCGTGACGACACCCTTCCGTGCCTTTGCGGCAAGGACCTCGTTGATGCGCATCAGACCTCCAAGGGGCCCGAGTGGGTCGTGGCACGAGGTTAGTCAACAAATCGGGCGGGCGGTAGAGACTCAGTCCTGCTCGTCGGCCGGACCCGAGGCCTGGTCGGCCGTTGATTGCGGTGCCCGCCGGCGGGCGCTGAGGTCGTGGACCGACCCCGGGCCACGTCGCGGCACGTCGGGATCGTCCTCGTCGTCGGGAAGCGCACCCAGGAACGCCAGTGCCTGGTCGTGCAGCCGGCCGTTGGTGGCCAGCGCGTTGCCACCGAGCGGGCCGGGGGTGCCGTCCAGGGAGCTGAACACGCCGCCGGCCTCCCGCACGACGACGTCGAGCGCGGCCATGTCGTGCAGCTTCAGCTCCGGCTCGGCGACCACGTCGACCGCGCCCTCGGCGAGCAGCGCGTAGGACCAGAAGTCGCCGTACGCCCGGGTCCGCCAGCACCGTCGGGACAGCGCCAGGAAGTCCTCCAGCCGGCCGCGCTCCTCCCACCCGGACAGCGAGGAGTAGGACAGCGACGCGTCGTCGAGGCGGCTGACGTCGGAGACGTGGCACGGGGTCGCGTTCAGCAGCGACCGGCCGGTCCAGGACCCGCCGTCCTTGGACGCCCACCACCGCCGGTTCAGCAGCGGGGCGGACACCACGCCGACGACCACCTCCTCCTCAACCATCAGCGCGATCAGGGTGGCCCACACCGGCACGCCGCGGACGAAGTTCTTGGTCCCGTCGATCGGGTCGACGACCCAGCGCCGCTGGCCGAAGCCGCTGCTGCCCTGCTCCTCGCCGGTCACCGCGTCCCGGGAACGGGTGCGTGACAGAGTACGACGGATGCCCTCCTCGACCGCCTCGTCGGCGTCGGTGACCGGGGTCAGGTCCGGCTTGTTCACCACGTGCAGGTCCTGGGCCTTGAACCGGCTCGTGGTGATCGAGTCGGCGTCGTCGGCGAGGACGTGCGCCAGCCGCAGGTCGTCGGTGAAGTTCGTCGGCATGGGCCTCAGGCTATGCCCCGGCCGTCGCGGGCTTCCGCAGGCATGCTGAGAGCCCGCCAAGAGGATGCGGTGAAGACGCCCAGAACGACAGTTTCGGCACGACTCGGGCGCGTTTACCAGCCTAAGGTGGAGGGAATGACCGTTCTCGGGCTCCCGCTGCATTCGCTGGTGCTGCACGCGACCGTGGTCCTCGTGCCCCTGACCGTGCTCCTCGCGCTCGGGTTCGCCCTGCTGCCGCGCTGGCGCTGGCTGACCCGCTGGCCGGCCGCTGTCGCGTCGGTGGTGTGCGTCGGTCTCGGCTTCCTGACCACCACCAGCGGCGAAGCGCTGGTCCACGCGCGCCCGTACCTCGCGGCCCTGGTCGCCACGCACCGGATGTTCGGCACCTGGCTGTCCTGGGTGCTGGTGCCGTTCGCGGTGGTCACGCTGGTGGCCGCCTGGGCGCTGCCCGGCTCCACGATGCTGGCCAGCGGCCGCGGCGCCCAGCGCAGCCGGCTGCCGGGCACTGATGCGCTGCTCGCCACGCTGGTGGTCGTGGCCGCGGTCGCGGTGCTCACCCTGGTCGTGCTCACCGGCCACTCCGGTGCCGAGGCGGTCTGGGGCCAGACCGCCGCCACCCACTAGTCCGTCTCGGCGGTCTCCCGGCTGGCCAGCAGTCGCCGCAGCGAGTCGACGCGTTCCGGGTCGACGGTTCCCGCCGCGACCGCCTCGTCGAGTCCGCACTCGGGTTCGGTCTCGGCGTGGGTGCAGCCGCGCGGACAGTCATCGGTGGCCTCCGCAAGGTCGGGGAAGGCGCCGAGCAGGCGGGTGGGGTCCACGTGCGCCAGCCCGAACGAGCGGATCCCCGGCGTGTCCACGATCCACCCGGCGTCGCCTCCGTCGTACGACGGAAGCCGCAGCATCGACGCCGAGGTGGAGGTGTGCCGTCCGCGGCCGGTGACTTCGTTGACGTCCCCGGTGGCCCGGCCTGCGCCGGGCACCAGCGCGTTCACCAGCGTGGACTTGCCCACCCCGCTGTGCCCGACCAGCACGCTGGTCCGGCCGGCCAGCCGGGCCCGGAGGTCGGCCGGGTCGTGGCCGCGCTGCACGACCAGGTAGGGCACCCCCAGCGGGCGGTACGTCCCGAGCAGCTTCTCCGGGTCCGCGAGATCCGGTTTCGTCAAGCAGAGCAGGGGATCCAGCCCCGCGTCGTACGCCGCCACCAGGGCCCGGTCGATCAGCCGCGGCCGGGGCTCGGGGTCGGCGAGCGCGGTGACCACGACCAGCTGGTCGGCGTTGGCGACGATGACCCGCTCGACGGGGTCGGTGTCGTCGGCGGTACGACGGAGGACGGTGCGCCGGTCCTCGACCTCGACGATCCGCGCCAGGGTGTCCTCGGTGCCGCTGATGTCGCCGACCAGCCGGACGCGGTCGCCGACGACGACGCCCTTGCGGCCCAGCGGGCGTGACTTCATGGCGGTGACGGTGACGTCCTCCTCGGCCAGCCGGCAGGTGAACCGGCCACGGTCCACGGTCACCACGACGGCGACGGCGGCATCGTCGTAGCTGGGCCGGTTCTTGGTACGCGGCCGGGTGTAGCGGCGGGGACGGTCGAACCGCTTGTGGTCGTCGTAGTCGTAACCCGGCACCTAGAACATCCTCGACCAGGCCTGCGCGAACCCCGGGAACGTCTTGGCCGTGGTGGCCACGTTCTCCACCTGCACTTCGTCGACCCGCAGGCCGATGATCGTGCCGGCGTGCGCCATCCGGTGGTCGGCATAGGTGTGGAACACCCCGCCGTGCAGGGGACGCGGGCGGATCGTCAGCCCGTCCTCGGTCTCCTCGACGTCGCCGCCCAGGCCGTTCAGCTCCCGGGCCAGCGCGGCGAGCCGGTCGGTCTCGTGGCCGCGGATGTGCGCGATGCCGCGCAACCGCGACGGTGACTCGGCCAGCGCGCACAGCGCGGCGACCGCCGGGGCGAGCTCGCCGACGTCGTGCAGGTCGTGGTCGATGCCCTGCAGCGGGCCGTCGGCGCCGACGGTGAGCCCCGCGCTTGTGAGCTCGACGGTCGCGCCCATCAGGCCAAGGATCTCGCGCAGCGCGTCACCGGCCTGGGTGGTCTCCTGCGGCCAGTCGCGGACGGTGATCGCGCCGTGGGTGAGTGCGCCGGCGGCCAGGAACGGCGCGGCGTTGGACAGGTCCGGCTCGACGAGTACGTCGACGGGCTTGACCGGACCGGGGAGGACGTGCCACCGGTTCGGCTCGGCGTCGTCGACCTCGACACCACGCCGGCGCAGCTCGGCCACGGTCATCGCGATGTGGGGCAGGGACGGCACCGGTTTGCCGTCGTGGTGCACGTCCACCCCCGCGTCGTACCTCGCACCGGCCAGCAGCAGCGCGGACACGAACTGGCTGGACGCCGAGGCGTCGATGGTGACCTGGCCGCCGCGCACTGAACCCTGGCTGGTCACCGTGAACGGGAGCCGGCCCCGGCCGTCGTCCTCGATGCTCACCCCAAGGCCGCGCAGCCCGCGGATCACCTCGTCCATCGGGCGGGTGCGGGCGTGCGGGTCGCCGTCGAAGGTGACCGGTCCGCTGGCGAGTGCCGCGACCGGGGGCACGAAGCGCATCACGGTTCCCGCCAGGCCGCAGTCCACGGTTGCCGGGCCGGTCAGCGGGCCGGGGGAGACCCGCCAGTCGTCGGCGCTCGCGTCCACCGCGCAGCCGAGCGCCTCGAGGGCCTGTGCCATCAGCAGCGTGTCGCGGGAGCGCAGCGCGCCCCGGACCACGCCCGGCCCCTCGGCCAGGGCGGCCAGCACCAGGGCACGGTTGGTCAGGGACTTGGAGCCGGGCAGGCGTACCTCGGCGCGCACGGGCCCCTGGGCGCGCGGGGCTGGCCAGGGGTCCGGAGTGGTGGCGCTCGGGTTGGTCATCGCACCCGAGCGTAGAGGGTGCTCAGCGCTTGGCGACCCGCTTGGCCTGCTTGCGGGCGCGCTTGGCCTCCTTGCGGACGGTTCCGGCGCCGTGCTTGGCGCGCCACGCCACGCTCGGCTTGCCGTTGTTGTCGGCCGCGGCGATCAGCAGGCCACCCAGCATCGACATGTTCTTGAAGAAGTGCGTCTGCTGGTTCGCGCGGGCACTCTGGTCGTCGTGCTCCCAGAACCGGTGCCCGGCCGCCGTGGTGGGCACCAGGCTCGCGGCCAGCACCAGCGCGGACAGCCGCGGCGCGCGGCCGGTGGCCAGCGCCAGCCCGGCGCCGATGTGCACGCCAGCGTTGATCCGCACCCAGGTCTTCTCGTCGGTGGGGACCGGCGCGCTCGGCGCGACCCTCTTCGCCCAGGGGACGATCATGTCCGTGACCGGCTTGGCCCGCTCGGCCATCATCTCGGTGTTCCGCAGCGAGTTGATGCCGCCGGCGATGAACATCGAGGCGAGCATCGGGCGCGCGATCAGTCTGGTGAGCGTCATGGGTCCATTCATACCCGATCCCCTCACCGTCACACACCCGCCCGATGCCCCCGACTACGGCGTCAGCCGGTGCAGGTCGCGCGGGAACAGCCGCGCCTCGCGGATGTTCTCCAGCCCGACCAGCCGCGCCACCCAGCGCTCCAGCCCGATCGCGAAACCCCCGTGCGGGGGCATTCCGTGCCGGAACGCCTGCAGGTACCCGTGCAAAGGCCCCTCGCTCTGTGCCTTCGCCTCCAGCGCGGCCTGGTAGTCGGCGTATCGGTGCAGCCGCTGCCCGCCGGTGCTCAGCTCCAGGCCGCGGAACAGCACGTCGAAGGAGTTCGACCACCGGGCGTCGCCCGGCTGCGGGTGGGTGTAGAACGGCCGCTTGCGCATCGGGTAGCCCTCCACGGCGAGGAACTCGCTGCCGTGCTCCGTCAGCGCCCACGCGCTGAGCGCCCGCTCGTGCGCCGGCGCCAAATCCGGCTCGTCTCCCGGCGCCCCGACCAGCTTCAGCGCCTGCTCGAAATGGATCACCGGGATGGTTTCCGGGACCTCGGGGAGGCGTGCGTCGAGCAGCTCGACCGCCTCCGGCGCCAACCTCCGGATGCAGGCGACCATCCCCGCGACGGCCTCCCGCGCCACGGCGAGCACGTCGCGGTGGTCGTGGACGAACCCGAGCTCGGCGTCGAGGGAGACGTACTCCGCGATGTGCCGCACGGTGTCGTGCGGCTCGGCCCGGAACACCGGCCCCACCTCGAAGACCCGCTCGAACACGCCCACGAGCACCTGCTTGTACAGCTGCGGCGACTGGGCGAGGTAGGCGTCGCGTCCGAAGTAGTCGACGGTGAACACGTTCGCGCCCGACTCGGTGCTGGTACCCACCAGCTTCGGGGTGGCGATCTCGGTGAAGTCCAGCTGCGTCAGTGCGCTCCGGAAGCCCTGCATGCTGGCCGAGGCCAGCTGCCACACTGCCCGGCTGCGCGGGTGCCGCAGGGTCACCGGCGCGTTGTCCAGCAGGGTCGGCAACCCGGCGGTCAGGCTCGGCCGCCACAGCTCCACCGGCGGGGTCTCCGCCGGGGCGCTCAGCGCGGTGATGCGTGGCTCGATCAGCTCGACCCCGCCCGGGGCGGCCGGGTTGGCGACCACTGTCGCGGCGATCTCGAGCACCGTCTCCTCGCCGTACTCCTGGGTCTGCCGGACCGTCGCCGGGTCCTTGACGACCACCTGCGCAAGGCCGGTCCGGTCCCGGACGATGAGGAACGTGACCGACGCGAGGGTACGGCGTCGGTGCAGCCAGCCCTGGATGGTGACCGGGCTGCCGGGTTCGAGTGCGGGCAGGGAGTCCGCCATGGTGCGTTGCATGTTCACCTCCTGGTACGTGACCCCAGGAGGTGTGGGCGACGGGGGATTTCGCGGTGCCACCACACCTTCGCCGGTCCCGGGTCGGGCCGGCCTCGTTCTGAGTTGCGCTGCTCGGGAGTGTCTTCGGCGCCGGGGTGGACTCCGCCCTCTCAGCACGCCGTTGTCGGCCTGGGCGGCTCTCTGTGCTCCACCGGTCGGCGACTACTTGTCTCCGTCGTCGCAGTGCGGTGATGGTAGGTCATCCGGGCGCCGCAGATGAACTGGTTTTCCTGGCTCAGGGAGTTGCTTGCTTCTGCTGGTGCTCCTGGCGTTGGTCGGCTCACCGGCTCAGCCGGACAAAATGGAGTCAGCGGTGCGTCGACACGCCTGCGGGACGTACCACGTGCTCCATTCTGTCGACTTCGCCATGGCATCTGCCCACCCAGGGCCCGACACAGTGGCTCGGGAACGACAGACGAACGACAGAGTGGAACCATCCGCATGCGACACGCCGGTGCAACATGCAGAACGTTCCA
>DASTWW010000235.1:0-6225 GCA_035765755.1 Nocardioidaceae bacterium
CAGCCAGGTCGCGATGGTCTGCTTGTCGTTGAGCGCGTGGAAGCCCCACGGGTCGGCGTTGGACCACACGTGGTGGTTGTGGGAGTACTGCCCGGTCACGAACGACGCCCGCGCCGGGCAGCACAGCGGCTGCGGCGAGAAGCCGTTGATGAACCGGACGCCCTGCTGCTCGATCAGGCGCTGCACGTTCGGCATGAACCGCAGGTCGTCGTCGCGGGCGTCGTCGGTCATGATCACCACGATGTTGGGCTGGGTGCGCTTGCCCACGATCGGGTTGACGGTCACGGACGGCTGCGGTTGCCCGTGCCCGTGCCCGTCGCCGTTGCCGTACGACGGGCCGCTGCCCTTGTTGTACGACGGGCCGGCGGCCGGCCGTGCCTGCGCCGTACCCGGCAGGGTGAGGCCGGCCGCCACCAACGCCGCGACCGCGAAAAGGGCTGCCAGCACGGCAGAGGCCGGCCTGCGCTTGGACATCTGGTCGAGAGCTCCTACTCGCTCGCGGTCAGGGAAACAGCCGTCCGGCCCCAGGGACGCGGCAATCCTACGGAGGCTGACTGTTTGCCCGTGCAACCGGGAGTCCCGGACAAGCGTCGCGGGGGCGGGTGGAAGAGTGGTGCTCGTGGATGCACAGCAGAACCAGGCAGAGGCCGCGCACGACACGCTCGCCGAGCTGGTCGGGGAGTGGCTGGACTGGGCAGAGGCCGGCCGCCGTCTCGGGGTCAGCGTCAGCAAGGTGCGCCAGCTGATCCGTGAGCACCAGCTGGCCGCCGCCGTACCAACCGCGGGAGCCGGGCAGCGGGTGCCCGCCGACCTGGTCATGGGCGGGACGGTCGTCAAAGGTGTGCCGGGCGTGCTGACCGTGCTGCACGACGCCGGCTACGACGACCGCGAGGCGCTGACCTGGCTGTTCACCGCCGACGACTCCCTGCCTGGCCGGCCGATCGACGCGCTGCGCGAGAACCGGGGCACCGAGGTGAAGCGCCGCGCCCAGGCGATGGGCTTCTAGATCGGGCCCCGTGACGGGTTACCGCGGCGGCCGATCGCGGCTATCGTCGGTGTGATGAAAGGCAAGCGGGCTGCGCTCGACCCCGCGAGCGTCACCGGACCCGGTCCGGCGCGTGCGGTGGTTCGGGAGCAGGCCCGCGGATTCCTGCCCGTCGTCTCCGGACGGGTGCGCCCGGCGCCGTCTCTGCGCGCCGACGATCATCAGTTCCCTCTCTCAAGGATCACCAGATGAGCGGTCTTGCAGCACTTCTGGCTGGCCACAACCAGCCCGACCTCTACCAGTGGCACAGCGCCGCGCACGTCCCCGACATCGAGCACTGCGTCGAGCACGCCGGCTGGAAGCTGGTCTACCTCGACGGCTGGACCATCGAGGACGAGCAGACCTTCCTGAAGGCCACCGCGGCGGCGTGCGAGCTTCCCGACTCGGCGGCGGAGAGCATCGACGCGCTCGGCCGGTCGCTCGGGTCGCTGGACGCGCCCGGCCGCCAGGGCATCGTGCTGCTGTGGGACGGGTGGAGCCCGCTGGCGCGGCACGACGACGCGGCGTTCAAGGCCGCCCTCGACGTGCTGGGCGGCCGCGTCCGGTCCGACGGCTGCAAGTTCGCGGTGCTGCTGCGCGGCGACGGCCCGGCGCTGGAGCTGCCCGAGCTGCCCGCCAAGCACCCCTAGCCGCTGCACGACCCGGCCGCTAAACCACCCGCTGGGTCGCTGCCTCGGCGAGCTCGCGCAGCACGGCACGTGCCTCACCGGTGACCGGTGCGTCGGCGAGCGCGCTCAGCGAGCACTCGGTGAGCCCGGTGATTCGCCGCTCCACCTCGGCGTGCGCACCGGACCCGTCGATGATCCGGCGCAGCTCCGCGACGTCGTCTGCGGACAGCGCGGTGCCGAGCTTCCCCTCGAGGCGCTTGGCGTCCTCCGGCTTCGCGCCCTGGAGGGCCAGCGCGACCAGCACCGTGCGCTTGCCCTCCGACAGGTCGTCCCCGGCGGGCTTGCCGCTCACCTCGGGGTCGCCGAACACACCGAGCAGGTCGTCGCGCAGCTGGAACGCCTCGCCGAGCGGCAGCCCGACGGCGCTCAGCTCGCGCTGCAGGGCGGGGCCGCCGTCGGCGAGGGCGGCGCCGACGTGCAGCGGGCGCTCCACGGTGTACTTCGCGGACTTGAACCGCAGCACCCGCATCGCCGCCTCGACATCAGCGTTGCCGCGGGCCTGCGCGGACACGTCGAGGAACTGGCCGCTGATCACCTCGCTGCGGGTGGCGTCGAAGATCTCCTGGGCCGCGCGTACGGGGCCGTCGGGCAGCCCGCAGGTGCGCAGCATCTGCTCGGACCAGGACAACAGCAGGTCCCCGAGCAGGATCGCGCCGGCCGCGCCGAACTGCCTGGCGTCCCCGGACCAGCCGCGCTCGCGGTGCACCGCCTCCAGGGCCTTGTGCGTGGCGGGCCGGCCGCGGCGGGTGTCGGAGGCGTCCATGTAGTCGTCGTGGACCAGCGCGCTCGCGTGCAGCAGCTCGAGGGCGCCGACCGCTCGCACCAGCGCCGGCTCGTCCTCCGGCGGGCGCACCGCGCGGTAGCCCCAGTAGCAGAACGCCGCGCGCAGCCGCTTCCCGCCGGCCAGCGACCGCCGCGCCTGTGCCAGCAGCAGGTCCGCGTCCTCGCCGAGCGGGCCGAGCCGCGTGGCCTGCTCGTCGACGAACGCCTCGAGGGTCGCGGACACGTCGGCGCGGAACGCCGCGGCGTCCCAGGGCAGTGAGCTCACCCGGTGAGACTACGTGGACGCTGCCGTCCGATGTCCGCGTCCCCGCCTATCCTGGGTGGATGGCCCTTGGACTGCCCTCGCGGATGCCCGGCGGCGCCGAGACCGTCCGGGACCTGATCGCTGCCGGTGAGCGGTCCTTCTCCTTCGAGTTCTTCCCGCCCAAGGACGCCGACGGCGAGCGGGCGCTGTGGACGGCGCTTCGGCAGCTGGAACCGCTGCAGCCCACGTTCGTGTCCGTGACGTACGGCGCGGGCGGGTCCACCCGGGACCGGACCGTGCGGGTGACCCAGCAGATCGCCGAGGACACCTCGATGACCCCGCTGGCGCATCTGACCTGCGTGGGTCACTCCCTGGAGACGCTGCGCGGGGTGGTCGGGGCGTACGCCGCGGCCGGGGTGCGCAACGTGCTCGCGCTGCGCGGCGACCCGCCCGGCGGGCCGGCCGAGGCCTTCGAGCCGCACCCGGAGGGGCTGCGCTACGCGGTGCAGCTGGTCGAGCTGGTCAAGTCGCTCGGTGACTTCTGCGTCGGGGTGGCCGCCTTCCCGGAGGCGCATCCGGCCGCGGCGTCGCGGGAGGCCGACGCTCAGGTGCTGGCCGCGAAGGCACAGGCAGGTGCGGACTTCGCGATCACCCAGCTGTTCTTCCGGGCCGCGGACTACTTCGCGCTGGTGGACCGGGTGTCCGCGCTCGGCGTGGACATCCCGATCATTCCGGGGATCATGCCGATCACGAACCTGGCGCAGATCACCCGGATGTCCCAGCTGTCCGGGGCCGAGCTGCCCGCCGAGGTGGTCAGCCGGGTGGCGCGGTTCGAGGGGGACGCCTCCGCCGTACGCTCCGAAGGCATCGCCGTCGCCACCGAGCTGTGCGACACGCTGCTCGCCGAGGGGGCGCCCGGCCTGCACTTCTACACCCTCAACCGGTCGGCGGCGACCCGGGAGATCTACGCCGGGCTGCGCGCCTCGGTGTGAGCTGGTGCCGTGACCGGCAACGTTCGCGCTGGTGGGCCGATCGCGCAGCGCCAGCAGGTCGTGTGACCCGTTGTTGCGCCCGTCTTGGCCCGGGCGCGGCCATAGCAGGTCGTGTGACCCGTTGTTGCGGTCGCCGCCGGCGATCGGACAGTCAGGCGGTCCACCGGGCGGACCAGCAACGTTGTCTGCGGTCTAGGCCTTGCCGATCTCCTCGGCGACCTGGGCCGCGCTGAGCCCGACGAACGGGATCCCGCTGCCGCCGCCGACGTGCGCACCGGCGCAGTACACCCCGGGCAGCGGGGTGCTGGTGCCGAGCCGGTTCCGGACGGTGCCGCGGCCCTGCCAGAGCACGCCGTACGGCGAGCCACCCCACGTCTCGGCGAGCTCGCCGGGGGAGCGGTCCACCCGCACCCGCACCTGGTCGCGTACGTCGATCCCCTTCCGGGCCAGCGCGACCAGCAGGTCCTCCTGGAGCTTGCCGCGCACCAGCACCGTCCAGGCCTGCGCCCCGGCCGGCGCGGTCCCGCCGGGGCGCACCACCAGCGTGGGCTCGCCGTGCAACACCACCTCGTGGGGCAGGTCGGGCAGGTTGCCCGCCAGCCCGAGGTGCGCGATACGCGGGGGCAGGGCGGGCATGGTCCGCTCCACGAAGCCGGCGAGCGCGGGCAGCCGGCGCGGGTCCACGGCGCAGACCACCAGGTCGGCCTCGACCATGGCGTCGTCGGTGGCCACCTCGGCCGGCCGGCCCTCGCGGAGCACCAGGTCGCGGGCCGGGGTGCCCAGCCGGACCGTCACCCCGCGCTCGGCCAGCCGGCGGGTGAGCGCGTCGGCGAGCTGTCCCATGCCGCCGGGGATGGTCCAGGCGCCGAAGCACTGCTCGACGTAGCAGAGCACGCCCACCCAGGCGGGCACGTCACGCGGCTGCTGCCCGTCGAGGAGCACCGGGGTAAGCGCCACCTGGCGCAGCCGCTCGTCGGGCAGCGCCCGGCGCACCTTCCTGCGCAGGCTGGTGCGGCCGGCCAGCACCGCGCGGGTCTGCCGGTCGGCGTGCTGGGGGCGGTACGGGTGCTCAAGGTACCCGCGACGCAGCACCGCCCAGGTCTCCTCGAAGGAGTCGGTGTAGTCCACCCAGCGCTTCCCGGCGCCCGTGCCCAGCGCGTCCTCCACCGCGTCGTACTGGGCGCCGCGGCCGCCGGTCGGCAGGGCCAGCACCGTGCCGTCGGCGAACCGGTGCTCGCGCAGCGGCTGCACCGGCACCAGGTCCAGGACCCGCTCGAGCGGCCGGCCGGACTTGCGGAACAGGTCGCGCAGCACGGCCGGCAGCGCCGTCCAGGTGGGCCCGGTGTCCCAGCGAAACCCGTCCCGCTCCTCGGTGCCGAGGGCGCCGCCGAGCCGGTCGCGGCGTTCCAGGAGAGTCACCTCGTGCCCGAGCTTGGCCAGCCTGGCCGCGGCCGCGAGGCCACCCAGCCCGCCGCCGACCACCGCCACTCGTGCCACGGCGGACGAGCCTACGCAGAGCCGGGGCGGACCGGATCAGCGACCGCCCGCTGCGCCGGTCCGGGAATCCGCGTACGAGCGTGTCGTGACACCGAAGCTCCCGGTCGACTTCTCCATCGGTCGGGTGCTTGGCAACGCAGCGACGGTGATGACCAGCGCCCCCTCGGCGGAAGGCACCGACCCTGCACCGCGCCCGAGACCGGCGGCAGCGGGCGGCGAGCTGACGGGCAGCGCAACCGGCTACGTCCTCGACGCTAGGTCGGGAGGGCTGGGGGGACCATGACCCGTTCGGACTAATCGACGCCCGACAAGTCCGACATCGGGCGACTCGGCGTCGATCTCAGGGGTGCTCGGCGTCGATGACCCGGCCCAGCTCCGCGGGATCCCGGCCGACCACGGTGGTGCCGTCGTCGGCGGTCAGGATGGGTCGCTGGATCAGGCTCGGGTGCGCGGCCAGCGCGTCCAGCCACGCATCGCGGTGCTCGTCGTCGCGCGGCAGCTCCGCGAGCCCGGCCTCCGCGGCGGCCGGCTCCTGGGTCCGGGTGATGTGCCACGGCTCGAGGCCGAGCCGGGCGAGCACGTCGACCAGCTCGCCGCGGGTCGGCGGGTCCTCGAGGTAGCGGCGGACGGTGTAGGCGATGCCCGCCTCGTCGAACGCGGCGGTCGCTGCCCGGCACTTGGAGCAGGCCGGGTTGACCCAGATCTCCACGGTCTAGTTGACCTCCACCTCGGCGGCCCCGGTCAGGTCGACGAGCTCGTCGTACGTCGTGCTGAACACCGCCGCCGGGTGACCTGCCGCGGCCCAGATCTCGTCGTACTTGCGCAGGCTCGAGTCGACGTACGTCGGCACCGGCGCCGGGTGCGCGATCGGCGAGACCCCGCCGATCACCTGGCCGGTGTGCTCGCGGACGAAGTCCGGCTTGGCCCGCCCGAGGCGGGCGATGCCGAGCTGCTCGCACACCTTCTCGGTGTCCACCCGGTGCGCGCCGGAGGTCA
>DASTWW010000236.1:0-3924 GCA_035765755.1 Nocardioidaceae bacterium
GTGAACAGCGGAGCCGGGGTGGCCGACTCGTCGAGCTCGGCCTTGTCGGCGTGGTACTGCCGCTTCGGCTCGAGGAAGATCACCGGGTCGTCACAGGCGATCGCCTGCTGGATCATCCAGTAGCCGTCCACGGGGTTCGAGCAGGACACCACCTTCAGGCCCGGCGTGTGCGCGAACTGCGCCTCCGGGCTCTCGCTGTGGTGCTCGACCGCGCCGATGCCGCCGCCGAACGGGATGCGCACGACGATGGGCATCTTGACCTTGCCCTGGCTGCGGAAGTGGATCTTGGCGACCTGGCTGACGATCTGGTCGTAGGCCGGGTAGACGAACCCGTCGAACTGGATCTCGCAGACCGGGCGGTAGCCGCGCATGGCCAGCCCCACCGCCGTACCGAGGATGCCGGACTCTGCGAGCGGGGTGTCGATGACCCGGTCCTCGCCGAAGTCCTTCTGCAGCCCGTCGGTGATCCGGAACACGCCGCCGAGCTTGCCGACGTCCTCGCCCATGACGAGCACCTTCGGGTCGTCCTCCATCGCCTTGCGCAGCCCGGCGTTGAGGCCCTTTGCCAGGGTGATCTTGCTCATGCCTGCGCTCCTTCGAACGAGTCGAGGTAGGCCGCGAAGCCCGCCTTCTGGGCGGCGAGCTCGGGGGTCTGCTCGGCGTACACGTTGTCGAACACGGACAGCGGACTGGGCTCGGGCAGCGCCCGGCAGCCCTCGCGCAGGTGCTCGCCGAGCTTCTCGGCCTCCTCCTCGACACCGGCGAAGAAGTCCTCGCCGGCCAGCCCGTTGCGGGTCAGGTAGGCCTTGACCCGGGCGATCGGGTCCTTGAGCTTCCAGGTCTCGAGGTCCTCCGAGAGCCGGTAGCGCGTCGGGTCGTCGGTGGTGGTGTGCGCGCCCATCCGGTAGGTGTAGGCCTCCACGAAGGTGGGGCCCTGGCCGTCCCGGGCCCGCTGCAGCGCGGCCTTGGTGACGGCGTACGTCGCGAGCACGTCGTTGCCGTCCACGCGGACACCGGGGAAGCCGAAGCCGAGAGCCCGCTGGTAGAGCGGGATGCGGGACTGCCGCTCGATCGGCTCGGAGATCGCCCACTGGTTGTTCTGGCAGAAGAACACCACCGGGGCGTTGTAGGAGGCCGCGAAGATGAACGCCTCGTTGACGTCGCCCTGGCTGCTGGCGCCGTCGCCGAAGTAGGCGACCACCGCCGCGTCCCGGTCGGCGTCGCCGGTGCCGACCACGCCGTCGCGCTGCATGCCCATCGCGTAGCCGGTGGCGTGCAGGGTCTGCGCGCCGATCACGATCGTGTAGAGGCCGAAGTTGTTGTCCTTGGGGTCCCAGCCGCCCTGGTCCACACCGCGGAACAGGCCGAGCAGCCGCAGCGGGTCGATGTCACGGCACCAGGCCACGCCGTGCTCGCGGTAGGTCGGGAACACGAAGTCCTGCGGCCGCAGCGCCCGCCCGGAGCCGATCTGCGCGGCCTCCTGGCCCAGCAGCTGGGCCCAGATGCCCAGCTCGCCGTGCCGCTGCAGGGCGGTGGCCTCGGTGTCGATGCGCCGGGTCAGCACCATGTCGCGGTAGAACTCGCGGATCGTCTCGTCCTCGTCGGCGCCCTTGCCGGGGTCGAAGGAGAACTCGGGGTGCTCCACGCGCTCACCCTCGGGCGTCAGCAGCTGCACCAGGTCGGCCCCGCCCTCGGCCTGCGCGGGGCCGAACACGTCGCCCAGCCCGGGGCCGAAGTCCGGCGTAGTGGTCTCGCTCACCTGCACTCCAATCTCTTCTCGGTGCGCGGGGTCGCCGCCACCGACCGGGGAGTCACACGGCCCGCGCCCGCGCGCGGGGGTGGTGCGCGCGTCTCGCAGGCCGTTTCGCACTGTGACCGGCTGCACACCAGCCACAGTTTTTCACAACCTACCGGGGTTCACCCGACCCCGCGAATCGACCCCCTTTGCCGCTGGCAGCCGTTCTCGCCATGTTGTCCGAATTTCGCGCGACCTGCGGGGTTCTCGGGCACTAATCTGTCAGGGGCAACAGGAAGGGACGGTCATGACAGATCTGGCGGTGCAGGTCGCGCCCGCGCTCCAGCGGTACCGCGCCCAGCTGGTCTGGGTGGCGCTGGGCGTGGTCTACGTCGTGTGGGGCTCGACGTACCTCGCCATCCGGGTGGTCGTGGCGCAGGCTCCGCCATTGACATCGATGGGGCTGCGCTACGTGAGCGCGTCCGTCGTACTCGCCCTGATCCTGGCCGCCAAGGGCGGCGTGTCCCGGCTCCGGGTCAGCCCGCGCCAGCTGGCCGGCGCGGCGCTGCTCGGCCTGATGCTGCCGGTGCTCGGCAACGGCATGGTCTCGGTCGGGGAGAACCTCGGCGCGCCGTCGGGCATCACCGCGCTGCTGATCGCGGTCACTCCGCTGATGATCACCGTCTTCCGGCTGATGTCCGGCGACCGGCCGCACCGACTCAGCGTGTTCGGGGTGCTGCTCGGCTTCTGCGGGCTGGCCTTCCTGGTGCTGGCCGGGCACGGCAAGAGCGCCGGTGAGATCCCTCTGCTCGCCGCGGGGATCGTGGTGCTCGCCTCGACGTGCTGGGCGTTCGGGTCGTGGGTGCAGCCCCGGCTCCGGCTGCCGCGCGACGCGTTCGTGACCACCGTCTACGAGATGCTCTGCGGCGGCCTGGTGCTGCTGGCGCTCGGCGGCGCCTCGGGTGAAAGGTTCCACGCCTCGGCGTACGACGCGCGGACGTGGGTCGCCCTGGGGTACCTCGTCGTGTTCGGCTCGGTGGTGGCCTTCACGTCCTACGTGTGGCTGCTGTCCTCCGCGCCGATCTCGCTGGTGTCCACCTACGCCTACATCAACCCGGTCGTCGCGGTGTTCCTCGGCGCGCTGATCCTGGCCGAGCCGGTCACCGGTGCCGTCGTGGTCGGTGGCGGGATCGTGGTGCTCGCGGTGGCCATCGTGATCAGCGCCGAGCGGCCCCGTCGCAAGCCGGTGCCCGAGCCAGAGGCCGAGT
Source organism: Nocardioidaceae bacterium (assembly GCA_035765755.1). Classification (GTDB taxonomy): domain Bacteria; phylum Actinomycetota; class Actinomycetes; order Propionibacteriales; family Nocardioidaceae; genus DASSKA01. The sequence goes on from DASTWW010000236.1 coordinate 3,004, forward strand.
GCGCCGGCCCCGGCCGCTGAGCCGGGTCGCTTGCTTGGCCGCTGAGCCGGGGCACCGAGCATCCCGCTAGCCTCGGGCCGGTGGACGACAAGCTGGTCAGCGCGAGCACGGTGGTCCAGGCCCCTGCCGCGACGGTGTTCGCGATCCTGGCCGACCCGCGGCAGCACCCGCGCATCGACGGGTCCGGGTCGGTGCAGAACATCCTCGCGGCGCCGGACCGGCTCAGCCGCGGCGCAGAGTTCAGCGTGGCGATGCGGCTGTTCGGGCTGCCGTACACGATCAGCAACCGGGTGGTGGAGTTCGAGGAGGACCGGCTGATCGCCTGGCGACACTTCGGCGGGCACCGGTGGAGGTACCAGCTCGAGCCCGCCGCCGACGGGACCACCCGGGTCACCGAGACCTTCGACTACAGCCGCTACGGCCGGCCCGCGGCGTGGGTGCTCCGGACGCTCGACTTCCCCGAGCGCAACCGGCGCGGCATCGAGGGCACCCTTGCCCGGCTCAAGGCAGCCGCCGAGGCGGACGCCTCCTGAGCCGCGTGCCGTTCAACCGCCGTAACGGGTCACACGCCTAGATATTGCTGCTCCCCAGCGAGATTTGCGACCGTAACGGGTCGCACGACCCGATATGTCTGCCCCGCCGAGAGACAGCACTGGTCCGGCCCGGGGCAGACCCCCTGCGGCGCCGAGCGTGAGGATGCTTCAGGCCAGGGAGGCGACCCAGGCGTCGTGCAGGTCGGAGAACCGGCCCTCGCCACCGCTGATCAGCTCCTGCGGGGACCCGTCCTCGACGATCCGGCCGTGCTCGAGCACCAGCACCCGGTCGGCGATCTCCACCGTGGACAGCCGGTGCGCGATGATCAGCGCGGTCCGGTCGGCCAGGATGGTGCGCAGCGCGCGCTGCACCAGCCGCTCGGAGGGT
>DASTWW010000237.1:0-3040 GCA_035765755.1 Nocardioidaceae bacterium
GGGTCAGGTGAGGGGATCGCCCGGGTCGGCCGGTGGCGCGATCGGGGGTTCGCCGGACCCGTTGGTCCGGGAAGGCCGGGAAGCTCCGGACTCCTCGGCCTCGGATGAGCCGGCAGCCCTGGTCGGGGCCGCTGCGCCCGCGGGCTCCCGCTGGGACAGGATCTCGGTGAGCTCCTGGGTGCCGAACCGCTTGAACTTCCGCTTCTGGGAGCGCGTCCGGTCCAGCGCCGCCACCTCGAGGTTCTCTGGCGGGATGGTCCGTGGTTCGGTCTCGTTGTGCCCGAGGGCGTCGACGGCGAGCCGGACCGCGTCCTGCAGGGACATGCCCTCGGCGTAGCGGCCGGAGAGGTACTTCGACACCGTCTCCGCCGAGCCGCCCATCACCGCGTAGCCGTGCTCGTCGCCCATCTGGCCGTCGAAGGTCACCCGGTAGATCTCGTCCGACGACACGTCGGTGCCCACCTCGGCGACCAGGATCTCCACCTCGTAGGGCTTCTCCCCCGCGCTGGAGAAGATGGTCCCCAGCGTCTGGGCGTAGGCGTTGGCGAGGCCTCGGCCGGTCACGTCCCGCCGGTCGTACGCGTAGCCGCGCATGTCCGCGAGCCGGACACCGGCGATCCGGAGGTTCTCGAACTCGTTGTAGCGGCCCACCGCGGCGAACGCGATCCGGTCGTAGATCTCGCTGACCTTGTGCAGGGTCTGCGGGTTCTCCGATACGATGACGATGCCGTCCGGGTACTGCAGCGCGACCACGCTGCGGCCACGTGAGATTCCCTTGCGCGCGTAGTCCGCCCGGTCCTTCATCTGCTGTTCGGGCGAGACGTAGAACGGCATGCTCATGCCGCGGCCCCCGCGGAAGCGCGAGCGCAGCGAGCGGTTTCGTGGGGTGAGCTCATGTGCTGGTAGGTGCCTTTCTCAGGTGAGGGCCGCGGTCGGGCCGTCGGGACGCTGCATCCGGCCCGCGATCACCCGGTCGGCGATCTGGGCCACCTCGTCGTCGGGCAGCCGGCGGTAGCCCGAGGAGGTGATCACCGCGATGACCGGGAAGATTCGGCGGGCCACGTCCGGTCCTCCGGTGGCCGAGTCGTCGTCCGCCGCGTCGTACAGCGCCTGGATGGTCGCGGTCGCCGCCTCGTCGCCGGAGAGGTCGTCGCGGTAGAGCTTCTTCAGCGAGCCCCGCGCGAACATCGAGCCGGATCCCACCGAGTGGAACGCAGTCTCCTCGTAGCGCCCCCCGGTGACGTCGTAGGAGAAGATCCGCCCGGACTCCGAAGCCAGGTCGTAGCCGGCGAAGAGGGGTACGACGGCCAGCCCCTGCATCGCCATCCCGAGGTTGGACCGGATCAGCGCCGCGAGCCGGTTCGCCTTGCCGTCCATCGACAAGGTGATGCCCTCGATCTTCTCGTAGTGCTCCAGCTCGGTCTGGAACAGCCGCACCATCTCCACGGCCAGCCCGGCGGTGCCGGCGATGCCCACGCAGGAGAACTCGTCGGCGGGGAAGACCTTCTCGATGTCCCGCTGGGCGATGACGTTGCCCATCGTCGCCCGCCGGTCGCCGGCCATCACCACCCCGCCCTCGAACGTGGCGGCCACGATCGTCGTGCCGTGCGGGGCCAGCTCCGACGCGTCACCGCCCGGCAGCGACCGCCGGGACGGCAGCAGGTCGGGTGACTGCTGCGCGAGGAACTCCGCGAACGAGGACGAACCCGGCACCAGGAAGGCGGCGGGCAGGCGTGGGTCGGCCGGTCGGGGCTGGCTCATCGGGGTCTACTCTCCGCCTTTCTGAATGAAGGACTTCACGAAGTCCTCCGCGTTGGTCTCGAGGACGTCGTCGATCTCCCCGAGAATCGCGTCGATGTCCTCGTCGAGCTGCTCCTTGCGGTCGGAGACCGACTCGGCCGTGGACTCCGGGGGCTGGTCGACCTCTTCGTTCTCCCCCGACTTCCGCGGCTGCTTGTGCTCCTGTGCCATGGACGCCTCCTCGGATGCACGTCGCGTGGCCACCCGGCCACGCGAAAAGCCTCTAACCCAGACCCTACCGAGTCAGAGCCGCAAACAAGGCCTCCGCCGTGTCGCAACGGTCCAAGAGCTCGCCGACGTGGGCTCGGCTGCCACGCAGCGGGTCGATGGTGGGGACGCGTTGCAGCGACTCGTGCCCAGGGATGTCGAAGATCACCGAGTCCCAGGAGGCGGCCGCGATCCGGTCGGCGTACTTCTCCAGGCAGCGGCCCCGGAAGTAGGCACGGGTGTCCGCCGGCGGCAGGTGCACGGCGTCCACGGTCTCGTCGTCGCTGACCAGCCGGTCCATCCGACCCAGCTTCACCAGCCGGTGGTAGAGGCCCTTGTCCGGCCGGATGTCGGCGTACTGCAGGTCGATCAGGTGCAGCTTGGCGTCCTCCCAGCTGAGCCCGTCGCGGTCGCGGTACTGCTGCAGCAGTTGCAGCTTGGCCACCCAGTCCAGCTCCCGCGCGCACTGCATCGGGTCGGTCTCCAGCCGGGTGAGCACCGACTCCCACCGCGCCAGCACGTCGGCGGTCTGCTCGTCCACGTCGCTGCCCATCCGGTCCTCGACGTACTTCCGGGCCAGGTCCAGGTACTCCATCTGCAGCTGTACGGCGGTCAGGGTCCGGCCGTCGGAGAGCCGGAGCAGCTGCTTCAGGCTCGGGTCGTGGGACACCTCGCGCAGCGACCGGACCGGCTGCTCCACGGTCAGGTCCCGGCTCATGAACCGGTCCTCGATCATGGCGAGCACCAGCGACGTCGTACCGACCTTCAAGAAGGTGGAGATCTCCGCCAGGTTCGCGTCGCCGATGATCACGTGCAGCCGGCGGTACTTCTCCGGGTCCGCGTGCGGCTCGTCACGGGTGTTGATGATCGGCCGCTTCAGGGTGGTCTCGAGGCCGACCTCGACCTCGAAGTAGTCCGCGCGCTGGCTGATCTGGAACCCGTGCTCGCGGCCGTCCTGGCCGATCCCGACCCGCCCCGCGCCGCACACCACCTGGCGGCTGACGAAGAACGGGGTCAGGTGCCGCACGATCTC
>DASTWW010000238.1:0-12166 GCA_035765755.1 Nocardioidaceae bacterium
CACCACGCCGATCCGCTCGCCCTCGCCGATCCCGAGGCCGACCGAGGACAGCAGCGGCCGGATGCCGTACGCCTTGTCGACCCGCTCCAGGCTGACCAGGTTCACGACACCACCCGGGCACCGGGCACCGGGCCGGTGGCGACGCTGACTGACTCCAACCCCGCGGACCCCAGCGCGATCACCACCTTCGCGGCGTGCTCGGGGCTCTCGCAGAGAAACAGACAGCTCGGCCCGGAGCCCGACAGCAGCGCCCCGTGCGGGGCGGCCCCCCGCCCGGTGGTCAGGTTGCGCTCCAGCTCCGGGCGCAACCGGAACGCCGCGGGCTGCAGGTCGTTGGCCAGCGCCGCACCCAGGCCGTCGACGTCGCCTTGCCGCAGGGCCTCCAGCAGCGCGGCAGGCACCTCCGGCTCGGGTGCGACGGTCCCGGCGCGCAGCCGGTCCAGCTCACGGTAGACCGCCGGTGTGGACAGGCCCGCCGGCGACTCGAGCACCGCCCACCAGTACTCCCCCTGCGTCTCCAGCGGGGTGACCAGCTCGCCGTGCCCTGACCCGACCGCGGTCTCGCCGAGCAGCGCGAACGGCACGTCCGAGCCGAGCTGCCCGGCCAGCACGGCGAGCTCCTCGAACGGCGTCGCCGTGCCCCAGAGTGCGTCACAGGCCACCAGCGTCGCCGCGGCGTCCGCGCTGCCCCCCGCCATCCCGCCGGCCACCGGGATCCCCTTGACGATGTGGATCGCCACCGCCGCGTCGAGGCCGTGGTGGGCGGCGAGCAGCCCAGCCGCCCGGACGGCGATGTTCGACGAGTCGGTGGGCACGTCGGCGACGGCCAGCCGGGCGTCGCCGGACACGGTCACGGAGCACTCCGAAGCGGGCCGGACCCGCACCTCGTCGTACAGCCCGATCGCCTGGTACACCGTCGCCAGCGAGTGGAACCCGTCCGGCCGGGGTGCCCCCACCCCGAGGCACAGGTTGATCTTGGCCGGCGCGACGCCCGCCACCTCGGCGCTCACGAGCCACCCCCCGAGCCAGCCGCCAGCCCCTCCGCGATCCGGGCGAACTCCTCGACGGTCAGCGACTCGCCGCGGGCGGTGGGCGGGACGCCCGCCTGAGCCAGCGCCGCCTCCGCGGCCACAGCGGAGCCGGCCAGCCCCCGCAGCGCGCCTCGCAGCGTCTTGCGGCGCTGCGCGAACGCGGCGTCCACGACCGCGAACACCTGCTGCCGGCTGGCCGTCGTCACGGGCGGGTCGCGCCGCTCCCAGGCAACCAGGCCGGAATCCACGTTCGGCGCCGGCCAGAACACGTTGCGGCCCACGGAGCCGGCCCGCCGCAGGGTGGCGTACCACGCGGCCTTCACCGACGGCACCCCGTAGGTCCGCGAGCCCGGAGCGGCCACCAGCCGGTCGGCGACCTCGGCCTGCACCATCACCAGCCCGCGCCGCAGCGACGGCAGCGTGGCCATCAGGTGCAGCAGCACCGGCACCGCGACGTTGTAGGGCAGGTTGGCCACCAGCGCGGTCGGCTCCCCCGGAAGGTCGGTGACCTGCAGCGCGTCGGCGACCACCACGTCGCACCGGTCCGCGACGGAGGGCGCGTACGACGCGAGGGTGGCCGGCAGCGCGGCACCGAGCACCGGATCCACCTCCACCGCGACGACGTGGTCCACCACCTCGAGCAGCGCCAGGGTCAACGAGCCGAGCCCCGGGCCCACCTCCACCACCCGGTCCTCGGCGCCGACCCCGGCCGCCCGGACGATCCGGCGCACCGTGTTCGGGTCGATCACGAAGTTCTGGCCGCGCTGCTTGGTGGGCCGGACCCCGAGCGAGGCCGCCAGGGCACGCACCTCCGCGGGCCCCAGCAGCCTGGGCTTCGGGTCTGCGCTCACCACGCCGGCGAGCCTATCGAGACGCCAGACGGCCGGCTGGCGGGGCGTACCCTGACCGGCCGGCCGACACAAGCGCTTACTGGCTCACCTACTGGGGCAGACCGAGCTGCTGGGAGCAGGCCGGCCACGCGCCGTACCCGCCGCTGGCGTCGCGCACCTTGGTGGCGATGGCGATCTGGGTCTCCCGGCTGGCCTGGTTCGGGTAGCCGGAGCCGCCGTACGCCTGCCAGGTGGACAGCGTGAACTGCAGCCCGCCGTAGTAGCCGTTGCCGGTGTCCGCGGCCCAGTTGCCGCCGGACTCGCACTGCGCGAGCTGGTCCCACACCGTGCTGCCGCTGGCGTAGTTGGTGGTCGGCGCCGGGGCCGGCCGGCTCTTGGTGCCCACCCGGACGATCGCCGGCACCGGCTGGCTCTGCGTGGTGGAGCGGATCGCCTTGCGGGACACCACGTGCCCGTTGTGGAACACGATCCGGTAGACCACGTGCCGGGTGCCGGGGTGCCCGGACCGCACGGTCACGGAGTGGCCGCGGTACATGTGCGGCGCGTTCTTGGTGATCGTCTGGTAGCCGATCGACTCGTTCACGGCCTTGGTGGTGGTGCGCACCCGGGTCACCACGATCTTGTCGCCGTCGTGGACGGTCGCGCCGAGCGCGGGCTTGACGATGTCGTTGTTGTCCACGTGGATGCCGAGCTGCTGCAGGGTCTGGGTCACCGTCATCGCCGGCACGTTCTCGTGATGGGCCTTCGCACGGCCCACCTCCACGACGATCCGCTTCGGCGTGACCACCGAGAGGTCCAGGCCCTGGCGGGAGATCCCGGCGCTGCGGCTGGTGGACAGGTCGGCGTTGCTGAACCGGAGCCCGAGCTGCTGCAGCGCGTCGGCGACGTCGGTCGCGGTCACCCAGTAGGTCTGGTGCTGCCCGTCCACGCTGATGTCCAGCGGCCGGCCGTAGCGGACCGCGATGTGCGTGCCGTCGCTGATCGGGGTGTCGGCCGACGGCGCCACCAGGTCGTGCTGGCCGACGTGGATGTCCTGGGCGGCGAGCACGTCACCGACGGTCCCGCCGAGCGAGCTCACCTGGGTGGGGTGCCCGTCCACGGAGAGGGTGACGGTCTTCTTCATGCTCGCATAGCCGGCCGCGCTCGCGGCCAGAGCCAGCGCGACCGCTGCCACCAGCGTGGCGAGGAGCTTCTTGCTGCGGCTCAACCCCCGCACCGCAGCCGCAGGGTTCGTCTTCTGGGCCAGTTGTCCGAAGCGCACGCTTCTCCAATGGTCGTCCTCCCCGGGCCGCGGGCGCGGCACACACGGGAGCACACCGTCGGGGGCCGGATGCCGGCTCCGAACAGCTGCAGGAGGTCACACGGCGTCCGCGGTCCCCCACCGCACCGTGCAACCCACGTGTTGCCGCCCGAGAACTTCCCCGCTCCCGGCCAACAGTCACGAGACGATAACGGGCGCTGCTGGCCGATCACAAATAATCCGGCCGAAACAGTCGTCCGTTTCGGACAGATTCGGGTGGTTCATCCGGGTAATTTGGCTAGTCCGGATGGGCTATGTCGGGGTGAGTCCCGTCACCCGTTCGGGCCACTCCCGGTCACCAGGCCCCGCCGTAGGCGGCGTCAGTGTTCGCCGCGATGGCCGCGCAGAGCGCCTCGAGGTCGGTCTCGCGCGTCTCGGCCATCGAGCGCACGGTGAGCGGCACGAGGTACGACGCGTTGCGGCGACCGCGGTAGGGGGTGGGGGTCAGGTACGGCGCATCGGTCTCCACCAGTACCCGGTCCAGCGGCGTCGCTTGCAGCGCCTCGCGCAGCGGCGCGGCGTTCTTGAAGGTCACGGTGCCGGAGAACGACAGCCAGGCCCCGCGGTCGAGGCAGGCCCGCGCGAAGTCGGCGTCGCCGGAGAAGCAGTGCATCACGACGCGGTCCGGCACGCCGACCTCGTCGAGGATGGCCAGCACGTCGGCGTGCGCGTCGCGGTCGTGGATCACCAGGGTCCGGTCCAGCCGGCGGGCCAGCTCGATGTGCCGGCGGAACGAGTCGTGCTGGGCCTCCCGGCCGTCCTCGCCGGTGCGGAAGTAGTCCAGCCCGGTCTCTCCGACCGCGCGGACGCAGTCCCGGGTGGCCAGCTCGGCGATCTCGGCCATCGCCTCCTCGAAGGTCTCGGACTCGGCCAGCGGCGGGGCCTCGTTCGGGTGCAGGGCCACCCCGGCGACCAGCGAAGGGTGTGCGTGGGCCACGTCCACCGCCCAGCGGGCGCCGGGCCGATCGCAGCCGATCTGCACGATGCGGGTCACGTTCACCGCCGCGGCGGCGGCGATCGCCTCCTCCGCGGACAGCCCGGCGTCCATGTCCAGGTGGCAGTGGTTGTCGACCACCGGCAGCGGCAGCGGCTCGGGGGCTGGCGGGCGTTCCTGGCTCACCGGAGCAGGCTACGGGGCGGCCTTGTGGAAGGCGTCGTAGACCACCCGCTTCGGAAGGCCGGTGCGGCGGGTCACCTCCAGCACCGCGTCGCGGCGGGACAGCCCGGTCGCCTCGGCGTCCGCGACCAGGGCGGCGATCTCCGCCTCGTCGGGCGGTACGACGGAGGTGGCCGGCGCGCCCTCGACGACCAGGGTCACCTCGCCCCGGACACCGGCGTCGGCCCAGGCGGCGAGCTCGGCCAGCCCCGCCCGTCGTACCTCCTCGTGGGTCTTGGTCAGCTCGCGGCACACCGCCGCCCGCCGCTGCCCGCCGAACGCGGCGGCCATCGCCTGCAGGGTGGCCGCGGTGCGGTGCGGGGCCTCGAAGAACACCATGGTGCGTGCCTCGTCCGCCAGCGCTTCGAGCCGACGGCCCCGATCGCCGGCCTTGCGGGGCAGGAATCCCTCGAAGCAGAACCGGTCCACCGGCAGTCCGGACACCGCCAGCGCGGTGAGCACCGCGGACGGCCCGGGCACCGCGGTCACCGCGATGTCCTGCTCGACCGCGGCGGCCACCAGCCGGTAGCCGGGGTCGGACACGGACGGCATCCCCGCGTCGGTGACCAGCAGCACCCGCTCGCCGTGCTGCAGGCTCTCCAGCAGGGCCGGGGTGCGCGCCGCCTCGTTGCCCTCGAAGTAGGACACCACCCGGCCGGGGATCTCCACGCCGAGCTGGGCGGCCAGCCGCTTCAGCCTGCGCGTGTCCTCGGCGGCCACCACGTCCGCGCCGGCCAGCTCGGTGGCCAGCCGGGGCGGCGCGTCGGCGGCCCGGCCGATCGGGGTGGCGGCCAGCACCAGCACGCCTGCGGAGGAGGACACCCGCCGATCTTCGCAGCAGCAGCCCCGGTGACGCAGCCTGGCTCCGTAGCATGGCGGGCGTGACCAGCAGGCCGAGCGCGACCGCGACCGACCAGCCGACCCGGACCATGGGACTGTCGTGGACCGCGGACGGCCGGGTGGTGCCCAGCGCCCGCCGCCGGCTGGTGCCGGCGCTGCGCCACCAGGACCGGCTGATCGGCTGGGTGGTCACCGTCACCTTGGGCGCGGTCGCGTTCGCGATGCGGGTCTGGCACCTCGGCTACCCGCACAAGTTCCTGTTCGACGAGACCTACTACGCCAAGGACGCCTGGTCGCTGGTCAACCACGGTTTCGTCACCGGGTACGTCGACCACGCCAACGCCAAGATCCTGGCCGGGCAGGTGCACGGCATCTTCACCCAGGCGCCGAGCATGATCGTGCACCCGGAGCTGGGCAAGTGGATCATCGGCTCGGCGGAGCTGACTTTCGGGATGAACCCGTTCGGCTGGCGGATCGCCAGCGCGGTGGTCGGCAGCCTGATGGTGATGGTGATGGTCCGGCTGGCCCGCCGGCTGACCGGCTCGACGCTGCTCGGCGCCACCGCCGGGCTGCTGCTCTGCTTCGACGGGCTGCAGTTCGTGCTGTCCCGGCTGGGGCTGCTCGACATCTTCATGGCGTTCTTCATGCTCTGCGCGGTGGCCTGCCTGGTCGCCGACCGGGACTGGGGCCGGATGCGGATGGCCGAGCTGGTGCCACCCGGCTACCACGCCGGACCGCACGGCTGGGGCCCGGTGCGGGGGCTGCGGTGGCGGCCCTGGCGGCTGGCCGCTGGGGTGTTCTTCGGGCTGGCCATCGCCAGCAAGTGGGACCCCGTCTTCGTGCTCGCCGCGTTCGGGCTGCTGGTGTGGGCCTGGGACGCCGGCGCCCGCCGTTCGGTGGGCGTGCGGCACCCGTGGCTGCGCTCGGCGCTGGTGGACGCGCTACCGGCGTTCTGCTACCTGGTCGGGGTGGCGTTCGTGGTCTACGTCGCCAGCTGGACCGGGTTCCTGATCCACGCGCACGCCTTCGAGACCACGCTGTCCAACACCCAGTACGGCCCGTACTGGGGCGACTACGTCAAGCACGAGCCGTCCGGGTTCTTCCCCCGGGCCGTGCAGGCGCTGCGCTCGCTGTGGAACTACCACCGGGAGATCTTCGACTTCCACACCCAGGGCCTGGACAGCGCCACGCACGTCTACCAGTCCACCCCGCAGGGCTGGCTGATCCTGAACCGGCCGGTGGGCGTGGACGCCCAGCTCGGCATCAAGCCCGGCGTGCAGGGCTGCGACGCGCCGGCCGGCAGCACCTGCCTGCGCCAGGTGATCCTGCTCGGCACCCCGGCGCTGTGGTGGGGCGGGGTGGCCGCGCTGCTGTACAGCGTCTACGCCTGGATCGCCAAGCGGGACTGGCGATTCGGGATGGCGGTCGTCGGCGTGCTGGTCACCTGGCTGCCCTGGATCAGGTACGACCAGCGGCCGATCTTCTCCTACTACGCGATCGCGATCATCCCGTTCACGGTCATCGCGATCACCCTGTGCCTGGGCAAGCTGGTCGGCGGGCCACGTGCGTCGTACCAGCGAAGAGCCTGGGGCACCGTGCTGGCCGGCACCTTCGTGGTGCTGGTGATCGCGAACTTCGCGTGGTTCTGGCCGATCTACACCGACCAGCTGCTGTCCACGCCGCACTGGCTGGAGCGCATCTGGTTCAAGCAGTGGATCTGACGTGACGACCCGGAAGCTCGGTCGCGTGTCCCGGCGGATGGCCCGGCTGCCGGGGCGGCTCTACGACTGGAAGCTGGGCTGGCTGCTCGGGCACCGGTTCCTGCGGCTGACCCATGTCGGGCGCCGCTCGGGCAGGCGGTACCGCACGGTGCTGGAGGTCGTGGGCGAGACCGACGACGAGGTGGTGGTGGTCGCCGGGTTCGGACGCTCGGCGGACTGGTTCCGCAACATCGCGGCGCTGCCGCCGATCGAGGTGGCCATCGGCCGGGACAGGTTCCGGCCGCTGGCCCGGGTGCTGCCCGACGAGGAGGCCGCCGCCGTGCTCGCCGACTACGAGCGCCGCCACCGGCTGGCCGCGCCGGTGGTCCGGCGGGTGCTCGGCTGGCTGGTCGGCTGGGAGTACGACGGGAGCGCGGCGGCCCGCGACCGGCTGGTGCAGGAGCTGCCGTTCGTGGCGTTCCGCCGCGCGGACTGACTCAGCGGTCCATCATCCGCGGGCCGATGCCGGCGTACGGGAAGCCCATCGCCAGCCAGCGGCGCATCCGCGTCAGCTCGGCGTGCTCGCCGTCGCGCAGCCGGACCGCCAGCCGGGCCACCTCCGGGTGCACCGCCAGCCCGCGTACCAGCAGCTGCTGGGAGAGCATCACCGCGACCATGTGGTTGCGGATCATCTCCTGCAGGAAGCCGCGGTCCACGTCCCCGACGGTCAGCCCCGACGAGGCCGGGTCGTCGCGGACGCTGTCCGGGTACCACCGCTGCAGGCAGTCCCGCAGCCGGGCGAGCTGGCCGGACTCGACCATGGCCGCGGTGGCGCCGAGCCCGCGGATCACCGGCCGTGGCGACCGTTCCAGCGCCAGGTCGGCGGCCAGCGCCGCCCGTCGGTTGGCCAGCATCGCGACCAGGTAGGCGCGCTCGCTGGTGACCGACTTCTGCACCCATCCCTGGTAGCGGCCGGAGAGCGCGGCGACCGGTCCCCGGGCCCCCTGCCAGGGGGCGGTCGGCAGGTGCTCTCGCACACTCATCGCCAGGGTTGGCGCCCCCAGCACCGCCAGCAACGCGAGGGACCCGAGCAAGGCGACCATTCTGAGCCTCATCCCGACTCCTAAGGTCGAGCACTCCCCACCTTCGAGGGTGAGCCCCGTCGCGCCTTGGAGGTCAGGGACCTAGGTCATGGATGGCATCACCATGTCGAGCCGTACGAGCGACGGGCCCGCCACTCGTCGACGAGCAGCGCGTAGCCCATGCCGTCCAGCCACTCCCCGGACCGGTGCAGCGACTCCCGCAGCGTGTGAACCTCTCGGCGCATCCCGATCCGCTCCATCAACCGCCAGGACGCCTTGTTGTCGGCGAAGCAGCCGGCGGTGACCCGGCGCAGGCCGAGGTCCTCGAAGCACAGCCGGATCAGTGCCTCCACCGCCTCGGTGGCGTACCCCCGCCCGCCGTACGACGGATCGAGCACGTAGCCGATCTCGGCCTCCACCCCCACCGCCTGCTCGGCGACCTCGCGCTGCGCCCAGCCGTCTCCGACCGAGAGCATCAGGTCGCCGATCACCACGCCGTCAAGCTCGACGACCAGCGTCTTGGCAACTCGCTCCGGCGCCACGAACTTGGCCTGGTAGCCCTCGAGCGTCGCCGGCGCGAAGGGAAGCCACCGGGCGACCTCCGCGAGCCGCCAGTACCGCCAGGTCTCCTCGGCGTCCGCCCGGCCGGCCGGCCGGAGCGAGAGCCGGGCGGTGTGCACCGGCCAGGAGATCCGGTCGAAGGTGGCTGTCATGGGGCTCATCATGCCGTCTGCGGCCGGCTCCACGCGCGTCCTCCGCGCCGGATCAGCACAGCCGCGAGGCGCTACCCTGGCGCTGGCAGCGTTCGCTGAGCGGAAGGGGTCGCGTCGCGATGGCCGGACAGGGGGAGGACGCTCTGCCACGGGATGCCGTGGCCGACGCGCAGGAGCGGTTCGGACTGCTGGTCGCCGCTGTTGGCGAGTACGCGATCTTCCTGCTCGATCCGGACGGCACGGTGGTCAGCTGGAACCCCGGCGCGCAACGACTCAAGGGGTACGACGCCAAGGACGTCATCGGCGAGAGCTTCGCGGTGTTCTACCCCGAGGAGGACCGGCGGGCCGGGAAGCCGGCCGCGGAGCTCCAGCACGCCCACCGGCACGGGACCCTCACCGACGACGGCTGGCGGGTGCGCAAGGACGGCACCCGGTTCTGGGCGCACGTCGTGATCACCGCGCTGTACGGCGACGACGGGACGCTGCGCGGCTTCGCCAAGGTGACCCGCGACGACAGCGCGGCCAGAGCCGCGCGGGAACGCGAGGCGTCCCTCGGCGAGATCACCAGCGCGCTGCTCGCCGGCCGTTCGGCGACGGACGTCCTGGAGCTGCTCGTGGTGCGTGCCCGCCAGCTGGTCGGAGCACGGGGCGCCTGGATCACCGCGACCGATGCCGCGCAGCCGAACGCGCTGCGGGTCCTCGCCGCCGACGGGGACATCGCCGTGCCGGTGGGCTCGCTGGTCCCGATGCAGGGCACGGTCAGCGAGAAGGTGATGGGCACCGGGCAGCCGGCCGTGGTCGCCGACCTGCCGGCGGTGTCGTCGGCCCGCCAGTGGCTGGACGGGCACGGCTCGGCCGTGGTCGTGCCGCTGGTCGCCGGAGACGCCTCGGTCGGCGTGCTGGTGGCCAGCATGTCCGCCGGTGGCCCGATCCTCGACGAGTCGGACCTCGAGATGGTCCGGCCCTTCGGCAGGGAGGCCGCCGTGGTGCTCGCCTACCAGCAGCTGCAGGAGGAGCTGCGCCAGCAGCAGCTCCTCGAGGACCGGCAGCGGATCGCCCGGGACCTGCACGACCACGTGATCCAGCTGGTGTTCGCCGCCGGCCTGACCGCCCAGAGTGCCGCGTCCCGCACCGGTGAGCTGGCGGTGCGCGACCTGCTCGACAGCGTCGTCGACCGCCTCGACGAGGCCATCCGGCAGCTGCGCACCGCGGTCTTCGAGCTGCAGCCCAGCGACAGCCCGCACGGGCTGCGGCAGGCGGTGCTGACCATCTGCCGCCAGGCCACCCGGCCGCTGGGCTTCCAGCCTGCGGTCCGGTTCGTCGGCCCCGTCGACACCGCCGTGACCGAGGCCGTGGCCGAGCATGCGGTGGCGGCGGTGCGGGAGATGCTCTCCAACGTGGCCCGGCACGCCCGGGCGAACGCGGTCACCGTGACCGTCGCGGTCGACGACGGCCTGGTCGTGGACGTCACCGACGACGGGATCGGGCCAGCGCCGGACCTGGCCACCGGCACCGGGCTGGCCAACCTGCAGGCGCGCGCCGCGGAGGTCGGCGGCGCGTTCACTCTCACCGCCGGCCCGGGTGGTGCCGGAAGCCGGGCCGAGTGGCGGGCGCCGCTACCGCGCTGAGGCCGTGGGCGACGCTCTCCAGGTTGGCGTTTCCCGATATTCGCTGTCCGGTCTGTCCGGACTGGGCCCGGTTCGTCGCGCTCGGACTAGTCCCAATGGGGGTTGTCGTGTGTCTACCCAGACCTCTACCGTCCCAGCAAATGCCACCTACCGGGCGACGGGTGGCAAAGCTGCGGATAGGAGCTCGGGATGAGGCCTAGCAGGAGAAAGACGCGAAACACGAGGCACCGCCGCCCCCGCCGCAAGGGCCGCAGGCTGATCACCTCCGTGGCCGCGGTGGGCGGGATGCTGGTCACCCTGGGAGCAACCGCGCCGGACGCCTCGGCCGCGAGCGGCGGCGGTAGCTGGCAGCTGGACGAGACGTCGGGGTCGGTGGCCGCCGACAGCTCGGGAAACGGGAACGACGGGACCGTCCGGGGCGGCGTCGCCATGGGAGTCCCCGGCCACACGGGCACCGCCTTCGACTTCCACTCCCCCGGCTCGTGGGTGGAGGTGCCGAGCTCGGACAGCCTGAACCCGGGCACTGAGAACTTCACGGTCTCCGCCTGGGTGAGCGCGGACACCACACCTGGGAGTGGTCAGAGCTACGAGGTGGTCCGCAAGGGGCTGTCCGGCACGGACGGCGGCGAGTTCGACCTGCAGATCGGCAACCACGGCTACGCCCGGTGCATCGCGAAGGACTCCTCCGGAGACGCCGAAAGTGTCCGGGGTCCGGCCATCAGTGTCACGGACGGGCAGTGGCACTTCCTGGCCTGCACGCGGACCGACTCCACCTGGGCGGCGACGGTGGACGGTACGACGGTGTCGACGAGCTCAGGCCTCGGCTCGATCGGCAACACCAAGTCTCTTGCCATCGGCTCGCGGTACGGCAACGGCCACAACGTGCCGGGGGCCGTCGACGACGTCGAGCTGTCCTTCGCGGCCAGTGAGACGCCGCCTCCCCCGCCGGCCGCCAGCACGGGTTTCCGAGCGCTCTGGAAGTTCACCGAGATCGGGAGCCCGCCGGCGACGCTTGTCGACTACTCCGGACACGGCAACGACGGCACCCCGCACGGTGGGATCGTCGGCGACGGGACGAAGTACACGTTCAACGGCACCGGACGGGTGGAGGTGCCGAGCTCCTCCAGCCTCAACCCGGGGACCGCGGACTTCTCCTACAGCGTCACCTTCACCACGAAGCTGCCGGCCTCCGGGACCGACTTCGACATCCTGCGCAAGGGCTTCGCCACGACGAGCGGCGGCGAGTACAAGGTCGAGGTGCTCAACGTGAACGGGGTGGCCAAGGCGTTCTGCCTGGTGAAGGACACCAACAAGCACATCGGCAGGATCCGCGGTCGCGGCAGCACGTTGGCCGACGGCAAGCCGCACACGATCACCTGCTCGAAGACCTCGACCGGGGTCACCATCTACGTCGACGGGCTGACGCCGAGGACCAGGACCGTCTCGGGAGGTCTCGGGTCGGTGTCCAACACGGCTCCGCTGACCATCGGGGCCAAGGCCGACTCGGGCGGCGACTGGTTCATCGGCACGCTCTCGAACGCGTCGGTGAGCTGAGCTCAGTCGGCCGGCCTCGAGTCCTCAGGTGGCCGCGGGTGGACTCTGCGGGGGCACCATGACCGCTTCCTCGGACGGCATCAGGATCCACAGGATCGGGTAGACCAGGATCTGGCTGCCGGGGATGACCATGAGGAGCACCACGAAGATGAGGCGTGCGGGCCAGGGGTCGATGCCGAAGCGCCTGCCAAGGCCGGCACACACTCCGCCCAGGACGCGTCCCTCCTGCGGTCGGACGAGCCCCTGGCGGGCGAACGCCTGTTGGATCTCGTTCATGATCGGTGCACCTCCTTGGTCGGCCGACATCACGG
>DASTWW010000239.1:0-2751 GCA_035765755.1 Nocardioidaceae bacterium
GTGCAGGCGCGCACCTTCCACTCCGCGGCGCTGCGGCAGGTGCGCTACTTCTGGCCACGGGTGTACGGCGGGGAGCCGCCCGTGCTCACCGAGTCCAAGCTGCCCCTGCTCGGCAACGCCGCCCGCCGCAACCGCGTGGACACCGACGCCGCCACGCTGCGCGACCTGGCCGGCGAAGTGGAGTGGGCGAAGGTCAGCAACGTGACCCCCGAGGAGTACCCGACCCTCGCCGCCGCCCGGGGCCGCAGCGTCCACGGTCAGGACCCGGCCACCGTGGCCCGGGTGTTCGCCGCCTACGAGCACCTCAAGCGCGAGCAGGGCCGGATGGACATGGAGGACGTGCTGCTGTGCGCGGCCGCCCTGCTGGCCGAGGACGAGCGGGTGGCCGCGCAGGTCCGCCGGCAGTACACCTGCTTCGTCGTCGACGAGTTCCAAGACGTCAGCCCGATCCAGGTCTCCCTGCTCGACCTGTGGCTCGGTGGCCGGGACAGCCTGTGCGTGGTCGGGGATCCGGCGCAGACCATCTACTCCTTCGCCGGGGCCAGCGCCCGCTACCTGCTGGAGTTCCCCAAGCGCCACCCGGGCACCATCTCGGTCGACCTGGTCCGCAACTACCGCTCCACCCCACAGGTGGTCTCGTCGGCGAACCGGCTGATGGCCGGCTCGCCCAGTGCCGGGGTGCGGCTGCGCTCGCAGCAGGAGACCGGGCCTGAGCCGATCTACCGGGAATGCGCCGACGAGGTCGACGAGGCCGAGTGGGTCGCCGAGCAGATCCAGGCCCGGCACCGTGCGGGCACTCCGCTTCGGGAGATCGCCGTGCTGTTCCGGATCAACGCCCAGTCCGAGGCGTTCGAGGAGGCGCTGGCCGCCCGCCACCTTCCCTACGTGGTGCGCGGCGGGGCCCGGTTCTTCGAGCGCCCGGAGGTCCGCCAGGCGCTCACCTTGCTGCGCGGCAGCGCACGGGCGGGGGAGGGCTCCGGGGACGGACTGGTCGCGGACGTGACCGCGGTGCTGGCCGGCATGCAGTGGACCGCGCAGCCGCCGACCGGCCGGGGAAACGTCCGGGACCGGTGGGAGTCGCTGAAGGCGATCGTCTCGCAGGCGGAGCAGACCGCCGCCGTGGACCCGGCGGCCACCCTCGCCGGCTTCGTCGAGGACCTGTCGCGGCGCGCGGCGGAACAGCACGCACCCGTCGCCGAGGGGGTGACCCTGGCGACCCTGCACGCGGCCAAGGGCCTGGAGTGGGACGCGGTCTTCCTGTGCGGCATGCACGACGGGACCATGCCGATCGTGTACGCCGACGGGCCGGCCGCCGTCGAGGAGGAGCGCCGACTGCTCTACGTGGGGATGACCCGCGCCCGCACCCAGCTGTCCGTCTCGTGGTCGCTGGCCCGGACGCCCGGCGGCCGGCCCTCCCGGGGCGCCTCCCGGTTCCTGGCCGGCGTCACCCCGGAGGCCGCGACCTCGGCGCCGTCCCGGACGAGCCGGCGCCGCAAACGGGGCACCGCCGCCTGCCGGGTCTGCGGCCGGTCGCTCGGCACCGTCGCCGAACGCAAGGTGGGCCGCTGCGACCAGTGTCCGGCCAGCTACGACGAGCGGCTGTTCGAGCGGCTGCGGGAGTGGCGGCTGGAGCGGGCCGGCGAGGAGAAGGTGCCGGCGTACGTCGTGTTCACGGACCTGACCTTGCAGGCTGTCGCGGAGGCCCGTCCGACGTCCGTCGGGGCGCTCGCGGCGATCAACGGCGTGGGCGCCACCAAGCTCGCGAAGTACGGCGAGCAGGTGCTCCAGCTCGTCGCGGAGACCGCGGATTCCGGCGCCGCCGAAGAATCTGCCGGACATACCCATTAAATGGTTTGCCGCTTACACGGCGGAGGGAGTACGTTACTCCCACCACAAGGCAGCGCACCATGGGCCCTGACAGTTCACTGCAGGGGCCGGCGCACGAGGAAGCAGAAGGAGGTGCTCATCGATGGAGACCATGACCAATGACCGCCAGCAGGCCGCTCTCGGCATGCCCGCGTCCGGACGTGCGTGGATGAGCACCGTCCCGGCGATGGGTCTTCCGGCCGGAGCCACTGCTGGCCTCGCGCGTCTTGGCGTCGATGTGACCGCCGCCGTCCAGGGGACGACTGTGTCCGGCCACGGCTACGACTGCAGCATCGTCTTCGCCAAGGGTGCCTTCCCGGGTCAACCAGCCTGGAGTCCACCGATCTGATGGATCATCAACGATCGGCAGCCTCCAGGCCGCGGAACCCGAAACCCGGGATCCGCGGCCTTTTTGTTTCCCCGCCCACCACAAGCAGGCAAGGAGGTGACAGATGAGTATCAGCGTTCTCGACGCCTACACCGCGACCACCGGTGAGGTCGAGGAGGACCGGCTGCCGTGCCGCCGCGAGGACCCAGAACTGTGGTTCGCCGAGACTCCGCACGACGTGGAGCTCGCGAAGGCCCTGTGCCAGCAGTGCCCGGTCCGTGCCGAGTGTCTCGCCGGAGCGCTGGAGCGTCGTGAGCCATGGGGCGTCTGGGGAGGTGAGCTGTTCCTGCAGGGAACGGTGATCCCCCGCAAGCGCCCGAGGGGTCGGCCCCGCAAGAACGAGGCCGCGGCCTAGCGCCACGCCGTACCACCGAACCGATCCCGAGGAGCAACGCGATGAAGCCATCTGGCACCACAACGACGAAGCCACGCCGATGACCACCACGAAGACGAACAGGAACCGAACCATGAACCTCATGCACGAAGACCTCGCTCGC
>DASTWW010000240.1:0-18695 GCA_035765755.1 Nocardioidaceae bacterium
CTACAGTTACCGCCGCGCTGGCCGCTCATCTAGAGTTGTCGACGCACCACCATGTCCGGGTGGCGGAATAGGTAGACGCGCTAGCTTGAGGTGCTAGTCCTCGTATAGAGGGTGGGGGTTCAAGTCCCCCCTCGGACACCAGGGAACGAACCGGAGCCAGGCTCATCGACGGGGGTGGCCATGTCGTCGGCAACCAGGCTCCTCGGGCTCGGTCTCGGTCTCGCGCTGAGCGCGTCGTTCCTCCTCACGCAGAGCCCCGCGGCGTCGGTTCCACGGACCGTCCCTGCTGACGGGACCACGGCCGGGGCGCGCAGTGCCTGCACCGTCGATCGCCTGGCTCTCAAGCGCCAGCTGCGCGGCGAGTGGATCGCCACCGTGAACAACGTCGACTGGCCGTCCAAGCCCGGCCTCACCCCGGAGGAGCAGCGCGCCGAGCTGATCAGCTGGCTCGACGAGGCCAAGCGCCGCGGCCTGAACGCGGTGGTGCTCCAGGTGCGCCCCACCGCGGACACCTTCTGGCCGTCGCGGATAGAGCCGTGGTCGCGGTTCCTGACCGGAGTGGCCGGGCAGGATCCCGGCTACGACCCGCTCGCCTTCGCCGTACGCGCGGCGCACAAGCGGAACCTGGAGCTGCACGCCTGGTTCAACCCCTTCCGGGTGGCCATGAACACCAACCGGGCGCAGCTGCCCCCGGACAGCCCCGCGAGCCAGCATCCGGACTGGGTGGTCGCCTACGGTGGCCGGCTCTACTACGACCCGGGGCTGCCCCAGGTCCGTGACCTCGTCCGGCGCGTGGTCATGGAGGTGGTGCGCAAGTACGACGTGGACGCGGTGCACTTCGACGACTACTTCTACCCCTACCCCACCGCCCGCCCGTTCCCCGACGACGCGAGCTTCGCGGCGTACGGCGACGGCTTCACCGGCCGGGCGGACTGGCGCCGGCACAACATCGACCTGCTGATCTCGACGCTGAACCGGCGCATCCACCGGGCGAAACCCTGGGTCAAGTTCGGGGTGAGCCCGTTCGCCGTCTGGCGCAACGCCAGCACCGACCCGGCCGGCTCGCCGACCGCCGCGGGCATCGAGACCTACGACGACCAGTACGCCGACACCCGGCTGTGGGTGCGCCGGGAGTGGTTGGACTACATCGCCCCGCAGGTGTACTGGAACATCGGCTACCCGCCGGCGGACTACGCGAAGGTGCTGCCCTGGTGGGCCAGGCAGGTGCGCGGCACGAACGTCCAGTTGTACGTCGGACAGGCGGCCTACAAGGTCGGCACCTCCACCCAGGACCCGGCCTGGTCGGATCCCGGCGAGATGAGCAGGCACCTCGCCTTCAACAGCCGCCACCCGAGCGTGCACGGCGACCTGTACTTCTCCGCCAAGGACGTGCGGGCCAACCGGCTCGGCTTCATGAACCGGGTGCAGCGCAGGTACTACGCGCACCCCGCGCTGGTGCCGCAGACCGCCGGTGTCCCGGGGCGGGCGCCGGCCCGGGTCAGGGGGCTGCGGGCGGTGCGCGTCGACGGCGGCGTCCGGCTCTCGTGGGCGGGACACGGCGCGTCCTACGCCGTCTACCGGTTCCCGAAGTCGCAGGTCAGCCGCTGCGACCTCGCCGACGCCGACCACCTGGTCGCCACGGTGCACGCCGCTGCGGGGACCTCCTCGCAGCGGTTCCTCGACGCGCACGCGCCGACCCGCTGGCCTCCGACCTACGTGGTCACGGCGCTGGACCGGGCCTACCGCGAGAGCCGCCCGGCGCAGGTGACCGCGGGTCGCTGAGGCCGATCCGCGTCACACCTCAGGTGTGACCGCCGCGGGCGGCGGGTATGACGCTCACACCTTGACCGGGAAGTGGAGCCATGACGACCACGAGGCCACCCGGCAATCCCCATGATGTCGACGATGAGGAGTCGGAGAAGGAGCGCCTCACCCGCAACTTCAACGAGCTGCTCCAGGAGTTGCGGGTCAGCCAGACCGGAGTGCAGATCCTCACCGGCTTCCTGCTCACCGTGCCGTTCACCAGCAAGTTCGGCAACCTGGACGCGTTCCAGCGCGACGGCTACCTGGTCACCCTGTGCGGTGCGGTGCTGGCCACCGCCCTGATCATCGCGCCCGCCGCCTTCCACCGCACGCTGTTCCGGCGCGGGGAGAAGGCGTGGGTGGTCGCGGCCGCCGACCGCAGCGCCCGGGCCGGCCTCTTCGCGCTGGCCTGCACGGTCTCCGGCGTGGTCTGGCTGGTCTTCGACGTGGTCAAGAGCCGGCCGACCGGTCTGATCGCCGGCGCCGTCGCCCTCGCGGTGTTCGTGCTGCTGTGGGGCGTGTTCCCGCTGACGAAGCGGGCCGACGACTAGGCGCGGCGTTCGCCCCGGTTCGCGCTCGCGCACGCGTTGTTCTAGCGTGGTCGCGGCGGGGATGTTCCGATTGACCGTATTGGGGGGTCAATGCCTCGAGGACGACACACGAAGCCGCGATTCGGGTTCGTCTGGGCCCTGGTCGCCGTCGGCGCGCTCGCGGCGTTGGGGGCGGTGGTGTCCGTGCTGCTCTCGGGCCCCGGCTCGGTGTCCCGCGCGAAGGCCGTGCGGCCCGATGGCGACGCGGTGCGTCCGGGCCGGCTCGTCTCGGCGCCGACCATCACGGCGAGCCGGTCGGGGTCCCGATCCCCGCTGGCCACGCCACGCAGCCGCCCGGCCACGCGGTCCGGCAACGGCGCGGACACCCCCTCCGCCGCCACGACCTCGTCGAGGATCGCCGCGTCCTCGTCGACGCCCGCGGCTCAGCGGCCGGCGACGGGGAAGTCGCCGAGCCCGAGCTCGTCAGGTCCCGCCTCCTCGAGCCCGAGCTCGTCAGGTCCCGCCTCCTCGAGCCCCAGCTCGTCGGGCACCGCCACCTCGAGCGCTCCGCCGAGCCCGACGCCCTCGGACTCCGACTCGCCGGACCCGTCCCCCTCGGACTCCGACTCGCCGAGCCCGACGCCCTCGCCGACTCCCAGCCCGTCACCGGATCCGTCCGACGTACCGTCCCTCCCGGTGCCGCTGCCGACCACGTCGGCCCTTCCCACGCTGCCGACCAAGCAGTAGCCGCCCGCCCCGGCGCAACACCGGGTCCTGTGACCCGTTATTGCGACTATCTCGGCCTAGGGACAGCCACAACAGGTCAGGCGACCCGCTATTGCAGTCGCCGCCGGCGACCGGACAGCCAGGCGGCCTGCGGCCAGACGAGCAATGGCTGTCTGACGCGGGGGCTAGGACATCGGCCCAGGCCGGCCGCGCGGGTCGACGTGCAGGCCGAGCGCCGTCAGTCGACGACCGCGCTCTCGGCGCCCTCGGTGACCGCGGCCGTGCGCTGTTCGGGCACGAACATGCCCGCGCGCGGCTCCTGGACGATCCCGGTCGTGCCGGCCCCGTCCAGCTGCGCGTCCAGCGTGATCGCGGCGTCGATCAACGCCAGGTGGGTGAACGCCTGCGGGAAGTTGCCGATTTGCTCGCCGGTGAGCGCGATCTCCTCGGAGTACAGCCCGAGGTGGTTGCCGTAGGTGAGCATCTTCTCGAAGATCAGCCGGGCCCGGTCCAGCCGGCCCGCGCGGGCCAGCGCGTCGACGTAGGAGAACGTGCACAGCGAGAAGGTGCCCTCCGAGCCCCGCAGCCCGTCCGGGGACGCCTCCGGGTCGTAGCGGTAGACGAGGCTGTCGGTGACCAGCTCGCCGTCCATAGCGTCCAGGGTGGACAGCCACATCGGGTCACGCGGCGTCACGAAGCCGACCGTCGACATCCGCAGCAGCGACGAGTCGAGCACGTGGGTGTCGTAGTGCTGGACGAAGGCGCGCCGCTCCTTGTTCCACCCCCGAGTCATGATCTGCTCGTAGATCGCGTCCCGCTGCGCACGCCAGGAGTCGACCGGGCCGGGACGTCCATGCGCGGCTGCCAGCCGGATTCCGCGGTCGAGGGCGACCCAGCTCATCAGCCGCCCGTAGGTGAAGTCCTTGCGGCCGCCTCGCGTCTCCCAGATGCCCTCCTCGGGCTGGTCCCAGTGCTCGACCAGCCAGTCGAGCAGCCCGCTGATCCCCTGCCAGCCGCGGTGGCCGACCTGCAGGCCGTGCCGGTCGCCGACATACAGGCTGTCCATCACCTCGCCGTAGATGTCGAGCTGGAGCTGGCCGGCGGCGCCGTTGCCGATGCGCACCGGGTAGGACCCGCGGTAGCCCTCCCAGTGCTCGAGGACCTCCTCGTCCAGGTCGGGCGAGCCGTCGATGCGGTACATGATGTTCAGCGGCCCGGTGTCCCCCGACCGCTGCTCGGTGGCGCGGTCCCGCAGCCAGGATGCGAAGCCGGCCGCTTCTTCGGTGTAGCCCAGGCCGAGCAGCGAGTACACCGAGAACGAGGCGTCGCGGATCCAGGTGTAGCGGTAGTCCCAGTTCCGTTCGCCGCCGACCTGCTCCGGCAGCCCGGCGGTCGGCGCGGCCACCAGCCCGCCGGTCGGGGCGTAGGTGAGCAGCTTCAGGGTGATCGCGGAGCGGTGCAGCGTCTCGCGCCACCGGCCGGAGTACGTCGAGCGGCTGACCCAGGTCTCCCAGAATCGCCGCGTCTCGTCGTACATCTGCTCCACCTCGCGCGGCCGGACGTCCCGGGACGGGCCCGCGGCGCCGGCCTCGAGCAGGATCCCTCGCAGCTGCCCGGCGTGCAGCGTGACCCGCGCGCGGATGTCGTTGCCCTCGACGACCTCCCCATCGGCCAGCCGCGCGTCGTCCGGTTCACGCACCAGGTGCGCGGTCAACGCGGCCGTCCGGCCACGGAACACCGCACCGCGCTCGTCGAAGTGCACCTCGTGCGGGTCTCGCCCGTAGTCGAACCGGGGCGCCAGCTCGACGTCGAAGCTCATCCGCCCGCGCACGCAGCGCAGCATCCGGACCAGGCGGTGCACCTCGGTGGCCCGGGTGCTGCTGGAGACGGGCATGAAGTCCACCAGCTCGCCGACGCCCTCCTCGGTCATGAACCGGGTCACCAGGACGGCGGTGTCGGGGATGTAGAGCTGTTTGCTCGTGAACACGTCGACGGTGGGCCGGATCCGGCACCGGCCGCCCTTGCTGTGGTCCAGTAGCGCGCCGAAAATGCTCGGCGAGTCGAAGCGCGGGGCGCAGAACCAGTCCACGTCCCCGTCCGTGGACACCAGCGCCGAGGTCTGCAGGTCACCGATGAGCCCGTGGTCGGCGATCAGAGGGTAATCACGCATCGAAGATCTCCCTGTCGGTCGGTCGATCTCCCCAACCTCCGCCCGGACACGGGGCCCCGCCTCATCCCGAGCGGGTGAGGTCGCTCGGCCCGTGGGCCGCAGACCCGCCGCCACACGCCGGAGACGTCCGGCGGCGGGTCTCCCCCGGCTCGCGTGACCAGAAGACTAGACCAGTGCGCCGACGGCCCCGGGGATGTTGCGACCCCGAGTCACACCTGCAACAGCCCTCACAGGCACCTAGCCCGCAGGGGGCACGCCCGGCGCCGGCCGCCCTAGACCGGCTCGACCGAACGGCCGGTTCGTGGGTCAGTTCGGGCATTCCGGTCACAAAGGCCTCATGTGGTCCCTACATTCGAGGAACTACTCCAGTGACCTTGGGAGGGGTCGATGGTGACATTTCGACGACCCCTGGTCCGCCGCGGAGCGCGGGCGGGGGGCCGGATCGGCGGCCTGCTCGCCCTCGCCGCCGCGATCGCGCTGTCGGGGACGGCGGGTACATCGACCACGGCGCCCGAGCCGGCCCAGCCGGTGGCGCAGCCGGCGCTCCGGCTGGCCCGAGCCGCGGCGATGACCCAGGCCGAGGAGGACTTCACCGTCCGGGTGTTCCGGATCGTCAACCGGCGCCGGGTGCACCACGGCCTGCACCGGATCCGGTGGAACACCTGCGTGAACGGGTTCTCCGACCACTGGGCCGGCTACCTCGTCGGGAACGACCTTTACCAGCACAGCGACCTCGAGCGGCTGCTGTACCGCTGCGACAGCCCCTACGTCGAGGAGAACATCGCCCAGCTCGACAAGGGCGCCACGCCCCGGCTGCTGGTGCGGCTGTGGATGCACTCCCCCGAGCACCGCGCGAACATCTTGAGCAAGAAGGTCACCGCCGGCGGCCTGTGCATTCGCTGGGACGGGAACCGGCACGTGTGGATCGCCGTGCAGAACTTCGCCAGGCGGCCCGGCAGCCTGTGAGACCGCCCGATCCGGTCCGGCGTTTGACGCATCGCTACCCGGGTATGGCTCGCACCGTTCGACGCACCCCGCGTCGTACGGGAGGAGGACCATGACCACCACACCGAACGAGCCCGTAGGCGACGACGACCTCGAGACCGTGAGCGGGAGCGACTCCAATCCGACGGGCTCGCCCGGCACCGACGCGGACGGTACGGACGCCGACGGCACCGACGGTGACGCCCTGGACAGCACCGACGGTGACTCCACCGACGCCGACGGCACGGACGCAGACGGCACCGACGGGGACGCCACGGACACAACCGACGGTGACTCCACCGACGCCGACGGCACCGACGCCTCCGGCACCGACGCCTCCGGGGCCGCCCTCTGAGCCAGGACCCGCTAGGGCTGCTGGCCGGTGACCCCCGGACCTTCCTGGACAAGCTGTGGGGTGTGCACACGCACGTCCACCACACCGACCCGGAACGCCTCACCGGCCTGCTCTCCCTCGACGACGTCGACCACCTGCTGACCAGCACGGCGCTGCGCACCCCCGCGCTGCGGGTCGCCCGGGACGGCACCGTGCTGCCGAGCTCGGCCTACACCCGCTCGGCCTCCCTTGCCGGGCAGCCGATGTCCGGGCTGGTCGACGGCCGCAAGGTGGTCGCGCTGTTCGAGGACGGCGCTTCGCTGGTGCTGCAGGGTCTGCAGCGCTACTGGCAGCCACTGGCCGATCTGGTCGCCGCCCTCGAGCGCGCGCTCGGCCACCCGTGCCAGGCCAATGCCTACCTGACGCCGCCCCAGTCGCAGGGCTTCGCCCGGCACAGCGACAGCCACGACGTGTTCGTGTTCCAGACCCACGGCCGCAAGCGCTGGGAGGTGCGCGACTCCTCGGGTTCGCGCGAGGTGCTGATGGAGCCCGGGGTGTGCATGTACCTCCCCACCGGCACGCCGCACGCCGCCCGCGCGCTCGCTGGGGCCTCGCTGCACGTGACCCTCGGGATCAACCGGCTGACGTGGCGGCAGCTGCTCACCCGGATCGCCGGCGACGCCCTGAACGATGAACGCTTCGACGCCCCGCTGCCCGCCGGCTACCTCGACGACCCGGGCCGGCTCGCCGGACCCCTCGGCGAGAACCTGCAGGAGCTCCTCGCTCGGCTCGGAGACCAGCAGTCCGACGCGCTGGCCGCCGACCAGGCCTCCCGGTTCCTCACCACCCGGCACCGCCCGCTGCGGGGCGCGCTCCGCGACCGGATCCGGCTCCCGGAGATCACCGACACCACGGTGCTGGTGCGGCACCCCGGCACACCGTGCGTGCTGGAGGCCGCCGGGGAGCGGCTGCGGGTGCTGCTCGGGGACCGCGAGGTGCGGATGCAGCAGCGGCTGCGGGAACCGATGGAGTTCGTGCGCGACCACGTGCGGCTGCGGCCCGCCGACCTGGCCGGGTGGCTGGACCCCGAGAGCCGGCTGGTGCTCACCCGCCGGCTGGTCCGGGAGGGCCTGCTGGGACTCGACGAGTGACCGAGGCCTTCCGCTGCGCGGTCGACAGCGAGCAGTACGACGAGTCGCTGGCCGGCTCCGCCTCGACGGTGCGCCGCTTCCTGCTCCTCGAGGTTCCCGGCCCCTGGGGCCGGGACGCGCTCACCGACAGCCGGCTGCCCGCCGGGGTCGGCGAGGAGCTGCTTCGTCGTTGCGCCACGGTCAAGGTACGGCCGCTGCTGGTGCGACGGCACGGCCGGTCGGCCCCGCGCCGTACCGCCGTGTTCGCCGCCGTCGCCGACCCGGAGCGGCCCTGGCTCGGCCGGACGTACGTCGACGAGCCGGCAGACGTCTTCGACCTGCCGCTC
Organism: Nocardioidaceae bacterium; assembly: GCA_035765755.1. Taxonomy (GTDB): domain Bacteria; phylum Actinomycetota; class Actinomycetes; order Propionibacteriales; family Nocardioidaceae; genus DASSKA01. Next base: position 8,025 of record DASTWW010000240.1, read on the forward strand.
GACCGGCTCGCCGACCGGCCGGCCCCGTTCGCGACGACCGAGGGACCGCTGTTCTGCGTCTGCACACACGGCAAGCACGACGTGTGCTGCGCCGAGCGCGGCCGACCGGTGGCCGCGGCCCTGACCGCCGCCCACCCGGGTCCCACCTGGGAGGTCTCCCACATCGGGGGCGACCGGTTCGCCGGGAACCTGCTGGTCCTGCCGGACGGGCTCTACTACGGCCGCCTCGACGCCGGCACGGCGGTGCGGATGGCAGACGAGCACCTGGCCGGGCGTCTGGACCTGGACCACCTGCGCGGACGGTGCGGCTACCCGTTCGCCGCCCAGGCCGCCGAGACCCACCTGCGCCGGCACACCGGGGTGCTGGACCGGGACCGGGGCACGCTGGTCAGCTGCACCCGCGACGGCGACGAGGTCGTCGCCACCTTCGAGCTCGACGAGAGCCGGTGGCAGGTCCGGGTGCGCCGCAGCACCGCCCCGCCCCGGCGACTCACCTGTCAGGCGCTGCGCGCCAACCCGGCAGTCGTGCACACGCTGGTGGGCATCGACAAGGACGGGTAGGCGCCCAGCTCTACCAGCCCGACGGCAGCGGCCGGCCCTCGTGGAAGCCGGACGCGGACTGCACGCCGACCACGGCGCGGTCGCGGAAGTCGGCGAGGTTGCGGGCTCCGGCGTAGGTGCACGAAGAACGCACCCCGGCGCAGATCTGGTCGATCAGGTCCTCCACACCGGGCCGGTCCGGGTCCAGGTACATCCGGCTGGAGGAGATGCCCTCCTCGTAGAGGCCCTTGCGGGCCCGGTCGAAGGCCGAGTCCGCGCTGGTGCGCCGGGCCACCGCCCGCGCCGAGGCCATCCCGAAGCTCTCTTTGTAGGCGCGGCCGTCCGCGCCGACGTGCAGGTCGCCCGGCGACTCGTAGGTGCCGGCGAACCAGGAGCCGATCATCACCGACGATGCGCCCGCGGCCAGCGCGAGGGCGACGTCGCGGGGGTGCCGCACCCCGCCGTCGGCCCAGACGTGCTTGCCCAGGTCGTCGGCGGCGGCAGCGCAGTCGCGCACCGCGGAGAACTGCGGGCGGCCGACCCCGGTCATCATCCGAGTGGTGCACATCGCCCCCGGACCGACGCCGACCTTGACGATGTCGGCGCCGGCGTCGATGAGGGCTCGGGTGCCCTCCTCGGAGACCACGTTGCCGGCGGCCACCGGAACCGCGGGGTCGAGCTTGCGGACCGCGGCCAGCGCCTCGAGCATCCGCTCCTGGTGGCCGTGAGCGGTGTCCACCACCAGGCAGTCCACGCCGAGCTCCAGCAGGGCCCGGGCCTTGTCCGCGACGTCGCCGTTGACGCCGACGGCGGCGGCCACCTTCAGCCGGCCCGCGTCGTCGACCGCCGGCCGGTACAGCGCCGAGCGCAGCGCCGAGGTCCGGCTCAGCACGCCGCGCAGCCGTCCCTGGGCGTCCACGACCGGGGCGAGCCGGCGGCGTGCCTCGTCGAGCGCGTCGAAGGCCTGTCGAGGCTCGAGGGTCTCCGGCAACGTCACCAGCTCCGCGCTCATCACGTCGTGCAGCTGGGTGAACCTGTCGACCCCGAGGCAGTCCTCCTCGGTCACCACGCCCACCGGCCGACCGTCACGGACGACCACGGCCGCCCGGTGCGCCCGCTTGGGGATCAGGGCGAGCGCGTCCCCGGCGGTCTGCTCCGGCGACAGCACGATCGGTGTCTCGAAGACGGTGTGCCGCTGCTTGACCCAGGAGACGACGTCGGCGACGACGGGCACCGGGATGTCTTGCGGGATGACCGCGATGCCGCCACGGCGGGCCACCGTCTCGGCCATCCGCCGGCCCGAGACGGCGGTCATGTTCGCGACGACCAACGGGATCGAGGTGCCGGTGCCGTCGGCGGTGGACAGGTCCACGTCGTCACGGGACGCGACGTCGGAGTGCCGGGGCACCATGAACACGTCGTCGTAGGTGAGGTCGTGGTCAGGCTCGGAAGCATGGAGGAAACGCACGAGACGAAGAGTCTACCCGGAACCGCACAAGTCGGCGGCCCCTAGGCTTCCGGGCATGAGGTGGCCAGCGTGACCGCGTCCGACGCGAGGCTCGAGCCCGGGGACCCGTCCGCGGTCGCGGCCGGGCTCGTCCGGGGGTTCCGCGCGTCGTACGGGCGCGAGCCGGAGGGCTGCTTCGTGGCTCCGGGACGGGTGAACCTGATCGGCGAGCACGTGGACTACAACGAGGGCCGCTGCCTGCCGATCGCGCTGCCGCACGGGACGTACGTCGCGGCGGCGGCGCGCGACGACGACGCGGTGCGGCTCACCAGCATGCAGCAGGACCGGTCCTGGCAGGGGTCGCTGAGCCGGGTCGGGCCGGGTGAGGTCACCGGCTGGCCCGCCTACGCCGCCGGGGTGGCCTGGGCTCTGCAGGCGGCGGACGTCCGGGTGCCGGGCTTCGACCTGCTCGTCGACAGCCGGGTGCCGATCGGGGCCGGGCTGTCCAGCTCCGCGGCCCTGGAGTGCGCCGTCGCGCTCGCGCTGTGTGCGCTCGCCGGCGTGCAGGTCGACGGACCGCAGCGCCGGAGGCTGGTGGACGTGTGCGTGCGTGCCGAGGGCGAAGTGGCCGGCGCTCCCACCGGAGGCATGGACCAGGCGGTGTCCCTGCTCGCCCGGCAGGGTCATGCGCTGCTTCTGGACTGCCGGGACGGCAGCACCGGCCGGGTCCGGTGGGCGCCCGAGGATGTCGGTCTCGCGCTGCTGGTGGTGGACACCGGCGTGTCCCACCGGCTCACCGAGGGCGGCTACGGAGACCGGCGCGCGGAGTGCGCGGAGGCCGCTCACCTGCTCGGCGTGCGGTCGCTGCGCGAGTGCCACCCCTCCCCCGGCCTCGACGTCCTGGACCGTGTCCTGGACCAGACCCTGCGCCGGCGGGCGCGGCACGTGCTGACCGAGATGGCCCGGGTGGACCGGGCCGTGGCCTGCCTCGAGCAGGGCGACTGGGTTGGCCTGGGCGCCGCCTTCGCGGAGTCCCACACCTCGCTCCGCGAAGACTTCGAGGTCTCCTGCCCCGAGCTGGACACCGTGGTCGAGACCGCGACCGCAGCCGGCGCCGTCGGTGCCCGGATGACCGGCGGCGGGTTCGGCGGGTCGGCGATCGTGCTGGCTCCCCAGGATCGGCTCCCGTCGATCGCCGCGGGGGTGTGCGAGCAGTTCGCCCGGCGTTCCTGGCGTGCCCCGACGTTCCTGGAGGCACCCGCGGGGGCCGGCGCTCGTCGACTGTGACCCCTCAGGCCGCCGAGAGCCCGCCGATCCGGCCCTCCCGGAACGCGTCCACGAACAGCGCGTGGTCCTCGCGCACCTGCGCGGCGTAGCCGAGCGCGAACTCGCTGATCTCCTCGACGAACTCGTCGTCGTGGTCCTCGAGCACCCCGGCGATCGCCTCCTCGGTCTGGAACGTCACCAGGCCCTGGGCGCTGTCCGCGTCGGAGGCGCAGTGCGCCTTCGCGGTGGCGCGGCCGAGCAGCCCGACCACCTGGTCCACCTCGTCGGGCTCGTTCACCTCGCCCCAGTCCAGGTCGGCCTCGTAGGGCGAGATCTCGGACACCACGTAGCCGACGCCGCCGACGGAGGTGTGTCCGAGCAGCGGATCGGAGTGCACCTGCAGGGCCCGCTGGCTGACCGCGGTCCGCTGGCCCTGGTGGTCGAAGTAGCCCTCCACGTTGCCGGCGTCCACGAACCTGCTCACGGCAGGGACGTTGGCCTGCTTCATGGACAGCACCACGTCGTTGTCGAGCGACTGGCTGTAGCCCTCCAGCAGCAGGTTGTAGGCCGGCAGCCCGGCGCTGCCGATGCCGAACCCGGTCTTGCCGACGACGTCTCGCACGTCGTAGAACAGCTCTCGGTCGAAGCGCTTGTGCTCCGGGATGGTGGCGAGGTAGTCCTCGAACGCGCGCAGCACCGTCTGCCGTTCGGCGTCCTCCAGCGGCCGGCCGCCGCTCTCCCCGAACATCCGCACGTGGTCGCGGCGCTCCGTCATCGCGTCCAGCATCGCGACCCGGCTCTTCTCCCGTGCCTTCACCAGCAGCGCGTGCACCGGTCCCTCGGTGTTGTCCAGATGCAGCGCGAAGTCGTCGTCGCCGGCCTCGTCGACGTAGTGGCGCACCTGGTCGACGTACGCCCTCAGGTAGCGGTCCACCAGCGCGCGCACCGACTCCTCGGGCAGCGCCTTCTGCCAGCACATCAGGGCCAGGCTGGCCGCGAAGCGGCGCAGGTCCCAGGAGAAGTGCCCGACGTAGGCCTCGTCGAAGTCGTTGATGTCGAAGACCAGCCGGCCGTGGGAGTTCATGTAGGTGCCGAAGTTCTCCACGTGCAAATCACCGTGGATCCACACCGCTCCGGCGCGCTCGTCGGCCCACGGGTCGTCGTGCTGCGTCACGTCGGCGTAGAACAGGCAGGCCGAGCCGCGGTAGAACGCGAACGGGTCCGCGGCCATCTTCCGGAACTTCACCCGGAAGGCCCGCGAGTCGGCTCGCATCAGGTCGGCGAAGGCATCCTCGAGGACGCCGATGACCAGCTGCTGCCTCGAGGAGCCGCTCATCGCAGCTCGTCCGGGTCGGGCCCGGTGCGCTCCCCGCGGTCGAGCTCGGCGATCGCGGCCATGTCCTCCTCGTCGAGCTCGAAGGAGAAGACGTCGAAGTTCTCCTCGATGCGCGAGGGGGTCACCGACTTGGGGATCACCACGTTGCCGAGCTCGACATGCCAGCGCAGCACCACCTGCGCCGGGGTCTTGCCGTGCTTGTCGGCCAGCCGGACGACCACCGGGTCGGTGAGCAGCTCGCCGCCCCGGGCGATCGGCCCCCAGGCCTCGGTGAGCACGTCGAGCGACTCGTCGGTCTTGCGGACCTCCTCCTGCTGGAGGTAGGGGTGCAGCTCGACCTGGTTGAGGACCGGCACCACGTCGGTCTCGTCGACAAGCCGGCGCAGGTGGTCGGGGTTGAAGTTGGACACCCCGATGGCCCGAATCCGGCCGTCGCGGTAGAGCTTCTCCATGGCTCGCCAGGTGTCGAGGTAGAGATCCTGGTGCGGGACCGGCCAGTGGATCAGGAACAGGTCCAGCACGTCGAAGCCGAGCCGGCCCATGCTGGCGTCGAACGCCCGCATCGTCGCGTCGTACCCCTGGTCGTCATTCCAGACCTTGGTGGTCACGAAGACCTCGTCGCGGTCCAGCCCGGACTCGCGGACCGCCTCGCCCACCTCGGCCTCGTTGCCGTAGAGGCGGGCGGTGTCGATGTGCCGGTAGCCAGTCTTCAGCGCCGCGAGCACGACCTCCTTGGTCTGGCCCGAGGGGACCTTGAAAACGCCGAAGCCGAGCTGCGGGATCTCGATGCCGTTGTTGAGGGTCAGGTTGGGAACGTTCATGCTCCCATCCTGCCCGCTGCCCTTCTGCGGTAATCCCCGGGCTACCTCAGCTCCGCGGACGTCTTGCCGAGGAGCCGGCGGGCCACGATCAGCTGCTGGATCTGCTGGGTGCCCTCGAAGATGTCGAGGATCTTGGAGTCCCGGGCCCACTTCTCCAGCAGCTCGTGCTCGCTGTAGCCGACGCTTCCGGCGAGCTCCACGCAGCGCAGCGTGATGTCGTTGCAGGTCCGGCCGGCCTTGGCCTTGGCCATCGAGGCCTCCAGCGAGTTGGGCTTGCGGTTGTCGGCCATCCAGGCCGCCTGCAGGGTGAGCAGGTACGCCGCCTCCCAGTCCGCCTCCATCTGGAGGTACGTCGACGCGGCGGCGGACTGGGTGAGCGCGGGCCGGTCGTAGTCGATGCGCACCCCGGCCTCTTCGAGCAGCTCACGGGTCAGCTCGAGTGCCGCGCGGGCGCAGCCGACGGCCATCGCGGCCACCAGCGGGCGGGTGCTGTCGAAGGTGGCCATCGCTCCGGCGAAGCCCTGCTTGACGTCGATGTCGGGGCTGCCGAGCAGGTTCTCCTTCGGAACGCGGCAGTCCTCGAACCGGATCGTCGCGGTGTCGGAGGCACGGATGCCCAGCTTGCGCTCGAGGCGCTCCACCGTCATCCCCGGTGTGCCCTTGGGCACCACGAACGACTTGATCGCGGCTCGGCCCAGCGACTTGTCCAGCGTCGCCCACACGACCACTGCGTCGCTGCGGTCCCCGGCGGTGACGAAGATCTTCTCGCCGTTGAGCACGTAGTCGTCGCCGTCCAGGCGCGCTGTCGTGGAGATGTTCGCCGAGTCCGACCCGGTGCCGGGCTCGGTGATCGCCATCGACGCCCAGACCCCGGCGAACCGCTGGTGCTGCTCGTCGTTGGCCACCGCCGCGATCGCGGAGTTGCCCAGCCCCTGCCGGGGCATCGACAGCAGCAGGCCCACGTCCCCCCAGCACATCTCCATGATGGACAGCACCGAGGCGAGGTTGGAGCCGTTGCGCGTCGTACTCCCCCGGTCCTGCTCCCTCGCGGCCGGTTCGGAGGAACCCGCCCGGACGCCGTTCGCGCCGGCGCCGCTGGCCGCTCCCGACTCCGAGAGCCCGTCGACCATCGCGGCGAGCATGTCGAGCTCCTTCGGGTACTCGTGCTCGAGCAGGTCGTAGCGACGGGAGTTGGGGCGCAGCAGGTTCATCGCGACCTGGTGCGCCTGGCCGACCAGCGGCCGGAACTTCTTGGGTGCCTCGAGGTTCAGCATCAGACCAGCACACCTCCTTCCATCAGGCCGATCGCCCGTAGGTCGCGGTACCACCGCTCCACCGGGTGCTCCTTGACGAACCCGTGTCCGCCGAGCAGCTGCACGCCGTCGGTGCCGATCTGCATGCCCTTCTCCGCACACAGCCGCCGGGCCAGCGCCACCTCCCGGTCGAACGGCAGCCCCTGCGCCGCCCGGGACGCGGCCTTGTAGGTGACCAGGCGCATGCCCTGCAGCTCGATGCCGATGTTGGCGACCATGAAGGCCACGGACTGCCGATGGCTGACCGGTTCTCCGAACGCCTGACGCTCGTTGACGTAGGGGATCACGTGGTCGAGCACCGCCTGCGCCGTACCGACCGCCAGGGCGCACCAGCCGAGGCGGGACAGCCGCACGCACTCGCGGTAGGCGTCCGCGTCGCCGAGCGGCGCGAGCGCATCGGTGCGTACGTCGGACAGCACCAGCCGGCTCAGCCCTGCGGCGCGGACACCCATCGACGGCTCCGCCTCGATCTCCACGCCTTCGGAGCCGGACTCGACCAAGAACAGCCGCGGCACCCCGTCCAGCTGGGCGCCGACCACGAACAGCTCGGCGTCGGCGCCGAGCGGCACCAACGACTTCACCCCGGTGAGCCGGTAGCCGTCGCCGTCCCGGACCGCGGTCGTCTCGGGGGCGAGCGGGTCGAACAACGGCCGGGGCTCGGTGAGCGCCAGCGCAGCCGAGGGGGCGTCGTCCCCGCTGAACGCCGGCAGGTAGGTCGCCTGCTGCTCCTGGCTGCCCCACAGCGACAGCGCTGTGGCCACCGCGCCCGGCGCCAGGCACGCGACCGCTAGGCCCATGTCGCCCGTTGCCAGCGCCTCGGCCACGAGCACGCCCGCCGTCGCCGACCGCTCCGACGAGATGCCGCCCAGCTCCTCGGGGACGCCCAGCGTCGGCAACCCGACCTCCTTGGCCTGGCCGAGCACCTCCTTGGGCGCCTGCGCCCGCTCGTCGGCGTCGGCGGCCGCGGGCCGGAGCACCTCGGTGGCCAGCTCGCGGACCAGGTCGACGAGCATCTGCTCGTCGTCGGTCGGCGTGAGGTCGAACACGCCGCCCGGACTCGCGGGTCGGGACCGCACCGGGTCTCCTGATCCCTTGCGGGGGCGGGCGAACCGCCGGTTGAGCGCGCCGAGGGTGCGGAACCCGGTCCGGGTGGCCTCGAAGACCGCCCGTTCGGTGGGTTTGCGCAGCCCGAACCGGTCGAGTGCCGGGGCCTGCGCGATCCGGTTCAGAGCGGCGACCGCGTAGCCGATCGGGTCCCTGCCGCGAGAGCCGGCAACGCCGTACTTCCGCCGCCGGGCGGGCCGCTTGCGGGTGTCGAGAACGGACATGCGGTTACTGTAACTCTGCGTTACACACTGAGCCACAGGTGCAGGGCGTGGCGCCGCTCACGTCTATGATTCCGGCCATGTCCGAACCGGAGACGCAGCCGTACGGCACCGACCTGCCGCAGGGCGGCACGGTGCGCCCGATCGTGCGATGGGGAGCGCCGGTCATGCACCGGACGCAGGAGCCGATCACGTCCTTCGACGAGGACCTGCGCAGCCTGGTGGCGGACATGGCCGCCACCATGTACGCCGCCGAGGGCGTCGGGCTGGCCGCCTGCCAGATCGGCGTGGACCGGTCCGTCTTCGTGTTCGACTGCCCCGACGCGGACCACGTGCACCACCGCGGGGTGGTGTGCAACCCGGAGCTGTACCTGCCGGTGGGGCGCCGCCGGCACCTCGACGACGGCGAGGAGGGTTGCCTGTCGTTGCCCGGCGCCTTCATCTCCTGCCCGAGACCGGACTTCGCCCGGGTCGACGGGCAGGGGCTCGACGGCGAGCCGGTGAGCTACTCCGGCACCGGGCTGCTGGCCCGATGCCTGCAGCACGAGGCCGACCACTGCCACGGCACGGTCTTCGGGGACAAGCTGCACAAGCGCACCCGCAAGAAGCTGTTCAAGCGGGCCGAGGACACGGCCTCCGACTTCCCCGACGACTGGCCGGTCTCACCCTCGACCGCGCATCCCGACCTTCTTGCCGAGTAGCCGGCCGCACCAGGCGTCAGCTGAGCTTCACACCTGCGGCCCGCCGGCCCGTCGTGGTGCGCGCGCCCTGCTGCTTCTCGAACACGTCCACCACCTGCTCCACCGACAGGTGCCGGGTCTCGGGCAGGTACTGGCTCACGAAGACGAACGCGAACACCGCCAGTGCCGCCAGCACGACCATCACCCACGGCAGACCGATGGCCGTCGTCATGATCGGGAAGACCAGGATGACCGCGAAGTTCGCGACCCAGTCCACGCTCGCTCCTATCGACGCGGCGGTGCCTCGCACGGAGGTGGGGAACACCTCGCCCTGGATCAGCCAACCGGTGCCACCGACGCCGATCGCGAAGGACGTGATGAACAGCGAGAACCCGATCATGACCACGAACTGCTTCGGCAGCCCGGTCATGAACGCGATGCCGAACGCCGCCACCAGCATGAAGATCGTCATCCCGACGTAGCCGCCGAGGGCGAGCGGGCGCCGCCCGATCTTGTCGATCCACCGGAACCCGAAGTAGGTGGCCACCACGTTCACCGCACCGAGGACCGCTGCCGCGGCGAGCCCGGCCATGGACGCCTCGAGCGCGGTGGACCCCGGTGACTTGAAGGCCTGACCGAGCAGCTGCGGACCGTAGTAGAACGGCACGTTGATGCCGGTGATCGGCTGGAAGATGAAGAACACCGACACCACCATGAGCGCCCGCTTCACGCCCGGGGTCCAGCGGCGACGACGCTGCCGCCGCTCACGTCGCTCGTTGGCCTCGATCTCCTCGGCGGTACGACGTGCATCGTCCTCGGTCGCGTTCACCCCCAGCTGGCCCAGCGCCTTGGCGGCGTCGGCGAACCGGCGCTTGTGCAGCAGCCAGCGCGGCGACTCGGGCATCCGCGCCCGCAGCGCGATCGCGACGATCGCGGGGACCGCACCGAGGCCCAGGATCAGCCTCCAGTCCGCGCCCTTCGCCGCACCGGGAGCCAGGTGGAAGACCAGCAGGGCGATCAGGTAGGACACCAAGATCCCGACGGTGATCATCCACTGCTGGATGAGTCCGAGCTGGCCCCGGCGCTTGGCCGGCGCGAACTCGGCGATGTAGGCGGTCGCGATCGCGGAGTCGGCGCCCACCGCCAGGCCGATCAGCGTCCGCGCGCCAAGCAGCATCCCGGCGTTGATGGTGACCGCGGACAAGATCGCGCCGACGGCGTAGATGGTGGCGTCCGCCATCAGCAGCGACTTCCGGCCGAAGCGGTCAGTGAGCGGACCGGCCGCGAGCGCGCCGATGGCCGCCCCGAGCGAAGCCCCGGCGACCAGGTAGCCGGTCGCGAAGCTGGACAGCTGGTAGGGCACGAAGTCCAGCACCGATCCGATGACCGCGGTGTCGTAGCCGAACAGGAACCCGCCGATGCACGCGAGCAGCGCCAGGTACCAGTAGAACGAGGTCATCGCTGAGGTGTCTAGCCCGGCCAGAACCCCTTGCCCCCTGAGCTGCTCCGAGCCATCTGCGGTGGTCATGGGAGTCCTCCCTCGCCGTGAGCACCGAGAGTGTTACCCAGGTCACCGGGAAGGTAACCAGTTCACCGAGATCCGGCGAGATAGCAGGCGACAGCGGCGGCGGCCGCGACGTTGAGGCTGTCCACCCCAGGACGCATCGGGATCACCGCGCGGCGCGCGGCGGTGGTCTGCCACCGCGCCGACAGGCCGTGCCCCTCGCCGCCCAGCACCAGGGCGACCCGGTCCAGACCGACCAGCGCCTTCCCCAGTGGTACGGCGTCCGGGGCGAGCGTCATGGCCACGGAGGTGAACCCCTCCCGAGCCAGCATCGGCATCGCGTCGTACCAGTCCTCGAACCGGGCGTAAGGCACCGCGAACACCGCCCCCATCGCCACCTTGACCGCCCGCCGGTACAACGGGTCCGCGCACCGCGGCG
>DASTWW010000241.1:0-9134 GCA_035765755.1 Nocardioidaceae bacterium
ATCGCCGAGGGCGGCTTCTTCAACCAGAGCTAGACTCCCCACCCGTGGTGCACGTCATCGGCCAGATCCTCTACGCCGTCCTGTGGCTCTTCCTCGCGCTGCTCTTCGTGCGCTTCGTCGTCGACTGGGTGCAGGTGTTCGCCCGGTCCTGGCAGCCACACGGCGCGATCCTGGTCGTGCTGGAGAGCGTGTACACCGCGACCGACCCGCCGATCATGTTCGTGCGCCGGTTCGTGCCTCCGCTGCGGCTGGGCAGCGTGGCCCTCGACACCAGTTTCCTGATCGTGATCGTGGCCTGCTGGCTGCTGTTGAGGCTGGTCACTGCGTTGCTTTTGTGAACCCTGGGGTTCCTGAGACGCTAAACTCCCGAGCGAGAAAATGTCACGGCCTGTTGTTCCCCGGCCCGTCTTGCGGAGTACGGTGGGCCTGACCGCGGCAGCCGCCGCAAACGACCCGCAACGACGACACAGAATCAAAAGGTGAGGTCATGCCGCTGACGCCTGAGGACGTGAGCAACAAGCGCTTTACTCCCGTCCGCCTCCGCGAGGGCTACGACATGGGCGAGGTCGACCAGTTCCTGGATGAGGTCGAGGCCGAGCTGGCTCGTCTGACGCGGGAGAACGACGACCTCCGGGGGAAGCTTGCCGCGGCGCAGCAGGGCGGTCCGGTCCCGACCCCGGCGCCGGAGCCCGAGAAGGCCCCGGAGCCCGAGCCGCAGCCGGAGCCGGCTCCCCAGGCCGAGGCGCCCGCTGCCGCACCCGTGGAGACCATCAAGGTCACCACCGTCGCCGACGCGTCGAGCGCGGCCGCCCGGCTGCTCGAGATCGCCACTCGCAACGCGGACGAGCTGGTGGCCGAGGCCAAGGACAGCGCCGACCGCATCGTGGGCGAGGCCCGCACCAAGGCCGAGCGGCTGGAGTCCGAGGCCAAGGTGAAGGCCGACCGGATGGACTCCGACGCCAGGACCCGCTCGCAGATGCTCGACGCGGAGACCGCGGAGCGTCGCCAGCAGCTGTTCGGCGAGCTGGAGAAGGAGCGCGACAAGCTCAACACCGAGGTGGAGAACCTGCGCTCGTTCGAGCGGGAGTACCGCAGCCGGCTGCGCAGCTACTTCAAGCAGCAGCTGCAGGCGCTGGACGGCACCGGCGAGTCAGGTGGGCTGAGCTCGGCCGACCAGGGTCCGAAGCGGCTGAAGTCGCTGCTCGGTGACGAGGGAGAGTCGCACTCCCAGCACGGCTGACCTTTCACCCACCGGTCAGGGCTGACCTTTCTCACCGACCCGTCACCGGCACCACTCACGAACGAGGCCGGGAACCGCCATGGTTCCCGGCCTCGTCCTGTGCTCGACCCCCGTCGTACCGACATCGTGTCGATAACGCGACCTATAGGTCGCGGTAGGCGTACCGACATCGTGTCGATAACGCGACCTATGCGTCGCGGTGGGCGTACCGATATCGGGTCTAGAGGCGGGTGACGGAGAACCGGAGGCCGAGGTCGGGGTCGTGTACGACGGATCCGGTCGGTGTCCCGTCGGCGGTGGCGACCGGCTGCTCCACCGGCGGCTCCTCGCGCATCTCCTCGGCCAGCACCTCGCCGGCGACCAGCGCGCCGTACTGACGCATGGCCTCTGCGGTCTCTCCCTCGGCCTGCCAGGTCAGCGTGATGCGGTCGCTGACGTCGAAGCCGGAGCTCTTCCGGGCCTCCTGCACCAGCCGGACCACCTCGCGGGCCAGCCCGGCGCGGACCAGGTCCGGGGTGAGCTCCAGGTCGAGGGCGACCGTCTCGCCCTGTTCGTTGACCACCGACCAGCCTTCCCGCGGTCGCTCCGAGACGATCACCTCATCGGGCAGCACCTCGACGTCCTCGCCGTCGACGACGACCACCGCGCGGCCGTCGGCCTGCAGGGTGCGGGCCAGCGCGGCCGCGTCGGCGGCGCTGATCGCCTCCGCCACCTTCGGCGTCTGCTTGGCGAACCGCTTGCCGAGTGCCCGGAAGTTGCCCTTCGCGGTGAAGTCGACGAGGTCGGAGCCCGCGGACGACAACGGCTCGAGCGCGCCGACGTTGAGCTCGTCGGCGACCTCCGCGCGCAGCTCGTCGCTGAGCCGGTGCCAGGCGGCGGTGCCCACCAGCGCGCGCCGCAGCGGCTGGCGGGTGCGCACCTTGGCGTCTGCCCGCGCGGCGCGGCCGAGCTCCACCAGCCGACGCGCCAGCGCCACCGACGCGGACAGCTCCTGGTCCACGTCGGCGGGATCCGCGGTGGGCCACTGCGCCAGGTGCACCGACTCCGGGGCGGAGCCGTCGACCGGGCGCACCACGTCCTGCCAGACCCGTTCGGTCAGGAACGGGGTCAGCGGCGCCATCAGCGTGGTCAGCGTGACCAGGGTGTCGTGCAGGGTGGCCAGCGCCGACGGGTCACCCTCCCAGAACCGGCGGCGGGACCGTCGTACGTACCAGTTGGACAGGTCGTCCACGAACCCGCTGAGCAGCGACCCGGTCCGCTGGGTGTCGAAGTCGTCCAGCGCCGCGGTCACGTCCGCCGCCAGCCCGGCGGTCGCCGCGTGCAGCCAGCGGTCCAGCACCGGCCGCTCGGCCACCGGCGGCACCTCGCCACCGGGCGCCCACTGCGCTGCGCGGGCGTAGAGCACGTGGAAGGCGACCGTGTTCCAGTAGGTGAGCAACACCTTGCGGACGACCTCCTGCAGCGGGCCGTCGCCGACCCGCCGCGCCGCCCACGGCGACCCGGACGCCGCCATGAACCAGCGCACCGCGTCCGCACCGTGCTTCTCCATCAGCGGCATCGGCTCCAGCACGTTGCCCAGGTGCTTGGACATCTTCCGGCCGTCCTCGGCCAGGATGTGGCCGAGGCAGAGCACGTTGCGGTAGGACGACCGGTCGAACACCAGCGTCCCGATCGCCATCAACGTGTAGAACCAGCCGCGGGTCTGGTCGATCGCCTCGCAGATGAAGTCCGCGGGGTAGGCCTCCTCGAAGCGTTCCTGGGAGCCGGCCAGGTGGGGGTAGCCCCACTGGGCGAACGGCATGGAGCCGCTGTCGAACCAGGCGTCGATCACCTCCGGGACCCGGCGGGCCTCCGACCCGCAGTCGGGACACGCGAAGGTGACCTCGTCGACGTACGGCCGGTGCGGGTCCAGTGCCGCCTGGTCGGTGCCGGTGAGCTGGGAGAGCTCGGCCAGCGAGCCCACGCACGTCTGGTGTCCCGCCTCGCAGCGCCACACCGGTAGGGGAGTGCCCCAGTAGCGGCTGCGGGACAGCGCCCAGTCGATGTTGTTCTCCAGCCAGTCCCCGTAACGGCCCCACTTGATGGTGTCCGGGTACCACGTGGTGTTGCCGTTCTCGCGCAGCAGGGCATCCTTGACCTGGGTGGTGCGGACGTACCAGGACGGCTGCGCGTAGTACATCAGCGCGGTGTGGCAGCGCCAGCAGTGCGGGTAGGAGTGCTCGTAGGGCACGTGCCGGAACAGCAGCCCGCGGCGCTCGAGGTCCTTGACCAGGTCCGTGTCGGCGTGCTTGAAGAACTGGCCGCCCACCAGGGGGAGGTCGTCGGCGAACCGGCCGTTGGCCTCGACCGGGTTGACTACCGGCAGGCCGTAGCTGCGGGCCACCGCCATGTCGTCGGCGCCGAAGGCGGGGGACTGGTGCACCAGCCCGGTGCCGTCGTCGGTGGTGACGTAGTCGGCGAGTACGACGAACCAGGCCGGCTCGGGGAAGTCGACGAGCTCGAAGGGGCGCTGGTAGGTCCACCGCTCCATGTCCTTGCCGGTGACGGTGTCCTGCACCGTCCAGCCCTCGCCGAGCACCGACTCGAACAGCGGTTGCGCCACGACCAGCGTCTCGGTGCCGTTGCTGGCGACCACGTAGTCCACGCTCGGGTGCACCGCGACGGCGGTGTTCGACACCAGCGTCCATGGGGTGGTGGTCCACACCAGCAGGCTCGCCCTTCCGGCGTGCGGCCCCGAGGTGAGCGGGAACCGCACGTACACCGACGGGTCGACCACCGTCTCGTAGCCCTGCGCGAGCTCGTGGTCGGACAGCCCGGTGCCGCAGCGGGGGCAGTACGGCGCGACGCGGTAGTCCTCGACGAGGAGCCCGGCGCCGTGGATCTGCTTGAGCGCCCACCACACCGACTCGACGTAGGAGGAGTCCATGGTGCGGTACGGCGTGCGGGTGTCCACCCAGTAGCCCATCCGCTCGGTCATCTGCTCGAACGCGTCGACGTGACGGAGCACCGACTCCCGGCACCGGGCGTTGAACTCGGCGACGCCGTACGCCTCGATGTCCTGCTTGCCCGAGAAGCCGAGCTCCTTCTCGACGGCCAGCTCGACCGGGAGACCGTGGCAGTCCCAGCCGGCCTTCCGCTCGACGAAGTGGCCCTGCATGGTCTTGAACCGCGGGAAGACGTCCTTGAACACCCGGGCCTCGACGTGGTGGGTCCCGGGCATGCCGTTGGCGGTGGGCGGGCCCTCGTAGAAGGTCCACCTGCTGGCGCCGCGGTTGCGGTCCAGGGAACGCTCGAAGGTCCGGTGCTCCCGCCAGAAGTCGAGCACATCGCGCTCGAGGGACGGGAGGTCGACCTGGGCCGGGACGGGGTGGTACTCGGTCAACGTGGATCTGTCCTTCGCCGCTGGGCCGGCACGCCGGCACTCGTTGGTTCGAAGGGACGAGACCGGCCGTCGGCCACTCCCGCGGTACCACCCTCCTTGGCGGCCCCACCGGGACCGCCCTCTCGTGTGTCCACCGCTGCCGGTTCTACCCTCCCCGCGAAGGGAGCTCTTCCGGCGGCTCGGGGATGATCTTCGCCCCGGACATCACCCCCGGGCTTCCACCGTCCCCGGGTCGCTCGTGGCTGTGCTCGGGGCTACTCGGCCCGTCGTCGCCTTGCGGTACCTCGATTCTGCCAGATGACGCGGCTGGTCCTCATCGGGGTTTCCGTGGCGCTTCGCGCGGTTTGCTGTGGGAACTAGAAGAACTTGACGACGAGCCGACGTGACCTGTTGCCGCCCGCCGTGGGGAGGCATATCCTCTCCGCACGTTGTGTGGCAGCGGCCACACGATTTTGCTTACTAAGGGGGCTCGTCATGGCACGCGCGACCACGAGGAAGGCCACGCAGACGACCAAGTCTGCGAAAGCCAGCAAGGCCGCCTCGACCAGCACGTCGAGCACGTCGAGGACGAGCAAGACGGCCTCCGGATCCTCGAGGTCCGCCGCCAAGAAGTCCGGCAGCACCAGACCGGGGACCGCCGCGAAGAAGTCCGCGGCCCCCAGCAAGAAGGCTTCCACACGGAAGCCGACCGCGACGTCGAAGAGGGCAACCGTGACGAAGGCCGAGCAGAAGGCGCCCGCCAAGAAGGCGGCGAAGAAGACGGGGGCGAAGGCGGCGGCGTCCGCGAAGACCACCACCAAGGCAGCGGCGACGGCGCGGACCCGCGCCTCCACCGCTGCCAAGAAGCTCGCGGTCAAGTCCGACGAGAAGCCGTGGACCGTCAAGGAGCTGGCCGAGGTGCGCGGTGAGCTCACCTCGGAGCGCGAACGGCTGCGCGCGGAGCTGAACATGGCCGAAGTCGAGCTGCACGACCTGATGCGTGACGCCGGGGACGGCGCCGGCAACGACCAGGCCGACGTGGGCTCCGCCTCCTTCGAGCGGGACCACGAGATGTCGCTGGCCAACAACGCGCGGCTGATGCTGGCCCAGACCGAGCACGCGCTGGCCCGCATCGACGACGGCAGCTACGGGATCTGCGAGCGCTGTGGGCAGCCGGTAGGCAAGATGCGGTTGATGGCGTTCCCGCGTGCAACACTGTGCTTGTCATGCAAGCAGCGCGAGGAGCGTCGCTGAGCCCCAGCGACCCCGATCTCCAGGACCAGCCCGCCCCCCGTCCCCACCGGCCACGGCGCCGGTGCCTGCTGCTGTTCGCGGCGGTGGCGGCCGTCGCCTACGCGCTGGACGTGGTCAGCAAGGTCCTCGCAGTCGCCTTCCTTTCCGGACGTCCGCCGGTGCACGTGGTCGGTGACTTCTTCACGCTCACACTGACCCGCAACTCGGGTGCCGCGTTCAGCACCGCGACGTCGTACACCGCCGCGCTGACCGCGATCGCGATCGTCGCCGCGGCGGTGGTCATCTGGGTGGCCCGCCGGGTCGCGTCCCCGGGCTGGGCGGTGGCGCTCGGCCTGCTGCTGGCCGGCGTGGCCGGCAACCTGACCGACCGGCTGTTCCGGCAGCCCGCGCCGTTCCAGGGCCACGTCGTCGACTTCCTGAGCTTCCCGCATTGGCCGGTGTTCAACGTCGCGGACGCGTGCATCAACGTGGCCGCGGCCCTGATCATCATCCAGTCGCTGCGCGGGGTGCGGGTGAACGGCACGCGGACGCGCGAGGAGTCCCCCCGCTCGTGACCGGGGCCGGCGACATGGAGCGGCGCACCGTCCCCGTGCCGGAAGGGCTGGCGGGTGAGCGGCTCGACGCCGCGCTGGCGCGGATGTTCGGGTTCTCGAGGTCCCGGGCGACCGAGCTGATCTCGGCCGGTCACGTGACCCTGGACGGGGACACCCCGGCGAAGTCGGCCCGCGTCGACGCCGGGTCCATGCTCGACGTGGAGATCCCCGCGATGACGGACCCCGCCACGGTGGTGCCCGAGGTGGTCGAGGGCATCAAGATCATCCACGACGACGACGCCATCGTGGTCGTCGACAAGCCGGTGGGCGTCGCGGTGCACCCGAGCCCCGGCTGGTCCGGGCCGACGGTGGTCGGCCACCTGGCCGGTGCCGGCTTCGCGATCGCCACCAGCGGCGCCGCGGAGCGGCAGGGCATCGTGCAGCGTCTCGACGTGGGCACGTCGGGGGTGATGGTGATTGCCAAGTCCGAGCACGCCTACAGCCTGCTCAAGAACGCCTTCCGCAACAGGACCGTGGACAAGACCTACCACGCGCTGGTGCAGGGACACCCCGACCCGTTGCGCGGCACCGTGGACGCGCCGATCGGCCGACACCCGAAGCACGACTACAAGTTCGCGGTGATGGCGGGCGGCAAGAACAGCGTGACCCACTACGAGACGCTGGAGGCGCACCGCTTCGCGAGCCTGCTCGAGGTGCACCTCGAGACCGGCCGGACGCACCAGATCCGGGTGCACATGGCTGCCCTGAAGCACCCGTGCGTGGGCGACCTCACCTATGGCGCCGACCCGGTCCTGGCACAGCGGGTCGGACTCAGCCGGCAGTGGCTGCACGCCGTACGCCTCGGCTTCGAGCACCCGGACAGCGGGGAATATGTCGAGTACACCTCGGCCTACCCGGAGGACCTGGAGCGGGCGCTCGACACCCTCCGCGATGAGTACTGACCCCGGTCCGGCCGGGGAGGAGCACGATCTCACGCTGCGGGCCTGGCGCCGCTGAGGGGAATATCCGCATCCAGGCGGTTGGTTCCCCCTGCGGACGTGCCGCGCGAGAAGAGGAGCCCACATGTTGGTCGAGATCTGGTCCGACGTCGTCTGCCCGTGGTGCTACATCGGCAAGCGCCGCTTCGAGGAGGCCCTGCGTCGCTTCGCCCACGCCGACCAGGTCGAGGTGGAGTGGCGCGCCTTCGAGCTCGACCCCGGCGCGCGGTCCGTGGCCGTGGGGGAGGGAGCCGACTACGCCGACCGGCTGGCCCGCAAGTACGGCACCAGCCGCGCGGGGGCCCAGCAGATGCTCGACTCGATGACCGAGGCGGCGGCCGCAGAGGGCCTGGACTTCCGCTTCGACCGTGCCGCGGCCGCGAACACCTTCGCGGCGCACCAGGTGATCCACCTCGCCGCCGAGCGGGGAGTGCAGGACCGGGTCAAGGAACGGCTGCTGCGCGCCTACTTCACCGAGGGCGAGCCGGTCGGGGACCGGGACACGCTGGTCCGGCTGGCCGCCCAGGCCGGCCTCGACCGCGACGAGGTGGCGCAGGCCCTCGACAGCGGGCTGCATGCCGACGCCGTACGCGCGGAGGAGGACGAGGCGCGCGCGCTGGGGATCAGCGGCGTGCCGTTCTTCGTCGTGGAGCGGCGGTACGGCGTGTCGGGTGCCCAGCCCGCCGAGCAGCTGCTGCAGGTGCTCGAGCGCGCCTGGGAGGAGCGCCGGCCGACCCTCCAGATGGCCGGCCCGACCGACGGCGGGGCCTGCGGCCCGGACGGCTGCGCGCTCTGATCGAGCGGCCCTTCTGGCGCCCCTTGCGAGGTCCCTCGTGACCGCCCGGGAACTGTCGGTGGCCGGTGGCACGATCCGTCTCGAGGGATAGGGCGGGTCTTCCCGACACCGGCTCCCGGTTGCCGTAGGCTGTCTGTCCTTCCCCCAGAAGTACGGCCGTGGGTCTCCCCGGCCGATGTCAGCATGCGGCCTCACAGTCCGGGAAGGGGCGGTTCCCACTCCATGTCAGCCGGGTCCGGATCGACGGGCGACTCCTTCGTCCACCTCCACGTGCACACCGAGTACTCCATGCTCGACGGGGCGGCCAGGCTCGGAGCGCTGGCCGAGCGGGTGGCCGAGCTCGGGATGCCCGCGGTGGCGATGACCGACCACGGAAACCTGTTCGGCGCCTACGAGTTCTACAAGAAGGCGACCGCGGCCGGGGTCAAGCCGATCATCGGCATCGAGGCGTACTTCACGCCGAACATCTCCCGGTTCGACCGCAAGGGTGTCAACTTCTACGACGGCGGCCCCGACGACGTGTCCGCCCGCGGCGCCTACACGCACATGACGCTGCTCTCCGAGACCACCGAGGGCATGCACAACCTGTTCCGGCTCTCGACCGGGGCATGGCGCGACGGCTTCTTCAAGCAGCCGCGCATGGACCGGGAGCTGCTGGCCCAGCACGGCAAGGGCATCATCGGCACCACCGGCTGCCCGAGCGGCGAGGTGCAGGTGCACCTGCGCTACGGCAACTACGAGGCGGCCCGCGAGGCGGCCGGGGACTTCCAGGACATCCTCGGTCGGGAGAACTACTTCCTCGAGCTGATGGACCACGGCCTCAGCATCGAGAACCGGGTCCGGGACGGGCTGCTCCGGCTGGCCAAGGACCTGCGCATCCCGCTGCTGGCCACCAACGACTCGCACTACGTCAACCGTGAGGACGCTCCTTCCCAGGAGCACCTGCTGTGCA
>DASTWW010000242.1:0-4189 GCA_035765755.1 Nocardioidaceae bacterium
GCTGTCACCGAAATCGGCCGAAAACCCCGTGGTTGCTACCGAATCTTTACCTTTCAAGCGCCCCGGCGACCGGATGTTCACCGGCGCGGCCGCACCGCGAGCTCACAGCTCGCGCAGCACCCGGATGTACTCCTCGAGGTCGCGGGCCTCGCCCATCGGGTTGTGCACGCTCCAGCGCAGCACCCCGTCCTTGTCGACGATGAACGTCGAGCGGGTCGAGCAGCCCTTCTCCTCGTCGAAGACGCCGACCGCGCGCGACACCTCGCCGTGCGGCCAGAAGTCCGAGAGCAGCGGGAACTTCAGGTCGTCGGCGTCGGCGAACGCGCGCAGCGTGAACATCGGGTCGCAGGACAGGGCCAGCAGCTGCACGTCGTCGGAGACGAAGTCTGGCAGCCGGTCCCGCAGGTCGCTCAACTCACCGGTGCAGACCCGGCTGAAGGCGTACGGGTAGAAGACCAGCACCACCGACTTGTCGCCGGCGAACGAGCTCAGCTTCACCGCCTGCCCGTGTTGGTCGTTGAGCTCGAAGTCCGGGACGCGCTGTCCGATCTCCAGTGCCATTCAGGCCTCCTTGATGTCGTGCAGGTCGCGCTTGACGACCTTGCCGGTCTCGTTGCGGGGCAGCGTGTCGAGGAAGACGATCTCGCGCGGCACCTTGAAGCGGGCCAGGCTGTGCCGGACGTGCTCCTTGAGCTGCTCCTCGTCGACGGCCCCAGGAGCTGTGGGTACGACGAACGCCCGCAGCCGCTGCCCGAACTCCTCGTCGTCGACGCCCACCGCCGCAGCCTCCACGACGTCCTGGTGGGTGGCGAGGCAGTCCTCGACCTCGCGTGGGAACACGTTCTCTCCTCCGGAGACGATCATCTCGTCGTCGCGCCCCTCGACGAACAGC
Organism: Nocardioidaceae bacterium; assembly: GCA_035765755.1. GTDB lineage: Bacteria > Actinomycetota > Actinomycetes > Propionibacteriales > Nocardioidaceae > DASSKA01. Next base: position 893 of record DASTWW010000242.1, read on the forward strand.
CGACCGTCGGCGTCGAAGCGGCCCACGTCGCCGGTGGCCATCAGGCCGTCGATCGTCTGCTTCGAACCGCCGCCGGTGTACCCGTCGAAGAGCATGGAGTTGGCCACGAAGATCCGGCCCGGCTGCCCGTCCGGGACCGGCCGGCCACGGTCGTCGTACAGCCGCACGACGGTGGCGTACGGCGGACGCCCGGCCGTGCCGGGAGCGGCCCGCAGGTCGGCCGGCTGGGCCACGGTGGCCCACGCGCACTCGGTGGAGCCGTAGATGTTGTACAGGGTGTCCCCGAACCGGTCCATCCAGCTGGTGGCCAGGTCTCCGGGGAGCGCGGAGCCGGAGGCGGCGACCACCTTGACCGAGCTCAGGTCGTAGCCGTCGAGCACCTCGTCGGGCAGTTGCAGGATCCGCTGCAGCATGACCGGGATGACCACCAGCGAGTCGCAGCCGTGCTCGGTGACCGCGCGGAGGCACTCCTCCGGCTCGAACCGGCGGCGCAGCACCAGCGTGGAGCCCATCAGCATGGCCAGCGCGAGGTGCGCCCAGCCCCAGGTGTGGAACAGCGGGGCGGCCACGTGCGAGGTCCACCCGCGGCGCAGCGGCAGCCGGGAGAGCAGGGAGACGGCGGCGTCGATGGACGCCTCGCCGCGGGCCGCGCCCTTCGGCCGGCCGGTGGTGCCGGAGGTGAGGATCACCGACCGGGCACGGCGGCGCGGCGGCGCGAGGTTGTCCTCCGGAGCCGCGGAGATCAGCCCGTCCAGGGTCGGCAGCGTCGACTCGTCGCTGTCCTGCCAGGCCAGGATCCGCCGCGGCGGGTCGTCGAGGGCCGCGACGGCACCGTCGGCGACCGCGGTGAACTCCTCGTCGTACACGAACGCGGCGGGCCGCTCGGCGCGGAACACGTCGGCCACCTGGGGGGCGGCGAACGCGGTGTTCAGGTACAGCACGTCGGCGCCCAGCTTGGTGGCGGCCAGGGTGGCGTCGATGAAGCCTCGGTGGTTGCGGCAGAGGACCGCCACCCCGTCGCCCTCGCCGACTCCGAGGCCGCGCAACGAGCGGGCCAGCCCGTTGCTGCGCCGGTGGATCTCGGCGAACGTCAGCGGGCCGCGCTCGTCGATCAGCCCGACCTGGTCCGGGGCGCGCTGCGCGAGGGTGGTGAACCCGCCGGCGGGGCCCAGGCCCCAGTCGAGCAGCGCCTTGGCCATGCCGGCCAGCACGCGAGGTGGGTACGGCCGGATCACGCCCGCTGCGGTCAGCACCTTGAGCGTGGTCAGTTCCTTGGCGACCCGTTCGCCGGCGCTGCCCAGCATCACGGGTCCAGTCTCACATGCCCCGGATGGGCCCCACCGCTGGGTCTCAGTGCGGGGTCTTGGGGGCGACCAGCCGGGTCGCGCTCCAGTCCTTGCTGACCGCCGCGGTCGTCGTGGTGGCCAGCCCCGCGACCGGCGCGGCCTCGGCGATGTCGGCGGGATCCACCGCGCCGGGCCGGCCCACCTTCGGGGCCAGCAGCCAGATCACGCCCCCGCTGACGAGGTCGGTGAGGGAGTCCACCAAGGCGTCGACGAGGTCCCCGTCCTCGTCGCGCCACCACAGGACCACGGAGTCGACCACGTTGCCGTAGTCCCCGTCGACCATGTCGGCGTCGATGGCATCTTCGATGGCCATCCTGAGTCCGTCGTCGACGTCCTCGTCCCACCCCAGCTCCTGAACGACCATCCCCGACTTCAAGCCCAGCCGGCTCCCGGCATTCTGGGTGGCGGTGCCGTCGGGGCCACCCGCGGTCGCGCTCAAAGCTCTCCTCCAAACGGTGTCGGCCCCGTGCCGGCGGCACCGGGTCTTCCGAGTCTCGCGTGTAGTCCACCGGAAACGCCTCGTCGGCGCAACCCTTCCAGTGTCCCTGGGGAACGCCGCCAGCGGGGTGTGCCACGCTGGGCGCATGACGCTTCCGCCGCACCCTGGGCCGCGGGTGCTCTCGGTGGGTGCGGACACCGAGCACCGGTTCTCCAAGCCGCCGCGGGCGTCCATCCGGCTGGTCGAGGGGCTCGGCGTGGACGGGGACGCGCACTGCGGGACCACGGTGCAGCACCGGTCCCGGGTGGCGCGGGACCCTTCGCAGCCGAACCTGCGCCAGGTGCACCTGATCCAGACCGAGCTGTTCGCCGAGGTGGCCGGGCACGGTCACCGACTGGCTCCCGGCGACCTCGGCGAGAACGTGAGCACGACCGGCGTGGACCTGCTGGGGCTGCCGGTCGGCGCGCTGCTCCAGCTCGGGGCGGACGCGCAGGTGCGGATCACCGGCCTGCGGAACCCGTGCTGGCAGATCGACCGGTTCTCCGACGGGCTGCTCCCGCTGATGCTGCCGCGCGACGACCAGGGCCGGGTCTTCCGCAAGGCCGGGGTGATGGCGGTCGTCGTACGTTCCGGTCAGGTGCGCCCGGGCGACCCGGTCCGCGTCGTACTCCCTCCTCCCCCGCACCTGCCCCTCGCCGTCGTCTGACCGATATCGGTACGCCTACCGCGACGCGTAGGTCGCGATATCGACACGATGTCGGTACGCCTACCGCGACGCATAGGTCGCGATATCGACACGATGTCGGTACGACGGAGGGGCGGGCTGGATTACACCCTTCACGGGAGCGTGACACGATGGAAGGGGAGCGGCTCGCGATCCGAGCCCCCCGGCGAACATCCCTGGAACGGAACAGAGGAATCGTGGCGAACACAAACGAACGCCCCATGGCGCCTTCGGTGATCCACGAGGGGCTGCCCACCCAGCTCCCCGACATCGACCCGGACGAGACCCGCGAGTGGCTCGAGTCCCTCGACGCACTGCTCGACGAGCGGGGTCGGGCCCGGGCCAGGTACGTGATGCTCAAGCTGCTCGAGCGCGCCCGCCAGCACCAGGTCGGCGTGCCCGCGCTGCGCAGCACCGACTACATCAACACCATCCCGCCGGAGCAGGAGCCGTGGTTCCCCGGCGACGAGGACGTCGAGCGGCGCATCCGCGCCTTCATCCGCTGGAACGCGGCGGTGATGGTCTCCGCGGCCAACCGCAAGGGCCTCGAGGTCGGCGGGCACATCGCCACCTACCAGTCGGCCGCGTCGCTGTACGAGGTCGGCTTCAACCACTTCTTCCGGGGCAAGGACCACCCGGGCGGCGGCGACCAGGTGTTCTTCCAGGGGCACGCCTCCCCCGGCTTCTACGCCCGCGCGTTCCTCGAGGGCCGGCTCACCGCCGAGCAGCTGTCAAACTTCCGGCAGGAGGTGCAGCACGGCCCGCACAAGGGGCTGCCGTCCTACCCG